>JAZUAB010000074.1:0-23724 GCA_045637745.1 Candidatus Onthoplasma sp. | reverse complement strand
TGTGTAGAATAATTTTATCTTATTTTAAGGGTTTAAAATTATTTTTTTGCGCAATTTTACAAGAATTTGTTTTTAATTAAAAAAATGTTTTATTTTGTCGAGATATATGTTTGATTTTTCCGCGCGAATTTGATAATATATAATTATATTAATAAACAATCAAATTTAATTTTATGTGTTATTTTTGATAAGTTTGCAAAAGATAAAGTGAGGGGTTATGAAAAGAATTTTAACTATCTTAGCAATATTTATGTCGGTGATATGTGGAAGCGTATTTCTTGTTTCATGTGGAGATGGATACAAAAAAATGTATCTTCAAGTTGAGTATGCCGTATATGATGACGACGGAAAGTTTGATAAATGGGTAACCGTTAAGGATGGAAAACTGGACTATACGATGTCCAGTAATTTATACAGCAGTGATCACGGTGCACATATTTTAAACTTGCGTGTAAAAGTTAAGGGAACATCCAAAAAGGTTGATTCCATATACGTGTCACAATCGGCGACAACTGCTGTGTCTTTGGAAGATAAAAATGTTAAACCAAATGAGGCCTTTACAGTGTTGGTTCACAACATTGGTAGTGTTTCATTTAATATGACTCCAAGCGAAGGCGGGGAAGACAAGTCGGTGGAATTTAAGCTGAATATCTATCGTGAATTAACTGATATTGAACAAAATGTCAATTGTGTGCCTGCTGTTGTTGTTGGTGGTAATGTAAAGTTGGATGCTTTAACCAATCTAATTAAGTATCATCCTTTTGATGAGGAAACGGGCGATACGCAAACCAACCAAACGGGTGTAGATTATGAGTTGGTTGCAGTAGGTAAACTTGATAGTGATGATGAGAAAGATTTGCTTGAAAGAAATTTTACAGCGAAGGTTTCTACCGATTCGCCTAATGAAATAAAATACGATGGAAGAACAATAGTTGAATTGTTGCGAGATAATAGTGGTAATTTGATTTTGCGAACAGATACACGTTATGCGCTTACCAGTGAAAATAATGTTATCAAGTTGTTGGCAAGGTCAAAACATGACAGTGAGGAGACTGCTGTTGTTTATGTGTTCATTGTTGAGTATTTTAAAGAAGGGTCTTTGCTTGTTAGTTATCATAACGATATTTACGTGGGGGCTAATGATAATTGGTCCGATAAGGATGGCAATATCCTAACTGGCAATGACCTAAGAACATTGGGTGAAAAAGTAGTGATTTATGATGCGCTTCTTGGCAGTGAGTATAAGTATGTTGATGTGTATGCCTATACAAGCCGTTCAATATACTCTTTTGTTAGCGAGCCTGACATAAGTATGAAAGTGTATGTAAACGGAGTGTTATACAATTACAAAGAGATTGCAGATAGCAATATTGGCATTAAAATAAGTCCGGTCACTATTGATAAAGATAAAATCAATAGCGTTGGCTTAAGATTTGAAACAAATCCCTTTAAGGCTGATGATAATTCAGAATATCGAATTAAATTAGAACTTGACTTTACTGCATTTGATTTCAGCGCGAGCGCCCCTTCGCCAGTACAACACTTGAAAAAAGAGTTTACTTTAAAGGTTGAATCTTTGGCTAGCTCATTCTCAATCAATGGAAAGCCATATGAGGGCAATTTTGATGCGTCCAAGTCCGAAGTTAAAGCACAAAATATTACATACTACAATTCCAATAAAACAGCGGTTATCTATTCTCAATATGTTGGCTCTTTAGGTATGCCATTAAATATAAAGGCCGTTCCATCAAACGCTGAGGATGTAGATGTGTACACCTCATTCTATAGCGATTTGTCGCGTGACGAAGATACTGGGGAACTTGATGGTACAAACATTTCAGATAAATTTATGTTAAGCGAAACGGCTAATTCTAGTTTGAAAGCAAATGCTAAAGGCGAATTTGTATTTACTAGGCAGTATGCTAATCGTCAAGTCTACTTAAGGTTTGCCGATGGGAAATATGATTCTAGTATTAAAACTGTATATATGGTGTGTAAGGTTAGGTGTACTCCTACAGAATTTAATGGTGAGACGATTGCTCCTAAGTATATAACATTTATAGCAAAATTTGATGTGGTTGGGGCGGCAAGTGCGGTAAATATTTATAAAAAAGATGAAACTGGTATGGCTGAGTTGAACGACACCTATCTTGAAAATGGTAAACAAAACCTAGCCTACATTGGATTGTCTGGAAATACTACCGAAATTGATCTGGGTGATGTGACAATTTCTTCAGAAGGCAAAAATGTTAAATTTTCTGCTGATAGTTTGAACTGGACCGACGATATCAAGTTGAGTAAATTAAAATTAAATAAAGAATCAAATAGATATGAGTTGTATTTTAGATCAATAAAGCAGTGCGACGAAAATATATTGATTAATGCGTCAAATGGATTGAACGCTAAATGGAGCTATTCATTTGTTAATGTAACTGGCAATGCGGATGGCGTAAAGGTGGAGTATGAAGATACATATATTTGGACGTCTAAAACGGAAGACACATTGTATTATCAAGACGGAACTAATCCTATAAGTGTTAAATATTTAGCACTTCAGGATGGTGCAACTGCTCAATTTATGGCTAGAGGTGACGGGAAAACTGCTAATATAGCGTCTTTACGAGTTAATAGTCTGTTAAAGACGAGCAGTGAATATTTGAAAATCGTTAATAGTGAGGGAGATGCATATTACCCTTCTGCTTCTATGACCAGTTATTTGCCTGGTGCGGTTAAAATACCTCCTGAATCTAAAGACACATATTTATTTGA
The DNA here is from genome assembly GCA_045637745.1 of Candidatus Onthoplasma sp. Classification (GTDB taxonomy): domain Bacteria; phylum Bacillota; class Clostridia; order Christensenellales; family UBA1242; genus Onthoplasma. The sequence continues at coordinate 20,955 of JAZUAB010000074.1, read as the reverse complement.
CATAAGAGCAAACACAATTGGATTTACATCAATAGTGTTTGTGGCGGTAGATTTTTATGTGGAGGTTGACAAGACTATTATTCCTCAAACAAAATATTTTATATTTGAAATAGCGGTTTATGTTCCTGCTAAAGATTTGAGTGTTACAACTGATAAAGAACAGATTTTGTTCGTCAATGAGCATTATATGTCTGCTGCAACAGTTGAATTTGCAGTAAGTAATAATGCAAGCGCTACATCGCGAATTGCTTTTTCGTCTAATGCGGTAAACAATGAGGTATACAAGAGTTATGGTGAAACGGGCTACAACTCTATATACGGAATTTGTGTAAACACCACAATTGGCTTTGAGAGCATTATGAGTGCAGGCTTTGAATTAGATGATTATTTTAGCATTGTAGGGTTAAATAAAGCTGGTGAAGATTTTGTAGGAAGGTCTGGCAAATTTACTTTAACGGCCTTGAAAGATTTGAAAGATTTAGTTGATAAGGGTATACAGTCGGTATTCTTTGATTTTGAAATACATCAATTTGGTGAAGAGACTGTACACACTGCTCGTAAAGTTATTTATTTTGGAGATTATACCAAAGTTGATGGCATACTTGTTGGAGGTGTCGATAATTATAGCAATCTATATATAAGCTTGTGGGATGCTGTTGGCGGAGTTACAAAACAAATTACCGCTGAGCCTACAAATAAGGATGCGACATACAAGGAATTAGACTATAAATTAAAGAAGGTTAAACTTGATGGTGAACAGATTGTTAGGGATGAGGATAGAAATATTGTTACCGAAGAGATGGATGATGAAGATAAGGAATATCTAGAAATTCAACATCCGGACGATTCTAATATATTTAATATTACCGCAAAAATTCAAGGTGGAGTTTACTTATTGACTATATTTGCTAAAGATTCGCACGACGGCACCAAATATGCGGAATCAACAAATATATTGATTACTGTAAGTGATGGTAAAACAGATGCTACAGCATATTTGATTTCTAAATATGAAGATTTTATTAAAATTGATTTTAGTGAAGAAGGCGAAGACCTACACTATAGATTGGCTAGCGATAATATTGATCTTTCTGCACTATATACAAAACCAGAAGATTGGTGGACAAAGAAAGATGCTAATGGAAATGTTGTAAGCAGAATGTTTAATGGACATTTAGATGGTTCTATGACTATAAGCGATCCTAACACTGGGGTTAGTATCACTAAACGTTTCCCATTAAAGAATTTAAGTATAACAAATGATTCGTCAAAAAATAATTCTTTTGCACTATTCAGCTCGTTGGCGGAAGGTGCATCAATTAGAAATGTTATATTTGATAATGTGAGTATTAAAATAACTCTTGATGCGGGCAACACCGCTAATGCACCTATTCATATTGGTGTGATAGCCGGTATCAATAATGGCATTATTGAAAATTGCAGTATCAAGCTTGCTAGCAGTGAAGTAAGATTGAAAAAGGCTACCAATCCTAGCGATGACACTGATTATAGTGCACAAAACACCACATATAATATTGGTTTAGTAGTAGGTATAAACAATAAAACTATTCTATATGACAATCAACAAAGTAGCGACTATGCGTATATGTTAGATTGTGCATCTCAAGGCAAATTGGATGTTGTGGTTGAGGCTGGAAACCCTAATTTAAAAGAAGATACAAATATTTATGTTGGTGGTATTGCAGGTAATAATGCAAGCGGTGGTAAAATTTCATCAACATATGAAGATTTGAGTGATCAAAGTTTACGCACGCTAATTACTGGCGTTGTTAATATTGATGTGTTGACAGAGTATAAGCAAGGTACAGATCCAATGACAATAAACTCAATTGGCATTGGTGGTGCTGTTGGTTATAATGCGGGCACAGTGTCACAAGTTGCCATCAGCGGTAGCATCGCGGCTAATGATGGATTTAATATGGGTGGCGTAATTGGTATCAATGCCGGTACGGTGTATGAATGTGCTAACTATGGTATGGTGCTAAAAGGTTATTCTTTAAATGATGATTTAAGCCAAGCAAATAAATACACAACCAAAACATTAAAATACTATGGCACTGCTGGTACAGATGAACTTGTACTTGAACAAAATATTGGCGGTATCATTGGTTATAACAACACGGCTACTAAAGTTGAAAATGTGCGTACATTGTTTATGGAATTTGAGGCTGGATATGTAACTGTTGCCAGTGCGGAATCTTATATTAAAGGTGTGGGAAATGTTGCTGGCGTAATAGGTAAAGCAAGCAGTAATACACAATTAATTCGCGGAAATGTGGAAAACTTCATAATTAACGAAGAAGGCGAAAGAACATATAACATTATTGGCGCTGTAAGTTATATATATTATGTAAACGCTGATGGCACTGTGGCTGTAGACCCAGACAATGCTAACTATGCTAATATTGCTGGATTAATTGCATCTGGTAGTGGAGCTAAGGCATATTTAAGTTTTGTGCAAGCAGACTTTGATATCAATAAGGCAATATTCAATGAATTTGGTAATGGATTGGCAGTTAATTATACATATTTTGTTGGTGATGTATTGGCAGATAGTGGAAAACTAACCGACAATGAATTAACAACACATCAATCTGCAACTGGCAATAACTATATAGTTAATAACATTATATATACAGATGATGGCAAGGAACAAGTAAATGTTAAACTTTATAATGTTGATGCAATTGCTCTAAATAGCAAAGATGACACATCAATAAGTGACTATACTGTTGTATGGAACAAGGGTGAAGGTATTAATAATGATTATCCATATTTGGCATATATAGTGGAAGTTGATGAAAAGGATAAGATTATTCCTACACTTACAATTCAACCTAATGAGATTATAGTAAATGTAGATAAAGATTACTATGAAGAAAGTGTACAAACTGGTAATTATTTCCAGAGATATATTAAAGATGAAAACGCTAAAGAAAGCGGTATCTATATGCAATATCTTGTTGCAGGTGCAGATACGCCAGATGATACAAGCGATGATAAGATTAAAGCCACTGCCATTGTATATTATAATGAAAAGGGAAATAACGAGTATAAACTGCTTACCGAGCAAAACGAAGACAAGACCTGGAATTATGGTTTGATCGAAAAAACTATATTGCCAGCGATTACTAATGGAGGTGCTTATACCGTAACAGATATTTCCGAAGACAATATTGCAACCTTAAAGGATGGCGACAATACAATTGAGTTTAGAGGCGCCGGTAAAGTTGTATTAAAGTTTACTTCAGCATACAACAAAGATATTAGTGATACTGTTGTAATATTTGTAGAGAGTCCATTACACGATGACACATTTGATGTGCAAACCAGTGCGGGTATTTCTGTGCAAGGATCTGACTACTCAACAAATGTTGGAAAGAATCCAACATTGTCAATTAAGTTGAAAGATGTTGATGGACAAACATTTGATAGCACGAAGTTGTATATGACTTATACTGTGGGAACAGCAAAAGACAATAATAAAGAAGATGTTGTTAACAATGAATACTTTACACTATCTTCGTTGTCTAAAGAAATTGCCACTGGCAAGTATTTATTAGGCGACTTGCAATTAGCAACAAATGATTTGCCTGACAATGTTCAATATATTACAATTCCAGTAACAATCAATGTATATTTAAATCTTGCTAAATATGAAATTGATGATAAGACGCTTGGTGAGTTATTGACTGGTGTAGACCCACGAATTGTGACTAGAACAATTAATATTAAGGTTTATAACAAAGCAACGGGGTTGACATTATCAAATGATGTAAAAACCGAAGCAGGTACTGGCGTTGATATTGTGGCAAGTTTACAAACAGGCTACATTGACATAAAGAATGGAAATCCAAGCGCGCTATTAAGTGGCGAGAACAGCTTGTACCCATCAGTGTCAAACGCTGTAATCTCAGGGCAAGACTATGTATATGCTAAATTAAGTGCAGTAAATGAAAATGCATCAAAACTTTTAGATGAGGCAAGATTAAACGCCGAAAATGCTGGAAAAAATTATAATGCTTGGGACATATTTAACATAATTATCACTTATACAACTATCGATAATGGTGGCGGTTATAAATACAACTTTAATTTAAGGTTAAAAGATGAATATCGAGATTTAAACCTTGATGGATTTACTGAAAAAGAATGGAAATTTAATGTTGAAATAATTGCAGGAAGCAATACCGATTTGAGACAGAATGTTATGTTAAGTTTTGTGCCTCAAACATTGACAACTTTCCGTATTGAAAATTATTCATACCTTGTTGCCAGGACAGCGCTTGACAACACATCAGTTGTTGCAGAATTTGTGTCAAGCGAAACAGAATCTTCAATGATTGTTCCTGGTGAATCTGGACTGCTTAAAATTTATGCCGAAAGCGATTATGCATATTTTGACAACATTAAAATTTCTTCAAGCGTACAAGAAATAGATGGACAACAATATTTTGTAAGATTTCAACAAATGGTTTATGACCGTGAAAATAAGGTATACAGATCATATGCCGGTGTGACAGCTGATGGAGAGACATTGCAACTTGCAAAACGAAGTTATATCAATGCAGACGGATCATATGAATACACTGGAGTTATATTTGTTCGTACAATCCTAGACAATATTGTAGGTGTAAGAAAAACATTTACATTTAATGTGACTGCTAAAACTTATGATATTGACGGAAAACGTGTGGATATTTCACGCGATAAAACTGTACTTAGTCAATACAAGCCAGGCGTATATATTGATGTTGAAAATGCAATAGAATCAACTTATGGAGAAAATGTTGTATATTTAGTTGAAAAAGGTTCAAGCAATGTTACAGTGGCTGCAAAAGTATATGGCTACGAATTTAACGTTGTGCCTACTCGTTATTTAAAATATTTGGACGGTAGTGAAGTATCTGCAACTGACGTTACTTTAATTGAAAGCGAAATAACACAAGATTCTGATGGTGCGTTTATAATTAAGTATACGCTATCACCATATACTGCCAAGCCATTTAAATTGCGCTTGGATATGACGCTAACCGAGAATGGCAATTCTTTGGTTGGAAAGAGTTCAGAATTGATTTTCTATCCAGTGCCATACATCATTAAAAATGTTCATTTAAAGGGTGAGGTTGATAACACGTTAAGCATACCTATCAATTCAAGCAAGGCAATTGATATGGTGTGGAGCACAATTTCAACTACAGAAACTAAACGAGACAACATTAATACAAACATATTTAAGAAAACTCAATTAGATGCTGATGGAAATCCAGTGTTGTTATTAAATGATGAAGCCTTAAAAATGTTCTACTTTAAAGCATTTGATTCAAACGGGAGAGTGTATGATCAAACTTTATATGACATATATGCTAACGATACGGATCAAATAAAAGCTAATACATTTGGATTTAAAATTGAAAAAACGGATGATGCATTCTATATTAGAGCTTTAAACAAGAATTCTATTACTATTTATTTTGATTTGTATTATAAATATGTATTAGACGATGAATCTACAATAGAATTTAGTTATCAACAAACAGCCGAATTTAAAAATAAATTTAGTTATACATTCTTATTAAATTTTGTAGTTAAAACTGAGGAAAACGCACCTAAACCTATTTACAAGGCAAGTGAGTTGCAAGAGATGTCTGAGGATGAGCACTATATACTGATGAATGATATATATATCAGAGATTCTTGGACACCAATAACTGCCGCAATAGGTAGTTTGGATGGTAATGGTAAGAAGATTGTGTTTGTGGCACCAACTGATAGTTCAGAACAATTTAATATAACTGTTCAAACAAATACTAATGTAGGACTATTTGCAACAATAGGGGCAAATACTATAGTTAAGAATGTGGCAATCGACATATCTAGCATTAAAGCAAAACAATACATTAAAAATGATAGTGTGGCAGACGCTTCCATTAACTTTGGTATTTTAGCCGGCGTTAACCTAGGATTGATATACAACTGCGAAGTAATTTCAGTTGGCAAGGCTTCAAGCATTGAATTGGTGCTTGGCGCTGGTTATAATCTAATATTTGGTGGTTTGGTTGGTCAAAACAGAGGAAATATTACTAACTCACGTGTTGGAACTGAATATTTTGAACACCTAACTTTAGATGCTGGAAATAATCCTATATCAAGAATTGAAAAATGCCAAACAATAAGTTTTAAGTCGCGAGGAATTATGGCAGGCTTTGTTGGCAGAAATGATAGCGATTGTATTATAAGTTCGTGCTATGTGGCAAATACAAGCATTGAAAATACTTCAAATGCTGTAGTTAGCAAAAACAAAACGGCTGGTTTTGTAGCCGAAAATGCGGGAACAGTGGCATATAGCTATTCAAAAGGGCTTGAAAATAGTATTTTGAATACCCAATCAAGAGCAACTGTATGTAAGATTTATGCGAGCGGATTGGGCAGCGTTGCAGGATTTGTATACACTAATACAGGCACAGTACACGATTGCTATAGCAATATTGAATGTGAATCTACATCTTCTGCAGTGGCAGGGTTCGTTTATGATGCTAGCCAAGGTCAAGTATATCAATGTTATAGTGCAAGCAAAGTGACAGTTCAACAATATACTGATGGATTGGCAACTCGATTGCCGTTTGTTGGAATTGGTGTTGAAACAACCAATGCTAAACAATTATTGTCAAACGAAAATATGATTAATTGTTACTATCTAGATGATGACACTGTAGAATATGACGAAAACTATATCGTTCCAGAAGGTGCTATTGAACCTATAGGAATTGACCTAACAACATTTGCAGATTCAAACAGTTTGAACAACTTTGCATTTATTACAAATGGAACTCAAGAACAACAATTAAATGCAGTTTGGACGTATAGTACTGCAATTGATAGAAATAAGAGCACATTTAGTTTGGGGATTACAAGTCTACCAGAATTGACTGCGGCTAATAGAATATCTCGTTCGTTGAGGACAGAAGAATTTGACGCTTATGGTTATTTAAAACAAAACAATTATGCTAACGGTTATGCACAAGGAACTGCTAAAAATCCTTATATTGTACGTAACGTAAGCGAATATAATTCTGTGTTTGTAGAAGGCATAGAAAATCGTAATATGGCTGGCTATGTTCGATTTGTTGATCATATCAGCTTTAAAGATGGTGAAAAATATATAGAAATCAGCACCCGTTCGAATTACACTTTAGGTGATAAAGGTCAAAAGACATTTACATTGATTGATGGTAACGGTATGACCATTTCAGATGTTATGATTAACTACACAAAGGGTGAAGAAGGGACTCTTGGACTGTTTAGTAAAGTTGAGTATGCTTTAATAAAAGGATTAAATATATCGTATGCATCTGACCTAGAGATTGCGGGTTCAACTCAGGCTACAGCGGTTGGTGGATTGGCGGGCGTTGCTAATAACACGTACTTTATTGACATTAATCTTACTGGTGGCGGAAATGAATTGCGAGCACACAATATTATAGGTGGTGTGGTTGGTGTATTAACAGGCACTGGCTCTGGATTATATAATATTACTTCTGACCTAATAGTTGCATCAGGTGCCAACGGGACAGATGTAAATGACACTTGGATAAAAACTGAAGACTATAGCGAACTTTCATACGCTGGTGGTATAGTTGGTGTTGTTGATGATGCGTCAACAAAAATATATCTAAACAAATTGCAAGTAGATGGTGCATCAGTTCGCGCAGATAGAGCGGGCGGTATTGCTGGATATCTAGGCGCAAATGTGTCTGCAAGAAGATTGACATATTTTATTCCAGCAACTAGCCAAAGTGATTCTAATGATCAGAATAACGAAACTGCAACTATAGCCGGACGTTTAGTGGCAGGTGGCGTAGTGGCTGAAAATAAAGCTGAAATTAAGTATAGTCAAGCAACTGTTGAAATTGATACGCAGTATGAATTTGACAAAGCATTTGCGGACTATATTAATAGTGGTGAAGAAATTAATGCCAAGGATGACGCTGACAAAAATGCAAATTATTACACAAACCACGCTTTAGATAACAGTGATGGCAAATATGGCAATTTAAACGCTGTGGCAAGTCAAAATCTTGCTGGAGGATTTGTGGGCTATAACTATGGTGGCACAATCCAAGACTGTATGACCAAAGCAAACATTGGCGCTAGCAGCATCTATGGCAATGCTCAAACAATTGGTGGATTTGTAGGTGAAGATATTGGAGGACGATACAGATTTGTATATGCACAAAACTATCTAGACCTTGCCCCAGTTGAAAATAAAGCTATAAGTATAGAGAAACAAGTCGTTGGTGGCTTTGCAGGAATTATGTCTTATGAAAATGCTGATGTTGGCAAAGATGTTGTTATCAACAATGTTGTAGTTATGACATTCTATGATAAGGCTCAATTGTGGGAAGTGCATCAAGATGAAAGCGATGACAATATTCAACAAAACACTCGCCCAGTAGATTATATTGTAGGTTCTATAAATAATAGCATCGCTTTAAAATCAGGCGAAGAAGCTTTAGGCACTGCGCCAATTATCAACTATGGCACAATCTGTTTGGATATTCTTACTGAAGTTGACAAGGAAGAAGCACCTGATAAAGAGGAAGAAACTCCTGATGGGGAGGGCGAAGAAGAGTCTGACGGCGATGAGGAAACTGGAGATACGCCTACTGAACCTGAATATCAGGTAATGCCAATTGAAGTAGAAGCACTAAAGAGAAGCGTTGGTGCTGGTAGCAAATTTAGTGGTGCTCACTTCAATAATATGCGCAACCTATACAATTTGCAGGCAGAAGATCAAAAATCAATATTTGAGAGCCTGTTTATCAACTGGGATACAAACTATTGGGATTTGGATAATACTAAATTTATGCCTAATTTAAGAGTTGACAATGCTCCAATATTTATTGAGATTAAAACAGGAGATGACTTACAAAAATTTGTACAAAACCCTGATGGCAACTTTATATTAATGAACAATGTGGAAGTTGGGCAATATGGCAATTATGTGCTTGACATTGATTTTACTGGAATATTGATAGGTAAGTTACAGCCAGGTGGTGCTAATCCAAAATTTACAGCAATTGAAATTAATGCTGATATTAATCGTCATACAGGAGCAGGATTCTTCCGTCAAACAACTGGCGCTCGTATATCTAATGTTGATTTCCAATATAATAAGTTGTCTTTAAATGGAGATGGTGATCAAAATACTGTAGATATATATGGAGCGGTTGGCGGAGTTACAAGTATAGACACCTATGGCGGAAAAGAAGGCAAAGGAAGCCGTTTTGAAAATATTGCAGTGACGGGTAACGATACTGAGCCTAGCGATGTGAATGGTAATGCGCAAGTTGCAAGCCTGGGTTCAATAGTGGGTAATTCTGAAAGAAGCACACTAATATCTTGTCAAAGTACACTAAACTATGATATTAACGCTTCGTCTAGTGCTAACATTGGTGGCTTGATAGGCACAATTAATGGAAAAGAAGAGATTGATGAAAAAGTTTTGTTTAGTGGACTAATTTCTGCTAGCACATATTCAGGCTCAATGAAGGTGACTGGTAATGGATTTAATGTTGGTGGAATTGTGTCAGATGCACAATACACTTATATTCAATCGTGCAATGCGTTAATACTAGGCGAGGATAATCGAGCAATATCTGTAGAGTTGTTTAGCGAATCTGAAGAATCTAACACAAATTATTTTGGTGGAATTGTAGCAAACTCTGATCAAGTAGCTGTTATATATTGTGGAGCATTAATTGATATTCAAGTTAATGTAGCAGAGGATGATACGTACGATGAAAGCGAAGCAACATACTTTATTGGTGGACTTGTTGCGCAAGAAAATAATAGCGGAATGGAAGTAATAGGCGACGATATTAACAATAGCTATGCGATGCTAAATGCCAATATTGAGAATTTAGACACATTATGTATTGGCGGTATTTCTAGCGAAGTTACAGAGATTAACACACAATTCACCTCTGTGGTTAGCAATCTAAGCGTGCAAACCTCAAATGTTGATAATGTAATAATTGGCGGAATTATAGGTTCATTAACTGGCGATAATGGCGAACCTGACGAACCTAGAAAAACTATTAATAAGTCAGTTGCATATTTAGACCAATGCAATATTGCTTACAATTCAAGTTTGATAGGTGGCGGATTAATCGGTCAAACATCAGTGAGGTATTTGATTGAAAATTCAATGTCAATTGGTCAACTATGGGCTAATTGTTCAACCGATCAAATAACACCATCTTCCACTCCATCAATCACAATTCTTGGTGGTATGGTTGGTTTGGCTGGCAGTTTGTCAGGATTGATACCTGATGATGTTGAAGTTGCTGGACAAAAAATCACCAACAGTTACACAGTGTTAACTATGAGCACGGCAAATGTATATAAAGGAACTATAGGCGGAATATCGCACAATGTGTATACAAAATCTATTGTTGGTTATACAACTGCATCAGTTGATACAACTAACGTGTTATATAGCTCAGACTATACTTTGGCTTTTGAAGATGAAACAACCACTAAGTTTACTAGTATTCCTATTAATGTGACAGCCAACATATTAATGACTAATGCTAGCACTTTGACTCCAGGTGCTGAAAGTGACATTAAAGGCAAAATAGGTTCAGATTGGTCTTGGAGTGATGAAAGACTTCCAGTTCCTCTTAACTCTATTGGCTTGTTGGAAAGTGCGAATTTAGGCCTTACTGAAGGCTCGGCATTTAAGCCTTATAGGATTAATTATGACGTAGAATGGGATAATTATGTTGGTAATGTTCCATCTACAGAGCAAGCACATGACACTGCAAAATATAACTATGTCGCATTAACATATTCTCCTGATAACAACAAAACAACCAACTTTGGCGACTTTAATGGTGTATTGCTGGGCAATGATATGCGCATTAATTTAACCAATGCAAGCTTATTTGACAATCTTCAACTACATTCCGCAGTTTCAAATGTTGTGGTTACATTAAATGGTGAATATGGCAGTAGCAGTGGGAATGATAACCGCGGAGGTATTGCACAAAACAACTATGGCACAATCTTTATGTGTGGCGTGCAATATACTGATTTGGTAGTGGATGGAAACTTTGGAGGCATTACAAACATCAACTACGGAACAATTGCATATTGTTATAACAGTGGTATTGCAAAAAGTGTAGATACGTCATCTTCTAATGCACACTGCGGCGGATTAGTCGGTACAAACAATAGCAACGCTAGTATTGAATATAGTTATTTTACCGGCAATCTTAACTCAAGCAATACAATTCATTCTGCCGCTATTTCATATGGCAATCTTGGTTATATTGCTAATTGCTATAGCGCAGGTCAAGCTGGTCAAGGTGTTGTTGGCACACTTATGGCTGATTATTCAAGATACGAAAACAACTACTTTGACTATTATGCTACATTTGTAACCAGCGATGACTATGGAACTGATGACGCCGCACCAGATTATGTGACTGCAGACATTATTGGCAAATCAACTGAAGAAATGCAAGCGGGAACATCGAATAGTAGTAGTTTATTGGAAGGCTGGTTAGTATATGGTATGGTGACCAACGGATATAAATTCGGTGAGGTTGCACAGCCTACATATAACTACGGCTATCCAATTCATAATTTTAATCAATATAAATATGATAGTGGCGTGAAAAAACTTGAGAATGAAAAACGTGCTAAATATACTGGCAATGGTACTTTCATAAAAATTGAAAGTGTTTCAGATGAGGAAAGCGCAAAATCTAAATGTGCTGGAAAACTGGTTAAAGAGTTAGACACTGTGTGGTATGACAATAGTTCATATCTAATAAACAACTTGGGGCTATTAGACTATATTTCTAAAGTACAAGAAGAAAAGGGCACTGCTGAAAAGTATTTCGAATTAGAAAATAGTATTATAGTTCCTGAGGATGCTGAGGATACATATTATCTTGGTCCAGGAGATAAAAATCATTCGAAATTGTTGATAGATTGGCAGGGAATTAGTAATTTTGAGGGTATCTTTGCTGGCGCGGGCGATATGGCAAGTGGAGAAGAATATTACGAATTAGATACAACTCTACAATTGTATGAAGCTCCAGAAGGCACTTCAGTTCCAGATAGTTTTGGAACCACATTAATTACTAAAGTTGATGAAGCAAATGTTAAAGTAATAGCAAACTTGCGCGGAAACGCACTATTTGCTTCTGTTGCCGGCAATGCAGTAATAACTGGCATCAAAATGTTAAATAGTGTTACAAATAATTCTACATTGATTTCATCTATTGGCAATGTTGATGGTTCCGCAAATGCCATTATTTATAATATAACTATATCTGGTGGTATTGAAGCAAATGCGTCTAACAATCTTTCTGGTTTGGCTGGAAGCGTGCTTAGCAACTCATCTTTGGGAATGCATTCTATCACATACAATAATGTTGAATTTAAACCTATTGCTGAAAAAACAGCCTCATCTGTTGCTGGGGTTATTAACAGTAATGAAGGTACAATAACAATATATAGCGCTATTAATTTTGTAAGCCAGGCACATATCGATAAAGATTGGACTAATGCTATTTCGGGATTTATTGGCAATAATAATAAAGGAGATATTGTATTTATACAATCTTCAAGTGTTGAAATTACAATTAATAGCGACAAACAAATTAACTCGCTTTCAGGATTTGCAACTAGCAACTCTGGTGGCATTACTGGAACTGGAACAGCCGTTAAATTAAAAGGCAAACTTAACGCTAAGACCATAGCTGGTGTTGCAAGTTCTATGTCGGGTGGCGATATCGGTGGCTTAAATGTTGAATTTGAAAATTCAAAAGATGATTTCAAATCGGAAATCCTTGGCGGTGCAATTGCAACATTAAGCGGAGGTTCGTTAGGTAATACTAGTGGTATTAATATTAAATTGACCCATTCAACAACCAATATGTTTGGTGGCGTGATAGCTGAGGTTGCTGAGCCGGGCGGTGGCAGTATCAATGATGTTACACTAGATACGGCTGAAATAACAATAAGGCGCTATAATAATGCATTGACTGCCGGATTGATTATCGGAAGTATGGATGCTGTATTATCAAATATAAACTATACTTTGGAAAGCGAGATAAAGTTTGACGTTCAACAGTTCTCTGACGACAACAGAGGTCTAACTGCTGATGCAACAGCCTATGGTGGCGGTGTTGGTGGCGTTATTGGAAAATCTTCAGTTGGAGCATTTACATTTAAAAACGAACAACCTAGCATGGTTACTATACGTGCTAATGCAAATGTGGGCGGATTTATTGGTTTGTATACGGGAACGTCTAGCTTGAGTTTCACATCAAATGATGGTGATACTAAGTGGCCAATTGCTAGCACTACGGCATATGCACAGATTGATACATTATCAGATAAACAAAATGAAGAGTCGAACTATTATGCTAACAATCTTGGAGGAATAATAGGTAAATGGGCGCCTGAAACAGCGGGAGCAGGACTATCTCCAGCTATATTAACTGCTGGTACAGATGAAGACGATAAAATTATCAATAACAACCCCGTTTTAACATCAGACGATGATAAGATAAAATTTAATTATAATGGCAAATATTGTATATACAATGTTGGAGGTATTGTAGGCTTCTCAACTGCAGGTATTTCAAATGCTACTAATAATGCACCAATTGGAGATTTTGATGCATCAGTTAATGATCAGGGTATTAGCAATATTGTTTATGGAAGAGGAACAAACCCTTCAATTAACAAAATTAACAAATTTATTAACGTTGGTGGAATAGCTGGCAAGATTACAGGAGAAAATAGCCTATCCTATTTAACATCTGAAGGGGCTGTCGATGGCATGTATTGTGTTGGTGGCATCGTTGGATGTGCTGAAACAATTACTGATGTTGATAAATGCACATCATCAGCAGATATTGTTGGACTAGCATATGTTGGTGGAATACTAGGTGCTGTAACCAGTTTAGAATCTACTTCAGACGAAAAAACTTCAACTGCGGGCAATATTTATGGAGTTGTAAACGTTGGTGGACTTGCAGGATATGCTAGTAAGTTAGAGATGAAAGCATACAATGGCATGGCGAATATTTACGGCAACTTTAATGTTGGTGGCGTGGCTGGATCGGTGGGGACACTTACATTAAGCAACTCCACCACAACATACGACACTGCTGTGGCTATATATGGTTCAGTATATGATCACAAGATTGATAACAAATATTATAGTTTCTTGCCAACAAATATTGGAGGCATAGCAGGCTATATTTCGGGTGATGATGATACCAATGCGGCAGACGGCTCTACAACATCTCCAATTAAACTTGAGAATGTAACATCTTACACCACCATTAAAACAGATGAAAATGTTGTTTATATTGATGAGGATGGAAACAATGATCCGTCACGAACAGAATATATTACAATTGGTATGGACACCGCTCGTTTTGCTAAACAAGCAGACAGTATTACTTTCACCAATATAAAACCTGAAGATGTTTATACGCATATTAGTGGTTATTATACTGATTCTTCTAATGAGGTGGTGGATGCTGTAAAATCTGAAAATGCAGACTCTGGTATCGGTGGATTTATTGGTAAAATTGATGCAACGGTGGACTTTAATGATTCGTATGCATGCGGTGATATATATGCCCCATACGGAATCAATGTTGGTGGCGTAATTGGATTTACCAGTCAAACAATATCGTCTTTACCGAACTTATCAGATACAACTAAACCGGAAGTGTATGTCGCAGGTAGCTTGTTTGTCGGGGGATATATTGGCAAATGCAATGGTTTCGATGCGGGTGAAATAATTACAATTGAAGCAGACAAAAATAATATAAATATCCAAAAAACTCAAGACGATAAAATTTTGACAGCTAATTGTGTTGGTGGTATTATTGGTTATAGTACAGGTATAGTTAAAGGAATTAATTTAACTGGAAGTTCTTCAAATATAAAGATATTTAATAGCAACAACTCAACGGTTGGCTCGGGCTATATGGGAGTAATCGTCGGCAGACTTGACACAGTGGCCAGTGAAAATGCTGATATGGAAGACTGTAGCGTTTCACCAGGGCTATGCGATGCCGCATCACTAATAGATAGCAATGATGTGAAGTATTACCGATACAATTTCAGAAATGAAGGCTATACAATTAAAGGTATTATTCAAAACCCTGATGTATTTAACTACGGAGGATTAGTTGGATTGGTTGATGTGGCTGAAGGCTCTACTGGTACAGATGTGGCACAAATTATTGGTACACACTATTATCCATTTACGGTTGATATGGTGCAAAATCAAGATTATGCTGATGGAAAGACCAAAGCCACATATACAGGTGACGATGTAAAGACATTGTCTCTTATTGCACATTATGTAAATCAAAGTAATTTAACTATATCACCTTCAATGTTAACATCATTGTATAATTGCACATCTGGAGGTTCTGATCCAAAAACCAATGACCCAGTTGATCATAATCCAATCAATCCTAATACAAAGGGTTGGGCAAAAGAATATACCATGTTTAGAATGATGGCTAGACGTATTCCACAAGATGAACCTACGGGAGATTCTATTCAAGTAATATACAATGCATCTTATATCACTCATGTGGATAGAGAAATTGGACATGCTGAATTTACTGATAGTGATGAGGTCACTTATACAATACAGATTAATAGCACAATTAACTATACGGTGTATCAACCTTTAAATCAGACGGCAAGGCTATATTGTGCTAGAGGTATTGCTACATATTTTGGTGACCCAGATGAAGATGTCGATTTGAATCAGGATGGAGAGATTAACATTAAGAAGGCGGTGCCAGTTGACGCTGGTAAAGATGCAAATGGAAATGATGTCACTATCAATATTACAGATGGTCCAATATGTACACAAGTTGGATGGAAAGAGGTTGACCTTCTAGGCGATAAAACTACTGGCGGTGGTGATGACCATCTTTATCGACATTGCGAAACGGATGATTTAAATATTAAAGTTGTAGAAGGCGGGCATTCAAAAGATGAATTTATTGCTAGATATTTTGGCATTGAGGCAGATGGGACTGGGTCTTATATATATTATGACGAGAATCTCACTCTGGGTTATTCGTGGTTTAAAGTAGATGATTACTTGGGTGCTGACTCTGGTTTCATGTTTGAAACTGTGTTTGGAGATTGGGATGAGGCGCAAGAGTTGACTGACTATGAATCGCATTCAGGTTCAATATTTGAAGTTAGCGGTAGGTGCACTGGAATCAATATTACGTTGCAAGAATGGGATGACGACCTTTGGGACGACTTTTGGGCTAACTTTGGAATAATAGCAATCTATATAGCATCTGCAATACTAATAGTTGCTGCTGTAGCAGTGGCAGTTGTTAGTTATGGTAGTGCTTCGGGGCTTTCTGTCGGTATGGTTGCTCTTGCTGGATCACTATTGGCTGGAGGTTTGGCGGGATGGTATATTTTTGCTCCTATGGCAACTAATGCATATGAACAGGTACGAGCTGTAGCACAGGCTGAGGTCGCTGCCTCATATAACAATATTCAAACATCTTCATATGGGGCCTTGTCGCCAATTTATTCTCGTAAAGTAAATTATGTGAACGGGCAAGGAGTGTTAAATGATTGTGATGAATCAATCCTTATCCCTGTTGCTGCAACTATGATAAAAGAGGATGGATCTATATTTACATGTGATGAGACGAATGCGAATCAGCATTTTGGCAGCCTACTACCAGACAGTAACGAAAATCCATCTGAATATAATCTATTTATCTCGTTATTAAAGCAGGGAAAAATCACGTTACCTTTATCTTACTTTGCGGTATCTTCTGCCAATATTTCTTTAAGTGATATTAATGCAATATGTGAAATTGAACGTACTGAATTGGATGGTGGTTCTAATTCCAACTGGCATGCTTTAGGAATTACCAAATTCCAAATTCCAAAATATTATAAATTAGATAATGAGTTGTATGTATATGCTGGCGCTGCGGAATATTATAACTTCTTATATCCTACTTATAATGATTCCGGAATGGAAGATTACATTAAAGATGCTTCTTTAAAGAAAGATATTGATATTGTGAATATAAGTGGTTATGCATATGTTGCTAGCAATATTGAATCATCTGCGACTTTAACGGTGATCAATGATACTAGCGCACAAGATTATATTAAAAACACATATGATATACAAACTAGCACCACTAGAAATATATGGTATACAATTAAAGAAGGTTCAGGTATAGACAAGGGATTTAGCTCTCCAAAAGTGACTTTGAGTAACTTGCGTTGGAATTTTACTGAAAATGCTGTTGCAAAAACAGACTTAGACATCCCTGTAGCCGTTAAAGAAACTCCAGATGGCAATCGATTTACAGCTGAGGCTTATTATAGTGGAACTGAGTTTAAGGGATATAAAACACATGTGGCAGAGCCTGATGCATCATGGGAAGTGCAAGACATTTATTTGGGCGATTCTGGTGAGTTGGCTATTGGTACTAGTGGAACTCTAACTACATATGCTACTGATGGCTCTGAATATACAAGTGGTATGACCAACGAGGATGTTTATATAAGTGGAAATTATTGCTACACAACAAACTATGCTGAAAATGAACTTATTGAGCCTGGCGACGAATTCCCTATTAAAATTAGCAGAACATATTATCTGGCTGGAACCGAGCCAAAGGATCATATAAGATACATTAACCCTCAATCAGTCTTTATCTCATATTATGATGATAGCGGAAATAAAATAAAATACTCATTAAAGCAATCTGGCATTGATGAGGAGGATTTTAATAGTGTTAAAGATAAGGGTATTGCATCTCCATTTGCCATGGGTAAAGTTGGAGATTACTATGAGTGGCGTGAAGGCAAAGTAATGCAAAAAGTTACTCTATCAAATGTATTTAAGGATTCAGAGTGTGACTTATATTATGCTCAATTAGTTGTTGGAGATTATTTTGGAAGCTCGGCATATACTTACAATAAGTACGTATATAGATACGATGTAAGCAATATTATATACACCAGATACTATTATGGCGATATAAACATAATGAAACCAGAAGGTCAAGACGTTATGTGTGTTACAGATTTCTTATTTGATATTACACAAAACAATCTACTGTTTGCTGAAAGTTGTAGATTTACACTTTCAAATGGTTCTGACTCGGCTGACGAAGTGAAAGCGTATACGTCTATCAACTCTTCTAAGACCATTGGCAAAATTAGATGTCATGTTCCGTGGAGTACAGATGATGATGCGGAGGACACTTAATATGCTTGGATCTCTGAAATACAGTAATAAACGAAAAATGGGCAATATTGCCCATTTTTCTAATTTATAATGATACTAACTTTAAAAGTTACAAAATAATAGAAATTTATACAAATTCATTTATCTGTATTGACTAATAGTTGATTTTATATTATAATACAATCAAGTGAGGTGTGTATGCGTAAAACTTCTTTACAACAAATTATTAAAGACAATCAATCTAAATTAAATAAATTAGTCGCAACAGGTTTATTAGGGACAATGCTTGCATCGTTTGCATCTTGCGACCAATTTTTGCCAACGAAACCAGCAGAGACTGACGCCTTTGGCAACATTATCAATGGTGAATCTGCTGAAATTGTAACCGACAAAAATGGCAATGAACTTACAACAGAAGGTGAAAATGGTAATCGCAATGAAATTTATGACCAACGCAGTCAATTGTTTATTGATGCTCGCAACAAGTGGACTGAAGATTGGAACCGGGGGTATGAGACTAATTACAATGAAGGAAGTTATAACTTTCAAACCAAGGGCGTTCCATTTAGATTTTTAGAGCAAGAAGGTGTTGTTTATTATGATGAGGATGGCAACAAGGTCGCATATGGCAACGAAGATTTTCTCAATAATGATTGTATCTGTCCAACTGGCTTTATTGATCCTAACTCTGAAGAAAATGATTTCTATATTCTTATGCAATATCACAATGAAAATAATGGCGATGTTGTAACTTGGTTGCTTAAATACACTCTAGGGGATCAGGTGTATAGAGATCTGTTATTGCTGGCAGGTGATTATCGTGCTAGATTCTTGATTCAAGAAATAGACCAGCATTACACTCCTGAAATAATTAATAAGACGGTTGTAAGTAGTTCATTATTAGACTATTTGGGGTTGACAGATGATTGGGATGACTCGCATTTTAGAAGGGGTGGTCAGAGAGCATATATTTCAGATTATGATTGTGACAATCTAACGCTTACTATTGATTATGGCGTAGATGTGGCAGGCAAGGAGCCAAATGGCAACATATATTCATATACATATTATTTGAAAGACTCACCTGATTGGGATAGACTTTTGCAAGGGAGCGCGTTAAATGGCCCAATGTCAAAGGAAGAACGCGATGCCTTAACAAATAAGGACTTAATTAAAGTTAAAGACTCAGCATATGGTGAAAAATTAATGCGCTTTGGGGTTCTATTTTATTGGTCGATGAGACCTAGTGATGAACAAAAGGCAGGGGCAACGTTAAAATATGATTTTGAGCAGTTGACAATAGAGAGTAGTGGCTCGGAAATAGATTTTGATAATTATATGAATGGCTATATTCCATATGAAGCTGTAAATAATTTAACAAAACAATATGCGCTTCAACATGAAAAAGAATATCGCAATGGAAAGTAATATCTAATATAAATTTTGTAATATATAATAAGAGGGAGAAGACCTGTTTTGTCTCTCTCTTTATTTTCGCTGGATTATATAGATTTATTGACGCACGTATGGAAGCTGAATATTCATTAAGAGATCATTATTAAATATGATTTTCATAAAATAAATGATTTTATAAGTGAGTTCTCATTAAAGGCATCAAACTTGGGAGATGCTTGATTAAAAGTACATAAAATTTCGCACAAAAGAGGGTGAAATCACAAAAAAGTTTAAAATTTTTAAAAAAAGTTTGAAAAAAGTGTTGACATTAATTTCAATGTGTGGTATATTTACAATGCATTCAGCAAAAAAAAGAATGCAGTCCCGAATAGCTTTTGCTTACGGGGACCCCACAAAGCGAATGCTTTGAAGGGGAGAGGAGTAACCGAACATCAAGCGAATGTACGAGGAAACGAGTACAAGCAAGATTAGTAAGAGTTACGACGAGTACAATGACAACTACATATTTTGATTAGCAAATATAATTACGAGTTAAATTAATGTAACAAAGTAATATAGCATTTGTAAGATATACAAAAGCCGTAAAATGTATTTTGCATGAGTATCAAAGGTAATAGACGAAAATGTCAAGAGAGATCAAGCTACAAAGAGCATATAGTGAATGCCTTGGCACTAAACGCCGATGAAGGACGCGACTAACTGCGAAAAGCTACGGGGAGTTGTAAATGAACTATGATCCGTAGATGTCCGAATGCGGAAACGCACTGAGAGTGAGTCTCAGTATCATAACAGGAATACATACTGTTATGAGGGGAACCTAGGGAACTGAAACATCTAAGTACCTAGAGGAAAAGAAAGTAAACAAACGATTACCAAAGTAGTGGCGAGCGAAATGGTAGAAGCCCAAACCATAGGTAGTAATATCTATGGGGTTTAGGACCACATAAGTAGTTAAAGTATATATAGTCGAACACACTTGGAAAGGTGGACGAAACAGAGTAACAGTCTCGTAGGCGAAATATATATCAGACGAAGTGGGATCCAGAGTAGTGCGGGACACGTGAAATCCCGTGTGAAGATAGGAGGACCATCTCCAAAGGCTAAATACGATTTAGTGACCGATAGCGAATAGTACCGTGAGGGAACGGTGAAAAGAACCCCGGGAGGGGAGTGAAATAGAACCTGAAACTATATGTTTACAAGCAGAGAGA
>JAZUAB010000073.1:0-7345 GCA_045637745.1 Candidatus Onthoplasma sp. | reverse complement strand
ATATTATTTCTATTAATAGGCTTCATATGTGCACTATTTAAACGTTCGCGCAAAACTGGGGCAACAATCTTGCTTGCAGTCGCTCTAGGCTTTTTGTTCACCAATTTAATATTAAAAAATGCAATTGGTAGAGCAAGGCCTTTTGAAAATATGGCAAGCGATTATTACAAATGGTGGCTAGACGCTGGCGCAACCAGTGAAGGTGGCTATTCTTTTCCATCTGGACACACTACTGCAACCACAGCATTTGCCGTCGCGTTATTCTTGACAACAAACAAAAAGTATAGTTGGCCAATATTGTTTCTTCCTATCGCAATGGCTTGTAGTAGAATATATTTAATGGTTCATTTCTTTACTGATTGTGTTGGTGGATTGGTTGTTGGCTCGTTGTGCGCAATACTTGCATACTTTGTGGTAATATTAATATATCGCAGTAAACTAAAATTCTTTGTTTGGATTAAAGAACTAGAGATATTTAAAACAAAGAAAAAAATTCCTAATAATGTTGGCAATATAGATGAGTCTGCTTCATCCAAAGAAGAGTGTACAGACTATATTTATGTGACTGAAGCAGAAGAAAAAGCCTCTTCAGGCAACTCTGAAGACTCCTCGAAAACCAGTCAAGATATATGACATCCTTAATAAAATCAATAAAATTTTTCTTTGACAATTAAATATTGTTTTTGTATAATGAAAAAAAAGGATGATATTATGAATATTGAAAATATTGAACAAGAAATTGGTGCATTGATTGAAAAGTTTGAATTAACTAAATCTTGTCTTAATTTAAAAGAATTGTCTTTAAGGCTTGGCGAACTTTTAAAAGAGCGCGACTCTCTATCATTTTGGTCAAATGTTGATCTTGCAATGAAAACAAATAAAGAAATTAAAAGCTTGCAAACACTTTTTGATAAGGTTAACAACATCCAAACTCGTCTTTCCGGGTTAAATGAACTACAAATAATGATGGAGTCTAGTGATGATTTGGGTGCATTAGACGAAATTTATTGCGAACTTGTACAACTAAGTGAAGAAGTAGACAACCTTAGCATTCGCACCCTTATGGATGGAAAATATGATGCAAATAATGCAATAGTAACAATTCACTCCGGCGCCGGCGGAACAGAATCTCAAGACTGGGTTAGTATGCTTTACCGTATGTATAATATGTATTGCACGTCAAATAATATGGATGTAGTTGTAGTTGACAGTCTTGATGGTGGTACAACCGGTCTAAAAAGTATAACATTTTTAGTAAAAGGCGACTACGCTTATGGCAAACTGTTTTGCGAAATGGGCGTTCATAGATTGGTTAGAATTTCTCCTTTTGACTCGGCAAAACGTAGGCATACTACGTTTGCAAGTGTAGAAGTATCACCAGAAATTAACAACGATAATGAAATAAATGTTAATGCTGATGATATTCGTATTGACACTTATCGCAGTTCTGGTGCTGGCGGTCAACACGTTAACACAACCGACTCGGCAGTTAGAATTACACATATTCCTAGCGGAATTGTCGTCACCTGCCAAAATGAGCGCAGTCAATTACAAAATAGGGAAACTGCGCTTAAAATATTAAAAAGTAGATTACTATCACAAAAAATCGCCCTAGAACAATCACAATTGCGCGAATTAAAGGGCGAACTTAAAAAAATTGAGTGGGGTAGCCAAATCAGAAGTTATATCTTCCACCCTTACACTATGGTAAAAGATCATCGTACAGATTATGAAACAAGTAATGTGGATGAGGTAATGGATGGCGGATTGCAACCATTGATTAACGAATATCTTAAAAAATCTCATACAAATTAATTATTAAAAGCGTCTTACATAGGCGCTTTTTATATTTATGCGTATATAAATTACTTACATCTGTCAATAATCTATGCATTGAAAGGAGAAATTTATGAACCCATTTGAAATGCAAACAAAAGATTTAGAAAACTACTTTATGAGCTGGCAACAAATCAACGTCAAGCCATATGATAAGAAAAAAACCGACCCGTACACCAAAACTAGAATTATATTGCTTAATGGCACCGAATTTGAAAGCAATTGGTTCCTTCATCAATTTGCTCGAAATTGTAATAACAACGAATTGCGCCGTCAAATTGCAATAGTTAGAAATCAAGAGCAACAACAGCAAAAACGTATAAGTGCACTAAAACCAATTAATGAAAATATGCTTGAAACCACAATCGCTTACGAGCAGTTAGCAATTGACTTGACCGCAATATTGGCACAAAACGACACTGATGCTAATAACAAAAAAGCTCTTGATTTTGCCCTACTTGAAGATTTTGACCATCTATATAGATTTGCAAATCTATTAAAAATTGATTTTGGTATAAATGCTGAAACTCTGGTAGGCAAGTTTACTGAAATCACTCCTGGCCGTCCTACTATTAACGAACACCGCCACCCAATCGACAATATTAGATATTATATGAATTCAAAAAAGGCCGACATGTATACAAAACTGGTTGGTAATATCATCACCGCAGCCGAACAACAAACAATGAACTTCTATATGAATATGGCACAAATGTATAAAAACAGTCTTGGACGCAAACTTTTCACCGAGATCGCAATGGTTGAAGAAGAGCACGTGTCACAGTATGAAAGTTTAAAAGACCCAAATTGCACTTGGTTAGAACAATGGGTAATGCACGAGTATACCGAATGTTATTTATACTATAGCGCTATGCAAGATGAAACCGACGAATATATTCGCAACATCTGGAAAGAACATTATGAAATGGAGTGTGCACACTTAAAACTGGCCTGTGAATGCCTACAAAAATATGAAAATAAAAAATATTCTAGTGTTATTCCTAATGAGAAATTTCCAAAACTTCTTTCATTTAAAGGAAATAAGCAGTATATTCGCGACGTATTATTGACCGTTGGGATTACTAGTGTTAAGGAAGAATATATGCCCGCAAAAGATTTGCCAAAAACATCTAGATTCTTTAAACACCTAAAAACGCTTAATGGAAACGGTATCAAAGTCGCAAGCCATATGGTTATTGATAAATCGATCAAAAAGTTTGGTAAAGATTATCGTTATGAAGACAAGACTCACCCAATCAAAGAATTACAAGATAGAAAATTAGACAATATTCTCGTTGGTAAAGAATAATTAATATTAAAAAACCTTATGTAAATAAGGTTTTTTTGTTATTTTGATATTTTGTTAGGGAATAACTTTTGTCCGTTTGCGCCAACGGTGTCCTTACCTGTAACATTCATATAGTTACTTCCTTTAATAACCGCAGTAATATCTAACACTTGGTCAACATATTTGTTCCCTTCAATAAATATATTTTTTACACTATGCATATTAATCGCAACACCAACAGTGTGTTCACCATTTTCTACACGATACCCAAAATCATTATTTGTTATTTGTATGTTTTGAGCTGAATTTATTGAAATGGCAACTTTATGCTCATTGTTAATAAACTTACATCCATTTATCTTAATATCACTGCATGCTAAATTCATATTTGCAATATCTGTACCAAACCCACTTATACTAATTGATGCAATAATATTATATGTGTAAAGGCGATCTACATAGCCGACATGGTCAAAAAGACATTTTTCCACACTGATATTTTTTGCCATAGAACTTTCACCCCAAATTGTTTCAACCGACATAAGTATTCCAGTATGAGCAAGATTGCGGAACGTACAATTTTTAATATTCGCATCTCGTGTTTTAACAAGAATGCCACGAGAACGCGTGTTTGCAATAAGCGTGTTATCAAATGAAAATCCTGCGCTATTTTTACTTATATTATCTACAAGAATCTTGTTGTCCATTTTGTAATGATTATCTGACAAGTCTATCCCTTCAATTGCCGAGAAGTCAACATCTTTGGTTGCAACAAGCACTCTATATACATATGTGCTATACTCTTTATCTTCAATGGTAAAGTTTAGCTCTATTCCCTGTTGCGCACTGTCGATACAGGTTGTATCACAAAGAACCTTTCCTGTTGATGCTGATATTGCAAATATGCGGTGTCCCTTTTCGAAATTTGTACAATTACTGACACCACCGCCGTTTTTATGATAATATTCCGCAAGGCTTCCTTTATAATAAATAGATGTGGTGCCATCACGATTGTCAACAATGTTATGCAATCTAGAACTTACACCTCGATGATTGCTTCCATCGTCAGTCATAAAATCAAATTTAGATGAAATAACATTGATTCCGCTATCTAATTTGTTAATATGTGTCGCATCTACAGACCCAATTCGGGGAAGTGACCCTCTATAGTTTCCATTCTCATCAACATATATCTCCAGATCAACATTATAATTTTCTTCCCAAGATATATATCTGTCGTAAGTAGCCTTGTCGATAATGAAAGAAGATCTAGATGTATTGTGTACTCGTTCAAGCGTTATGCCACTAGAAGCTCCTCCAGCAAAAAAAGCAAGAGCGTTTGAATATCCATAAAGCACCACATCTTTAAATATAAGGTTACGTGCATTTACTATACTTATTGAATGATCGTTAGAGCCATACAATCGGCAGGTAATTATATCTCCAACTTGTATATTTGAATATTCTGCCACATCACTACCAGTTAAAGTCATTGTTGCTGTGCCATCGCCATTATCAACAATAGTATGTGATAAATCTGCTATAGGATAAAGTCCATTAGAGCCGTCCGCTTGTTTTGTAAACCAATCATAAAATCCGCCATTCTCTTGTGTATGGATATTTTCATATCCTGCCGCTGGTACGACCAATAATTTATTAGAGCCAAGTTTATCAATAATATGTATTTGCCCAGCAGACTGCTTTACATATCCAACGGTAAGACCATATATATTTATGTTTTTAGAGTCTGCAAAAGCAATAGTTTTTTCACGATCACTATTTTCGTGCATAACTCCATATGCATATATTGAGATATTATTATGTATGTTGTAAAATTCCAAACCACTATTAGTTAAATACGCCCCTGGCGAAATAACGGCAACTCCATCGCCAATATTATTTTTAATATATGTCAGTAACCCAACTTTCTTATTTGTTTCAATATCGCGAATTGTATCGCGTCTTTCCATTCCTACAAATAAATCTTTGTTGGTGTGTGGCAATATTTCCTCATTTGCGCCAACATCTAATCTAGCGTTCACATTTGTAACATTATCTCCATTAACGTTTTTATTTCCTGTCATATATATTTTGTGATTTTTAGAGTCGTTAGGAGTTGTGTTCGCGTCACATATTAAATAGTTATTGTTTTCTAATATTATTCTTCCGCCTATAGCATTATTTATTACATATAAATTTTTGTTATTTGAGCCGGCTATACGTATTGCACTATTAAGTGTTACTGAACAATTAAACCCATTATTAATAACGATGGACTTTTGTGAGCCCTTAACTACATTTAATGCCACAAGCGCATTGTAAGAATTATTAAGTAAAATTCCTTCTTTTGAAGTATCAATTAAATTTTCACGGATAACAGTTCCTTTGCCTTTACCTTGCACTGCTTGTCCAGAGGTTACAATATGACAATTTTGCACTATTACATCATCAGCGTCTATCACTACGCCCTGACTTGCTGATATATAACTTTTATATACCGCAGTTTCATCACCTTTGGCATTAATTGCCACATTGCTTGCAGTTATTCTACAATCTTTAAAAAGAATATCCGAACACATTCCGCTTACGTTTATTCCAATGTTTGCTCCTTGTATATCTACCTTTTCAAGCGTTATGGTCGCCGAGTTGTATACATTAATGCTTCCTTTTACTATAAGATTTGATAATTGAACATCCTCTTCGCCTTCAATATTAATTCCACCATTTGCTATAACGGATGCTCCTTTGCCGTTGTATGCAACATCGGAAGACAAGGTTATTTCATCGTCAACAATGTATACTCCTGAAGCATTAATAGTTCCGTCAACTATACGGGTAATTAAATTGCTAGCGGTAATAGGTGTTGCTATCGTTTCGTCAATAATATGTTCGGTTGAGGCAAATGAATTGTCTTCCCACTCTATTCCTGCGCCATTAATCACTGCGCCATCTACATATACTTCAGCATATGGGTTTGCCTTGTTTGGGTCCTTTTTCTTGCAGGCAACAAAAGTTACACCCATTAGAGCCACTAATGTTAAAATACATATTTTAAATATGCTTTTCTTCATATTTTCCTCCTAAATGCTGTTAAAATATAAAACATTGATTGCTTTAATTTTTTATAAGACTTTTGTTTAGTTTTGGTGCGTCTATCAGGATTCGAACCCGAACTAATGGTTCCGAAGACCATTGTGCTATCCATTACACCATAAACGCATAATATAAACGATTTGAAAATATTAAATTAAAGAACCATTAGTTCTATGCAGGGCTCCCTCAAAGCAAATGCTTTGAAGGGAATAGGAACAACCGACCACCAAGCATATGATTGCGCATAAGCAATCTAGCAGAAGGGAGAGTTGTGACGCGGTTCCGAAGACCATTGTACTATCCATTACACCATAAACGCATATACTACATTTATATATTAGCAGTATATCATAAATTATTTGTTTTCTGCAAGAAGTTTTAATTTAAATCTTAAATTTTAATAAACAAGTACAATAATATAATTGCGCAATACAAAAAATACCATACTTTGTAACAACAATAAAATACCAATATATATTAAAATATGTATGCAATTTGATAGTGCAAATTTGAAATAATATCTATCCCCTTGACACTCCATACACAGTAAAAACAATTGCAATAACAAAAATAGCATAATAAACATTGAAATTATCATACAGACGGTTATTACAAGTGTATTAATAATTCCAAATTCTAGCATAAATGCTATTAGTGTAAGCATTTGAGCGTAAGCATAATAACAATAGAAAAAAATTCCTACGCTTATACAATATTTTTTACAACTTGATAAAATAATTATGACAGCAAATATACTTATTGTAAAAATATTAGTAAATAGCATACCTCCAAATCCGGAAGAACCTCGCAAATATTTGACTATTGTAACATTGGAAAAACTAATTAATAATGTGCTTTTGCTAAACTTAATTCCAGCCAAAACTGCGCAAAAAATACACACACCAATCATTACCAACATAAAACTTACAAATCTTTTATGCCTTTTAATTGGCTCAAGCAGTGAATATGAAAATCTTTTGTAAGACTTCATATTTTATTTATATTAATTATGAAGTCAAAATATTTTAGAATTATATAAAGTTGTTTATTTATCAATTATTCCATTTCAAACTTATTAAAGTCTGGAATAAAACAATCGCTAGCGCTATCCAGTTCTTGACAAAATCC
>JAZUAB010000072.1:0-1629 GCA_045637745.1 Candidatus Onthoplasma sp. | reverse complement strand
CAACCCACCACCTTTATTTCCTCCAAGCATTGACATTAAAGGCTTTAACATATCTAACTTTCCCGACATCAGCATTGGCAATAACGATTTAATGTCGAACATTGGCATTGATTGTTGAGGCTGCGGTGGTGGCACTTGCGGTGGTGGCGGTGGAATAAACTCACTTTTATTATAATATCCCCTAGCGTTTTCATATGGCTCAGGGAAAATAACCTTTGGAATGTTTGCAAAATTTACTTTTAATGAGTTATTTTCTGTCGGAATAGATTTTGATACTTTATTTATATATGCATTCGGCTCAATACTTAATGTATTAACCCTATCCATATTAAGTAAATTTCCAATTCTCATATTCTACTCCAAACTTTTTAATATAGTTTTCATTTGCCTATTTGCAATACCACCATCTTCACTCTCAACTACAATTCTCACCAACGGCTCAGTTTCACTTTTGCGCACAACAACTCTAACATTTTCACTTTCTTGAACATATTCATTTATATCTGCGTTAGCATAGATATTTTTTTCTATATAAAATGTATCTTCATAATATTTTAACAATTCCTTAAACGACATATTTGTTCTATTTAATATATTCAACAGTTCAATCGCAACCAACACTCCATCGCTTATTGTAAGCGAATTCATAAATATGTGCCCGCATTTTTCTCCGCCAAATGTACAATTTCTATCTGTCATTTTATTTACCACATTTATTGCTCCAACCCTAGCCCGCTCTAACCTTATGCCCCTTTTAGCCAAAGCCTTTTCAAGCGCCACGCTACTAACATCTGTTCCTATTACGGCATCGCCTTTAGTTAATTGATGTGTAGCTAGTATGTATAATATTTTATCGCCGTCAATCACTGTTCCATCGCTATCAATAGCCACTACTCTGTCGCCATCTCCATCAAAAGCAAATCCAATTTTCTTTTGCTGTTTGCACACGGCAATTAGATTATCTAAAGATTGAGTTCCATTATCATCGTTTATATATTTCCCTGTCATATCCGTCCCAATAATAATATGCTTAGGGAAAACCTTTCTCACAACATCAACAATAGATCCATTAGCACAATCAAACACACATCTATATTTATTTGCGTTCAATTTTCCTTTTAATTCTCTAATATATACTTCTTTTAAATTTTCAATATCAACAACTTTTTGATATTTTTTGTGTCGTGTATTTATTATCTGGTTTTTGTTGTTGATGTCAAAGTATTGCCCTAGATTGTTATAATACTTAATACCATTATACTCCCAACTATTGTGTGAAGCGGTTATCATAATGCCAACACTAAAACCAAATCGCTTTGTAATATATACTAATTCAGGAGTTGTCGAAACCCCTAATGTATATAGAGTAATATTATTTGCCAACAACACACTTTGCAACACACTTAACACATAATCACTACTAAGTCTATTATCTTTTCCAATCACAACACTTTTAGCAATATTGTTTCTATTAATATAATTCACTATTAATTTCGCAAATTTCCTTATATCGTTATATGTAAACTCTTTGCCAATCTTTCCACGCAAATTATAATTATTAGGCATAAAACTCCTTTACTTTATTTATGCAACAGATAATTATTTTGTTAATATAATTTTATATATTAA
>JAZUAB010000071.1:0-2760 GCA_045637745.1 Candidatus Onthoplasma sp. | reverse complement strand
CCTATTACTGGCTATTTAACACGCAAGAAATATAAAACATGTCTCGCTCAGAGAGAAAGAATAGAAAAATTCCTAGAACAAGAAAAATTAAATAAAGAAAACAAAGAACAATCACTTTAGTTTATTAAAAAATACGGACTTAATATCCGTATTTTTGTTTATCTGTTCTTATTAATAAACTCGATTATGTCGTCTTGAGTTCCAGCACCTACCATAGTATCGACCACTTGCCCTTTTTTAAATATTAATAATGTTGGGATTGAGAATATACGAAAGTCCTTAGCCACATCTTCCGCATCATCAACGTCAACGTTAAAGAACTTAACATCTGGCAGTAAAGTTTCTACATCCTCTAGTATAGGCTTTAACATACGACAAGGTCCGCACCAGCTTGCTGAAAAATCAACGATACAAAAATCGCATTCCCGCACCTTATTACTAAAATTTGAACTATTTAATATTTCCATAACTTACTCCTTTATTAAACCGTTAATCACATACCAAGTAATGGTTGTTGCCATTGCCGTTGGATAATACGATATACTGCCAACAGGGCTTGACTTGATTGCAAGACTTGATGTGTAGCACACTTTTAAATGTTTAATACCTTGTTCCTTGCAATATTTACGAAGTAATTTTGCTAGCGCGTCATTTTGAGTTTTAAATATATCTACCACTTCAAAATGAGGATTATCTGCATATCTATTACCAGCGCCCATACTACATAGCAAATTTAAACCCAATTCGTTACATTTTGATATTAAATATTGCTTTGCCCTGATATCATCGATGCAATCTATAACCATAGTATAACCAGTTAAATCAATATTATTTGAACTATCATACTTTTGATTAAGTGCTGTTAGGTTAATGCAGGGATTAATATCCTTTAACTGATTTGCCAGCACATCAACCTTGTATTGCCCAATAGTTGATTGATATGCTACAAACTGGCGATTGATATTACTGTCACTTACCTTATCAAAGTCCATAATTGTAAGATTAGTAACACCCGCACGAACCAGCATATGTGCAACCGCACCACCTACTCCGCCCACACCAATTAGCAAAATATTGGCGTTTTTGATTTTTTCCATTTGAGTAGGGTTTAATAATAATTCTTGACGTGATAGGTTCATATTACAACACAAACTTTTTAAAGTCGTGAGTTTTAAATTCGCTGTTTAGTGTGCTTTCTACAAAAGTCTTATCAACAACTACTTCGACTAATGGATTTTGTTCACTTGCATTAAATGACACATCTTCAAGTAATGTTTCAAGAATAGTTTGCAAGCGTCTTGCTCCAATATTTTCACGTGTTTCATTTTCCATTTCTGCAAGTTCGCCAATCTTTTCAATAGCATCATCAGTAAAGTTAAGTTGAATATTATCCACCTTTAGCATTTGCTCGTATTGGCTAATCAATCCAGTAGGCAACTTCAAGATTTTTACAAAGCCATCTTTGTCAAGGCTATCAAGTTCAACAATAATAGGGAAACGGCCTTGAAGTTCTGGTATTAAATCACTTACGCTTGCGATATGGAATGCACCTGCCGCTATAAATAATATATGGTCGGTATGGATTGCGCCATGCTTTGTATTAACCACACAACCTTCCACGATTGGAAGAATGTCACGTTGCACACCTTCGCGTGAAACGTCTTGACCATTTGCCTTCTTGGCAGCAATCTTGTCAATTTCATCGATAAAGATTATTCCTTCTTGCTCGGCACGATAGATTGCCTCTTTGTTTACATTGTCTTGGTCAATCAAGCGGTCACATTCTTCATCAAGAAGAAGTTCTCTAGCGCGAGATATAGGCATTTTCTTAGTCTTACGTGCGCCTTTAAATACTCCGCCCATAATTTGACCAATATTGATTTCACCAACTCCGCCTTCCATAATGTTAAATGGCTTAGGTTGTTCGTGTATTTCAACATCAACCACATCATTGTCAAACAATCCTCCATCAAAACTCGCTTCAAATTGTTGCTTAAATGTTTCAGTTTCCATATCTTCTGGCTTTAATTGTTTTTTTAGTGGATATATAATGTCTTTTAACTTTTTGTTTACAATAGCCAATGCTTTTTCGCGTACCTTTTGCGCTTGCTCATCTTTTACAATACGGACACTGGCCTCTACAAGGTCGCGCACCATACTTTCAACATCACGCCCCACATAACCCACTTCGGTATATTTAGTTGCTTCCACCTTTACAAATGGAGCATTTACCAGTTTTGCAAGTCTACGTGCAATCTCAGTTTTACCAACACCAGTAGGCCCCTTTAAGATAATGTTTTTAGGCATAATTTCATCACGCACTTCTTTAGGAAGCTGGCTACGGCGATAGCGGTTGCGAAGTGCAATAGATACTGCACGCTTAGCCTTGTATTGACCTACAATATATTCGTCTAATTTATTAACAATCTCTTTACAAGTCATCATAATTAAATCTCCTCGTATGTGTAGTTTGAATTTGTGTATACGCAAGTTTCGCTAGCAATCTTCATTGCCTCATCAGCCACTTGCTTTGCGTCCATATCAGTATTGCGAAGTAATGCCTTAGCAGCAGCAAGCGCATAAGGGCTACCACTACCAATTGAGTATACATTGTTGTCTGGCTCTAGGATTTCGCCATTAGAACTTAGTACCAATAGGTTGTCCTTATCCGCCACCATCATACTAACATCTTCGTTACTACCGCGTGGCATACTGCGTACATTTTTAGCAAACTCAACAGATGCACGAAGAAGACTTCCT
>JAZUAB010000070.1:0-5968 GCA_045637745.1 Candidatus Onthoplasma sp. | reverse complement strand
TGTTTTTAATCATTAATCAATATAAATTTATTGGCGAAAAATTGTAGAATTTGTAATAAATTTGACTCTTACACTTTTGTTTTTAATCCTTTAATGATATAATATGCGTATGATTAAACCACTTATCGACAATATAACTCTGCGTGAGCCAAGCATAATTGATGAAAACGCTGTTTTAGATATGAAAAAAGAATTTATATCTACATATTGCAAATTTAACGGCACCAATAATTTAAACCTATATTCTGATTACGTTGAATGGCTTGCGAACACAATCAAGCAAACTCATTCCACCACTTTCCCCGAGTTTGACAATGCGGTTAAACTTACTTATTTGGTAACAGACTCTACAACCAATCAACTAATTGGAATGCTTGAAATTATTTTATACAATTTAAATAACATTAAACGTGCATACGTAATAACTTGTATTCGCCCATCAGCACGTAGAAGAGGTTACAGCAAGATTTTAACGAAAAAATCAATATATGAATGTAATTCTTTAGGTGTGCGAAAAGAGTTCGTAACCTTTGAACATAACAGCAAAGCCAGCAACGACACAATGAGTAAGATAATAGATTTTTAAAAAACACAATTGTTAAATTGTGTTTTTATTAATTTATTGTTGCCAACTTGAATGCAAGGCTAATTCGCCAGTTTCTACTTGCATACACATCTCCAGCCTATTGTTTTTAAACCAATCTGTATCTTTTAGTTTTGTTGTATTATTGCTACAGCATACAGTCATTTGAGTATCTTCCTTTTTAGCCATAACCACAATATTGCCGTTAAATGATGTAAATTTTCCACTATCGTAATCCTCACATAATGTGGTAACATATACATTGGTTGTAAATTGTGAAACATTTATCAAAAATTGTTTAGTTGGGAATTGGTTGGCATCTGTATCGGTATATTCGCTACTTCCCGCACAACAACATACACATACAATTTTGGGTTCAATTTCCTCTAACAAAGTCATACTAGATGATGTTTTACTTCCGTGATGACCAGCTTTATATAACTCAACTTTTGGCAAAGCATTTAATTTAACAAGTTCTTCTTCACCCTCAACCTCTAAATCTCCTGTGAATATAAAATATTTTTCACCTTGATTTAATAATGTACATACCGAATAATCGTTTTCACTACTAGCTTTTTCAGTATAAAACTTACTGTTTAATATTTGTAAATTAATATCATTATCGGAATCCAATTCAATCTTTCCGTCAGTATATTGCGTCAATACTTCATTGACAGTATAATGCACTGGTTTTTGTCCAGACTTAGAGCCTTTTGTTAAGGTTGTATTTAATTCATCGGTTAATTCACGAGTAAAGTTTTTATACATTGCTGACACCGACTTGCTGGCACTTGCATAAGATGTTATTCCTAACGTTGATACAGTGTTTTCATCTGAAGCATCGGCATCAATATATTCAGTTGCAGTTTTTTGATTAGTATTAGAAAAAGTTATAATTGTTTCACATTCGTATAAATCAAAAATACTATCAATTTTAGTGGTGGTAGCAA
This sequence comes from Candidatus Onthoplasma sp., assembly GCA_045637745.1. Classification (GTDB taxonomy): domain Bacteria; phylum Bacillota; class Clostridia; order Christensenellales; family UBA1242; genus Onthoplasma. The sequence goes on along the minus strand of JAZUAB010000070.1, from coordinate 4,435 downwards.
AGCCTGCATAATGGTCTTGGTGCGCGTGAGTTACAATAACATATTCAAGCACACCATCTGTCACATAATTATTTAGATAATTGCTTACTGTTGCAATACTATTAGACTTTGAGCCACAGTCTATCAATATATCAATATTTTCGCCAACCTTTATATATGTACAATCGCCAGTATATTTATTTCCTAACTCTAAAAAGTGAACTGACACCGCACCTTCTTCAGCCGGTTGAACACCTTTTGCCACCGCAACTGTATCGTCTTGAGCTGATTTTGAATAATATTGTCCAGCACTAACAACCAATTCTTCATTATAAGGCAATGTTATATAAGTAAGCCCGCCAATGCCAGCAACTACACCAACAACAAACATTATTATTGACAAAAATGTTATAAACGCTTTGTTTTTCATATGCACCCCCTAATCCACAACAATTTCTTCACTACTTTCAACGAAATCAATTAATCTAATGCGTTGAATTGTGAAAATCTTGCCATATTTTATATCATCAACTTTATACACTATGTAATGAGTTCCTGGCTCGGTTGCAATATAACTTCCGTCTTCATTTTTTATTAGATCTGTTTCAATATATACTTTATCGCTTACATCTCTACCAAATGAGATTACTTTAACCCCTTCATCTATGTAAATATTTTTGCTAGTAAGTTCTTTATCTTCCGCTTTTAACACTCTTTCAATGTGATCTTCACCTATAATTTCAAAACAATCGTTTCGGCACACAAAGTAACATGCTCCCACACCAATCGCACCACCAATAATGGTTACTAGTAAAATGATTAGTATTGCTTTAAATCCCAACTTCTTTATTTTTCGTGCATTTTTATTAGAACTTCTCTTCGCCTTACCGTTTCTATCTTCAGGCGCATCCCAGCCCCAATTGATTTTTGCTTTGGTTTTTACTTTCTTCGCTTCTTTTACCATAACCCCTCCTTATAAGTATTTTAACATAAAATTTTTCATTGTGTTAGCATTTTTTATATATAAATTATTGCACATTCGACAAAATTTGTTTATTTATGTAGCATATATTGCTTGATGTTTTATCATATAATTGTTATAATAATATAGACTATTGTCTATTAGGAGCACTTATGAATAAAATTTTAATAACCGCCGAAGGCACTTGCGATTTAACACCTGAACTTTGTTCACAATATAATATTGAAGTAGTTGGTATGAACGTAAATGTGGATGGAGTAGAATATAACACTAAAACTAATCCAATATCTAGTGAAGATTTTTATAAAGCTATGAAAGCTGACAAAAAGGTTAGCACCAGCTTAGTTAATGAATATACCGCAAAAGAGTTTTTAGAAACTCATCTAAAAGCTGGGTATGACATTGTACATATTGGATTTAGCCGTAACTTAAGTGGCACATACAACAACTTTGTATCTGCCAGCGAACAACTTAAAGAAATTTATGGTGATAGAGTTAGAATTATCGACAGTTTGACAGCATGCATTGGTCAAGGATTGGCAGCAATATTGACTAGCAAATTTAATGATGGAACCAAATCTTTAGATGAAGTTGCAGATTACGCTAAAGATATTAGCACTCATATCTCTCATATATTTATTGTTGATAGCCTGAAGTATTTGGCACGTACCGGCAGAATAAGCAAACTAACAGCAGGTATTGGCACATTGCTTCAAATTAAACCAATATTACACGCTGACAATGATGGCAAACTTACAAACATTCAAAAGGTTATTAGTCGTAAAAAATCTATTCAAGTATTAGGTCAAAAGGTTATTGATACTAAAAATGATATATCAGACATTATATTCATTGCTCACGCTAATTGCATTGACGACGCCAATTTACTTGCAAATCAAATTGAGAATAGTATTAATATAAAACCAATAATTGTTGATATGAGTGTAATTATTGGCTCACACACTGGACCTGGCGCCTTGGCAGCTTTCTATACATCTAATGAAAGAGTGTAAAAAATAAAAAGCATATTAAATTAATATGCTTTTTTATTAATTATTTTTTATTTTAAATTAATTTGAAAATATTATTTTATCTAAAATAAATAATTTAAATATTTAGTTTTATTTACTTGTTTTAAGTATTTTGTTAAACATTTTTAATTAATATTTATTTAATCAATTTTTATTATTTTAATAATTAAAATAATTTTTATTAATTATAAATTATTTTTAAATTCATTGCATTTTAATTTGGATTGTTGCGCAACTTGCAACGCTTGCGCGTTTTCACCAACACCCATTAAACGTGCAATTTCAAAATACAACTCTCTATCTTTAATTTCAGTTAGTTTTGTATGAGTGGTATTATCGCTATATTTTTCCACTCTAAAATTTGTATCTGCCATTGATGCCAATTGTGGTAAATGCGATATAGTTATAACCTGCTTATGCCTTGACAATTTTGCCAAACATTCGGCAACAACGCTTGCCATTTTACCACTTAAACCTGTGTCAATTTCATCAAATATTAAAGTTGAAATTTCATCCAAGTCTGCAACAACAATTTTATATGCCAACATAAATCTACTTAACTCACCGCCTGACGCAATTTTTGCCAAAGGTTTACAATCAAATCCAACGTTGGCTGAGAACATAAATTCAACAAAATCTTGACCTTTACGCGTATAATCTTCAGCGCGCTTGTCCAATTTAATTTGCACACTGGCACTAGGCATTCCTAATAATGAAATTTCACTTTGAATTTTGCCAGCAAAATTAATTGCATTTTTTGTTCTAATTTGCGTTATCTGATTTTGAATAGTATGTATTTCATTTAACAAAACTATTTGTTTTTCCATTAATACTTTATGTTGCACTTCACTATTAATTAGATTATTAAGTTTTAAACTTATATCATCATAATATTTTATAAGTCCATTATAATCTCCACCATATTTCCTAAACAAATCTTTGATGTAGTCAGCACGCTCATCCAGTTCTTGCAATTTATCGGCATCAAAATTACAGACTGATAATAACGATGCTATTGTTTGTGATATATCGCCAATTTCTACAGATACGCTCTCTAGCCTGTTGCTTAACTCCCTATACTTATCACCATATTCGTTTAAGTAAGAGATTTGTTTGCAGGCTTCATCAACCAAATCGTTGGCTGGAGTTATATACTGGCTTTCAGCTAGCACCTTATAGCTTTCTTGCAGGTGTTGGGCAATCTTTTCATATGATTTCATTTCCTTAATTTGTTGTAACAAACTATCATATTCATCCGGCTTAATATTAGCCTTATCAATTTCGTTAATTTGGTATGTATACAGGTCAATTAAATTTTGCTTTTGTTCTAAATTTCCACCTAGATTATTTAAATCGTTATTTACTTGGTGCAATTCATCAATAGTTTGGTTTAAATTATCTAAATATGGCTCAATTTCACCCTTTGAAAACAAATCAAGGATATCAAGTTGATATTCGTTATCCATAAGCGATTGATGTTCGTGCTGACCATGTATATCAATCAATCGCGTGCTAACCTTCTTTAAAATAGTAGTGTTTACACTTTCGCCATTAATCTTGCAGACAGTTTTCCCCGTATCGTAGTATTCTCTTGTTATTACAAGTTCATCATCAATATCAATTCCTGTCAGTTCTTTTACAAATACCTTAACACCGGCATCAATATCGTCAAAAAAGGCATCGACACGCATATTGTCGGTACCTTCACGTAACAATGTTTTGTCAAGACGGTCGCCAAACACAAAGCCCATTGCGTTAAGCATAATGCTTTTGCCCGAGCCGGTCTCACCACTGATAACATTTAATTGTTTGTCAAAAGTTATATCTAAACTATCAATTAATGCAACATTTTTAATCTTTAAATTAACTAACATATGTTATATCCTTTGTGTTATACAGAGTGTTCTACTTTTACCACCCTTGATACTTTTTCTAGATATACCCCATTAAATCCACCTAATTTTGCAAGCCTATCCTTTCGCAATTTTTCAATTTGAGCCGGCTCCAAGCCACTTGCAATCACCAATTTTTTAAATGAATTAGTAAGTTCTGTCAATTGATCTTGAGCCACCTCTTCGTTTTTAATCCCTAACAATTCATAGAATTTTACTAATAAATCTGTTCTACTTTCCTTTAACTTTTGCAACTGTGGAGTAAAGCTATCGTACCACTCCATAAATTGACATTCCTCAATGTTACACACATTGGCATTATTTTGAATACGTAAAGTTCTAATAACTTCTAACATATCAGCATAATGAACTTGAGTGTGATTTAAATTGGTTTTTGAAAGAGTTTCTTTATATTCGTGCAAAAACAACTTATGCAACTTAATCCTGTATGTTGCACTATCAAGCTTTCTGCCTTTTAACTTATATCCCTTTTCTTTTAGCAGTTCAGGAACCTTAATTCGAACTAATTTATTACTTTCTTTCATTAAGAC
>JAZUAB010000069.1:0-13772 GCA_045637745.1 Candidatus Onthoplasma sp. | reverse complement strand
AACATAAAATTAAAGAAGCGCAACGAAAAGAAAAATTAAAAAAAGAAGAAGAAAAAATCTTAGCGATGATTGCTCCTTTGGATTATATTGTAGAACTTAAAAGTAAATATACTAAACATATCATGGACAAAGAATATACTTATACCAGAAGTGATTATTTTGTTTGTGATACACCAAGGAAAGATTTGACTTATCCATATTCACAATATAAATTTAAAAAGATTAGTGGAGAAGATATAGGCGAAGTTTTTACTAGTAGTGAAGATGATGAAATAAAGATTGTGGATTTACAAGGACATGAATATACAAAAGATAAAACAATTAATTTATTTCTTATTAGCAAGTTTAGACATTATACAATTAAAGAACTAAATGATTGTTTAGAAAAAGTTAATGAGAAATTAGAAGAAATTGCGGTAAGGCAAAAAACAAACAGTGATAATGATGATAAAATAAAGGATAGCATTTTTAATTTATAGAACTTCCTTTAACTAAAATATATAATGTATTTTGGTTAAAGGTTTTTTATTGCTTGATTTTATTTGGTAAAATTTATATAATATACTTATAGATTTAAAAGGAAATATTTATGTTAGCTTTTATTAATGGAATACTTAGGGAAAAATATGATGGGGTGGGGGTTATTGAATGTGGCGGACTTGGATATGAGGTCATACTTACTAATTCGGCTTTTTGTAACTTGCCTAACTTAGATGAGCAAGTAAAATTGCCAACATATTTGTTAGTGCGTGAAGATGAGTGGTTGATTTTTGGGTTTAGCACTGTGGAGGAAAAAAGTTTGTTCCTACAACTAATTACTGTTAGTGGTGTTGGCGCAAAGACTGCCATTCAAATACTATCAGGTGTTAAGCAAAGCGATTTGGTTAATTCGATTGTTAGTGGGGATAGTCATTTGATATCTACTGTTAAAGGTATTGGCAAAAAGACTGCTGAGCGCATTGTATTGGAGTTGAAGGACAAACTTAATCCTTATGAATATGTGTTGCCATTATTTGAGCAACGTGATGAGAGTGACCCTACAGCTATTGAAGATGCCGTATTGGTGTTAACTAGCCTTGGTATTAACAAGCATCAAGCAACGCAGTTGGCACGCCGTGTGGCAGAGCCTACCGATAATGCAGAGCAAATTGTGGCAAAAGCATTACGAAACATGTCATAGGTGACGTGAACATCAGCAAATAAGTTAACACGCCGATTGGTAATGTTGAGTGTAATTATTCATTAGGTGATATATGCGACAAAGTCGCACTCTTCCTAAGTAGGAAGATGACAAACGAGTTTGTCAGATGGTATGAAATTTAAACAATAAATTTGAGATAGCATATTTATTTATTTTAAGCGACAAAGTCGCTTAGAAAAAAGATAAAAGGAAAAATGGATATGGAACAACAAGATAATAGATTTATATCAAGTACTAAAAATTTGAGTGATAGCGAAGTGGAAAATAAACTTCGCCCGGTTAGTTTTGATGAGTATGTAGGACAGGAAAAGATTAAGGCAAACCTTAAGGTTTTTATTGATGCGGCTAAAAAGCGTAAAGAGGCACTTGACCATGTATTGCTATATGGACCACCTGGGCTAGGTAAAACCACACTTAGCCATATCATTGCCTCTGAGATGGGTAGTCAAATCAAGGTTACTAGTGGACCAGCAATTGAACACGCTGCAGACCTTGCAGCAGTGCTAACCAATCTTAACAAGAATGATGTATTATTTATTGACGAAATACACAGACTTAACCGTAGTGTTGAGGAAATCTTGTATCCAGCCATGGAAGACTTTGCTCTAGACTTTATTGTAGGTAAAGGTCCATCTGCACGCAGTATGAGGCTTAAAATTCAACCATTTACACTTATAGGTGCTACTACCAAGGCGGGTAACCTTTCTAGTCCACTTAGGGACAGATTTGGGGTATTATCACGCCTTGAAATGTATACACCTGATGAGATTAAAACTATACTAAAGCGTAGCAGTAAAATATTGGGTATTACTATCACTGATGATGCGGCAGATGAACTAGCAAGGCGTAGTCGAGGTACACCACGTATTGCCAACCGAATATTGCGCCGTGTGCGTGATTTTATCCAAGTTGATGGTAAAAACGTGCTAGAAATTGCAGATGCCAAGCGTGCGTTAGACTTGATGGATATTGATAGCCTAGGATTAGATTATACTGATAAGAAAGTATTGGAATCAATGATTCAAAAGTTTGATGGCGGACCTGTTGGATTGGATACATTGGCAGCATCAACAGGTGAGGAAAGTACTACTATTGAAGATGTGATAGAGCCATATTTATTGCAATTAGGATTTATAGCTCGTACTCCTCGTGGGCGTGTGGTATTAAAGGGTGCATATGAGCATTTTGGCATGCCTATACCTAAGCATCTTATAACTGAAACACAAGAAAGTAATGAATAATGAAAAACTAAGGAAGTTATTGTATTAAAAAGGAAACTATGAAAGACTATACTAATATTAGCACTTACGACTATGATTTGCCTGAAGAACTGATTGCTCAAACACCATTGGAGCCTCGTGATAGTTCTAGACTGTTAGCGTATAATCGTGAAAGAGATGAACTTGAGCACAAACATTTTTACGATATTGAAAATTACTTAAAAGAGGGCGATGTGCTGGTAATCAACAATACTCGCGTTATACCAGCAAGGCTATATGGGTACAAAACCACAGGAGCCAAGATAGAAACACTACTACTTAAGCGTCATAGCCTAACTGTGTGGGAATGCCTTATGAAACCAGCAAAAAGATTGCATATAGGTGATGAACTGGTATTTAACGAGGAATTAAAGTGTAAATTGCTGGAAATTATGCCAGATGGTAATCGTAAAATAGAATTTATATATGAAGGTGTATTAGAAGACATTTTAACACGCGTTGGGCAAATGCCACTTCCACCATATATTCGTGAAAAGTTGGCAAATCAAGAACGATATCAAACGGTTTATAACAAGGTTACCGGCTCGGCTGCAGCGCCAACGGCTGGGTTACACTTTACTCCAGAATTGATGCAAAGACTAAAAGATAAAGGTGTGATTTTTGCCGAAGTTACATTAGATGTTGGACTAGGCACATTTAGACCTTGCAAGGAAGAAGATATCACCAAGCATGATATGCATACCGAGCATTATACTATATCTCAAGAAACTTGCGATATTATTAATAAGGCAAAGCAAGAGGGCAGGCGAGTGATTGCGGTGGGAACCACCAGTGTGCGTACGCTTGAAAGTGTGGCACGTTATGGATTGCCAATAAAGCCTATGAGTGAAGATACATCAATATTTATATACCCACCATATGAATTTAAGGTTGTGGATGCGATGATAACAAACTTCCACCTGCCAAAATCTACACTAATTATGTTAGTGTCAGCATTTGCGGGGCTGGATAATACTATGAAATTGTATAGCACGGCAGTAAACGAAAAATATAGATTTTTCTCATTTGGCGATGCAATGTTTATACACTGTTAGAAACATAATCAATAAATTGATTTTTATAAAATTAAAAAAATCCACATACGTGGACTTTAATAAATTATTCAAAGGGATTGAATGTATCAATCTCTTTTTTGTTTGATTGAGATTTACGATAAGCAAATTTAATTAACAACACTGAAAATATTATAAATGGGATAAATATTAATGCGGTTGTTATCTTGAATGGTTTACTATTCATTGTTACTAATTGAGTGCTAACACTAGCAATATTCCATTGTGGCGAATCAATGTAAGGTAATTTTTCGGTGTTTTTAACTATTGTATCCATTTTGTCACAAGCGTCGGAGTATACGTAGCCACACTCATTAGTGACGGTATATTTACAGTAATACCATATATTTGTACGCTCCTCAATAGCGCTTTCGCCATAAATTTTGCCATAGTAAATAAGGTCGGTGCAATATAGTGGTAAATATACTTTAAGTGTTGGATTATTAGTATGCGCATACGGCTTATCATACATTTCACGGCTATCACTACTAAACACTCTGAATGAAATGTTATTTAAAAACGGTGTTTTTGGTGTACCTTGAACGCATTGTACTTGTGACTTTTTTACATAACCTATTGTGTCAAGGTATTTAGCTTTATAGAAGTCATCATCATAATCGCTAATCAGTTCTACAAAATATGAATTCTCTAGCATAAAATACACATTAGTATAGTTTGTATTATCAACAGGAGTTTTGTATAAATAGCAACCAGTTTGCAAAATTTGAGCATAAGCTGTAGACGTCGCCTCAACGCAAGGTATTGGCTTGAATAGTGCAATAAATATGTTAATTATTAGCATTAAAACTTTCATAAAAACATTGTAACACATATAAAATAAAAATTTTTGGCAGTTATTAGTCAAATATCACTTTTTTTGTTGTAAAATGCAGTCGTATGAAAGTTGTTGATATGATTTTAGCAATAACTCATGAGCAAAAGCAAAGATTACAGAAAAACAAACTTCAATACTATAATACTGGCGATAAAATTCATAAAAAACAATTAGCATTTCACAAGTGTAAAGCTAAAAACCGTTGGGTGTTTGGCGGAAATCGAAGTGGCAAGACCGAGTGTGGAGCAGTGGAAGTTGTATACTATGCACGAGGCAATCATCCGTATAAGAAGTTGACTAAAGCAACTACAGGTTGGGTAGTGTCGCTATCTAGTCAAGTTCAGCGCGATGTGGCTCAAGCCAAGATACTTAACTACATTAATCCAGACTGGATTGTTGATGTATGTATGCAATCGGGCAGAAAAGATAATATGGCGGGCGGAGGGATTGACTATATACTTATTAAAAACATATTTGGCACCATTTCAAAAATTGGATTTAAAAGTTGTGACCAGGGTCGTGAAAAGTTTCAAGGCACTAGCCTAGATTATGTTTGGTTTGATGAAGAACCTCCTCAAGATGTGTATCTTGAATGTAAAATGCGTGTACTGGACACTAATGGCGAAATATTTGCTACAATGACGCCATTGAAGGGCTTGACTTATGTATACGATGAAATATATCTTAACAAATATAATGATAGCAATATTTGGCATATTTTTATGAGTTGGGATGATAATCCATATATCAGTGAAGAGGCAAAAGCAAGTATGCGCGCTAGTATGTCGGCAGAAGAATTGCGAAGTAGACAGTTTGGTGAATTTCAAGATTTTGGCGGTAGGGTATACACTGAATTTGACGAGAGTGTGCACGTAATTGAGCCGTTTGATATTCCACTTGAATGGCAGGACAAAATCAGCATAGACCCCGGACTTAAAAATCCGCTAAGTGCTCATTGGTACGCGGTTGATTATGATGGCAACGTGTATGTGGTGGCGGAGCATTTTGAGGCAGAACGTGACATTAGTTATCACAGTGAACAAATCAAACATATATCAGATCAACTAAATTGGCATAGGGGGTTTAATGGTATGATAGAGGCAATTATTGATAGTGCGGCAAATCAAACAACGCTAGCAAGCGCTAAAAGTGTTACACAATTGTTTTATGATTATGGTATAGCGGTTGACCCGCGCGTTAATAAAGATATGTTTTCAGGTATACAACGTGTAAAGTCCTATCTTAAAGATGCAAATGGACATACAAAGTTGTATATTTTTAAAACCTGTACCAATTTAATACGTGAACTTAAAGCTTACCATTGGGGAAATAGCGATAACCCAGTCAAAACCGATGACCACGCGTTAGACGAACTAAGATATTACATTATGACACGACCAAACAAAACTCCACCTAAGCCAGAATTGTCACCTTTAGAAAAACAAAAGCAAATGCTAATTAGAAGACTGGGCAAACGATGAATTTAGAAGAATTGGACGAAGAAACCTTTAAGGCTATTAAAAAGCTTGTAAAGGGTTTTTGTTTGAAAGAGGTGACAAACGAATACGTATTGGATGGCAGTGGTGCAAAACAATTGGTTAAACAAAAAGTAAACAAGAAAATTGTCCCGCCTAACACTGACATACTTAAGATGCTATTTAATAAATCTGAAACTGCTGTAACCAGCTTTGAAAATTGGAGTGATGCTGATTTAGAAAAAGAAAAACAAAGGTTATTAAAGTTATTGAAAAAAGGAGAAAATTGTGAATATCGAGCAAACGAAAGTAAAAATCAAATGTAGTGCTAGTGGATGCAACAATCATTCAGCTTACACTATTGTAAACAAAAAATTTGTGTTTGATGGCAATTTTTATTTTTGTGAAAATTGCCTTAAACAATTATATTCAATGATTGGTGGAGTGCTAACACCTAAAAGCCCTACACCGATTTATAAAAAAAGGAGTAAAGATGAGTAAAAGAAAGAACAGTGCTGAACACATAGTTGAGCAAGTGCGCCAAGACTATTTAGCAAGGCGTGAAGCACGCAGAAGTTTGGAAGCTCAATGGCAATTAAACATTAATTTCTATGTAGGCAATCAATATAGTTATATTGCTAGCAATAACAATATCAATGATTACGACAAGCAATATTTTTGGCAGGAAAAGGAAGTGTTTAATCATATTGCACCAATGATAGAAACCCGCATATCAAAAATTACTAGACTTAATCCAAATGTAGAGGTATTGCCAGCCTCTATGGACATTGAAGATATTAAAAGTGCAAAGTTATCAAAAGAAATTTTTAAAGCAGTGTCCAACAGATTGGATTTGCCGTCACTATCTAAATACGCTAGTACTTGGTGCGAAATTTGTGGTACTGCATTCTATAAAATTACATGGAATAGTGAAGCTGGTATGATAGTGGCCACTGACGACAAAAATTCAATCAAAGAGGGCGATGTGGAAATTAGTGTATGCTCTCCGTTTGAAATATTGCCAGACAATTTATCATGCGAAAATATCGCAGATGTGGGAAGCATTATTCACGCAAAGGCAGTTAGTATTGATACTATTAAAAATATTTATGGGATTGATGTAGAGCCTGAAAATGTACATTCATTTAGCCTTGATAGTGGCTTTGGTACAAGTGGCGGACTTGGCTATGACGCACATATTAACAAGGTAACTAATATCAAATTAGATAATCACTGTGTATTGATTGAGAGATATGAAAAACCAACTAAAGATAATCCAAATGGACGACTTACTATTGTTGCTGGCAACAAGCTGTTGTTTGATGGCGATTTGCCTTATTTAAATGGTGATAACAATGAACGCATTTTACCATTTGTTAAACAAATCTCAGCTTATATGCCAGGAAGCTTTTATGGCGTAAGCATTATTGAACGATTGGTGCCAATTCAACGTGCATACAACGCAATTCGTAACCGCAAGCATGAATACTTTAATCGTATATCAATGGGTGTATTAACTGTTGAAGATGGAAGTGTAGATACTGATGCGTTGGAACAAGACGGCTTGTCTCCGGGCAAGGTGTTGGTGTACCGCCAAGGTGGGCAAGCCCCTACAATAATGACCACTCCGGACATTAATGCAGATTTTAAGGCGGAAGAAGAGCGTTTGATGAATGAATTTAAAAACCTTGCAGGTGTAAGCGATCTTATGGATGATAGCGAAAATTATACCAATCTATCAGGTACTGCATTACAATTATTAATTGAGCAAGATGACAATCGTGTAATTAGTGCAATTGACAGTGCTAAACAGGCGTTGAAATTATTGGCAAAACACATTTTAAGACTATATAAACAATTTGCCGTAATGCCACGCATAATCAAAATTGCAGGCGAAATGGGGCAAGTTGAAATGCATTATTGGGACAAAAGTGAAATCCGTAGCGACGATGTAGTGTTTGACACTTCTACAAGTTTAGGCGAAAGTGTGGCTACTAGGCGCACAATGTTGCTTGATTTATTAAAATCGGGGATTTTGTATGATAAAGATGGTGGTTTTTCACAAAGTATGCGATCAAAGTGCTTAGATTTGTTAGGTTTTGGTGCATGGGAGCATAGTACAGATGTGCACGCATTACAAATCAACCGTGCTCAAGAAGAAAATATAACGATGCAAAAATCTGAAGTTGAAATTTTACCAATCGACGACCACGAAATACATATTGAAGAACATATATCATATATTTTAGGCTCATCAATAAAGGATTGCAAAAATTATGATGAAGTGAAAAACAGATTGTTAGCACACATTGAACAACATAAACAATTAAATCAAAAATAAAACACATTTAAAAAGGAGAAAAGATATGAATATGGAACAACCTAACAGTCAAACTTTGTACGAAGGAGAGGATAGTGAAAAACTACAAATGGCTAGTAATCAAGATAACGCTAATCAAATTGCTGAATCGACTGAAAGCTCTGTTTCGCAAATAACTGACAATGGCTCCATAAATTTAGGTAAATTCAAGGATGCAGAAAGTTTGCTTAAGGCATACAATTCGCTACAAACTGAATTTACTAAGAAAAGCCAAAGATTAAGCGAGTTGGAAAATTCAAAAACCGAATTTACTCGTGAAGAAAAAATTAACAAGGCTATTAAAGAGTTGGAACAAAGTTACGGTATTGCCCGAAATTTTACTCAAGATATAAAACAAGCTATAAAAGATGTTGATATCACCGATTATACGGAAATTGTACGAGAAGAATTGCTTAAAAATCTAGAAAAAAATTATAAGTCCGCCAACCAATATATTGAGGACGAGCAGTTCTTAAACAATTACGTATATAACAATCAAACAGTAAGGGAGAACATTATTCGTGACTATCTAGCTAATTTGACAAACGCTTCACCTGTGCGTGTGGTGTCCAATATTAGCGGTTCTATACCAGTTAGCCCGCCTAATATGCCTACCACGATTAAGGAGGCAGGACGTCTGGCAAAAAACATTATTAAACAAGTTTAATTACTATACTTGTTACAATTAAAAAGGAGAATTATTATGATAAACTTAACAACTGCAGAAAGCGCTTTAAAGGAAGCGTATCTTGATGCTGTGTGCAATCAATTAAACACTAATGCAAATCCACTTCTTGCTAAAATTAAGCAATCTAGCGCGGATGTGTATGGCAAAAATATTATTAAAATGGCACCTATCGGCCTAAATGGCGGTGTTGGTGCTGGTAGTGAAACTGGAGCATTGCCAACTGCTAAAAGCACTCGTTATGCTCAATTTAAAACCACTCTTAAAAACTTGTATGGTCAAATTTCTATTTCTGACAAGGCAATTCGCGCAAGTGCTACCAATGCGGGCGCATTTGTAGACCTATTAAATGCTGAAATGGAAGGACTACTAACTGCAAGCAAATTTAACCTTGGTCGTATGTTATACGGCGACGGAACAAGTGCATTACGCGCTGTTACCGCACATACTGCAAGCTCTAAAGTAATTACTTTTGACAGTGTGAGAAATTTTGCTGAAGGTATGTGCATTGATATCTATGATGAAGCTGGTGAAGTTAAATCAACAGGGTTACGTGTTGTAAGTGTTAATCGTAGCACCAAGACTGTTACAGTTGACAATGTTCCTGCAACACTATCTGCTGGTGCCGTTGCTTATGTGCAAGGCAGTAAAGGCAACGAAATTACTGGTCTTGGAGCAATCTTTGGCTCTACCACTGAATTGTATGGCTTAACTCGTGCAGATAATGAATGGTTGACACCTTACACATCTTCTACTTCTACTGAAATTAGCGATGATATGCTTCAAGAAGCTATTGACTATTTGGCTGAAAATTCTGCTAGTGAAATCGATATTATCACCTGTAATGCTGGTGTGAGGCGTGCATATATGCAATATTTGTCTTGCTACCGCAGAAATGTGGATGTTATGAATTTGGCTGGTGGCTACAAAGCCGTATCATTTAACGGAATTCCAGTAGTAGCTGACAGATTTGTTGAAGATGGCGCATTGTATATGCTAGATAGTTCAAAATTCACACTTCATCAACTATGTGATTGGGAATGGATTCAAGGCGAAAATGGCAACATTTTACACCAAAAAGCCGGCTATCCAAGTTATACTGCAACATTAGTGAAATATGCAGACTTAATTTGTGACCAACCAAATGGACAAGCTAAATTCACTAATATTAGTTCAACTGTAACTAATCCATTTGCAAACTAATTATAAATTTAATAACTTGACATTTATCGCAAGTATTGGTTAATCAGAGCGTGCAATGATAGGGCAAAGGCTGAGACTTACTTGCGATAATTTGTTAAATAACTGATTATTAAGCTAAAGGTGATTATATGAAAACTTTGATTAAGAATGACGTGTATAATATAGCGTCCAGAATTAAAAAATTTGATAGAAATTATTACATTGTTTATGATACAAGCAATAAGTCGTATCAAATATATTCAAGCGATATTAAAAATAACTTTGAGGTTATATCGTGGGTTAAATTAAGTTATGTTTTGACGTTGCCGTATAATCAGTTGGATAAGCGCGCAATCAACTATTTATATGAGACTCAAGTTTGCAACATCGAAGATATCATTAATCAAATTGACGCAAACAACAAGGCTATCGAAAATGCTCAAAATCAAACAAGCATAAACAACGCACTACAAATAGCTGAAAATCAGTTGCGAAAATTAACAAGGTAAAAGGAGAGCAAATGACAATATTAGATTTAATTAATAAAAGTGCTATAATGCTTAATATTCAAGAAGTGCTAAATGATGCGGATGTGTCTAATATCACTATATACAGCGAACCACAAGTTTTAGAAAGTAATTTTGCACTAAATCGTCTATATCAATTTGCTAAAATTGTAGTTAATGAAATTAATTCATATCAGCCAACAATTAAGGAGATCCAATTAAATTCTACCGATAAGCAAATTGCGTTTGATGAACTAGAAAATATGTCTAAGATTATCAGTGTTAAAAATGAGTATGGGTATATTAAGTGTAAATTTAGTGATACACATATCAAATTTGATGAAGATGGTAAATACACAATCACTTATGCACAAGCAATCAAAATAGACAGCGTCTTTAATGAAATTGCGCTTAATGTTGACGAAATTGGCGAAGATATGTTTATTGCCGGCGTTAACGCTTATTATTGTTTGGCTACGGGCTTGTTTCAAGAGTTTAATGTATATAATACTAGTTATGTTAATAAGTTGGGCAGACTAAAAAACCTTAAACTATTTGCTATGCCTTGTAGGAGTTGGGAATGATTGATATTCAAGCAAAAAACACTGTTAAAAAAATAGTATTTAGAGATTTTTCTAAAATTGATTTGATTAATAAATCATCGAGCAATGATATCAGTTGTAGTCAGATATATAATTTTAACAACAATTCCGGAGTATTGGAGACAGGTCTAGGCTTGCAAGATTTACAAATGTATATGCAAAACGATATTACAAGTAGGCGTGTAACCTTAAATTATCAAGCATTGGGGCTAGAATATATTAATAAAGTAATGCACTTTAAACAATATTTTTCAACGTCTGGCGACACTACTCATCGATTGCTTGTTCACGGAGCGGATGGAAAACTATATGTATATCAAATGTTTTCCAATGTCAACAATTTAAATTGGACATACGAATTAACTTTTACTACCACACCGATTGTGTTGGAATACAAAAAAGACGGATTAGATTCAATTCTTATCAGCGCCAATGACAAGCTTATTGTATGGTCAACAGGGCGAGTACCTTATGAACTTAGCAATGTGCCTACAATTACTAGTATGTGCGTGCATAATGACGTATTGTATTGCACAATAGCTGGCGAAACCGACAATATATGGTACACATCCAACTTAAATCCCGAAAGCGTTGGTAGTGTTAGTGAAACAACTGACTATGTTATGCTTAGTGATGAACGTGGCAGTTGTAGAAAAATACTAACATTTAAGGAAAATGTGTATGTATTTCGTGATTATGGCATAAGCAGATTAAACACTTATGCAAAAAAAGCACCAACATACAATCAGATATACCTAAGCAATAGCAAGATTTATCCAAATACTGTTGTTGTATGTGGTGATTGCATAGTGTTTATGACTAGCGATGGTTTATATAAATTCAATGGCGCTAGTGTTAGTAAGATTGATATTTTACCACAAAAACTTATCGCTGTTGCCAACAACTATGCGTGTGCGACAAACTTGCAGGACAAATATTATCTTGCAGTCAAATTGAATTTTAACGATGGACAAATTGTTGGATGTGAAACTGATAGCGAAATGAAAAACAATGCACTTATAGAGTTTAATTTGCAGAACAATTCATTCCAAATTTTACGTGGTGTGGATATTAAGGATATGCTTGCATTAAAGGCTGAATTTGAAGAAAAGATTATAGCAACTTTTAATTCTACGTATAAAGATAAAATAGCTGAAATTACTAATGATGGAAAGTGTTTTGATGAAATATTACCTAAAGCATATTATTCTAATTATATAGTTCAAGATGATTTGACAGACATTACCATACGAAAGGTAATGGTAGAGGCAAGTAAAAATATAACTCTAACAATTAATACCGATAGTGGAAATTATGTATTTAATTCGTATACTGATGGTATTAATGAGTTTCAAACCATTATTCCGTGCAGAAAATTTAAAATACAGATATCTACATCTACACAAAATCCGTATGTTAATATCGTTCAATTTGAATATGTAAAAAGGAAATAGCTTATGGCTCTAGATGATATGTGATATACAATCGCATAAAAGGAGTAAGTATGAAATTTTTTAAAAAATTAAAAAGCAGTAATTTTTGGGTCAGTATGATAAGTGCTGTTGTGCTAATTATGCAAGCTGTGTTTAATGTAGAAATCAAGACTGAGTATTTAAGCCAAATTATAATGGCTATGTTAGGACTTTTAGTTATGTCTGGCATTGTAACTGATAGTGCAAGTGATGAGGTAAAGGTTAGTCAAGAATTTGACATCGATAGTGTCAAAGAAGGATTAACTCAAATTGTAACCAACATTACATCGGCATTTAGTGACAATGTAAATAACGTGATTAAACAGTTTGATAGCATAAAAGAAAGTTTTAAAAGTGATAAAACTCAATCAACCGTGCCAAACGAAATCATTGAACAAAAGGCAGAACAGTTGGTTGTTAACAGTGTGTCGGAACAAGTGGTTGAACAGCCAGCAGTTAGCGAGGTCGTAGAGCAAAAACTTGAAGAAGTTAAACCAGTAGAAATTATGGTAAAAACAGAACAAGTTATTGACCCAGACAATATGTTATAAAAATAAAAAATCCAGTCATTAATTTGGCTGGATTTTTTTATTAAGTTATATAATGAGTAAAATAAAAATAACCTAAGACAAACTTAGGTTATTAACTGGGGTGGGTAGTCGGACTCGAACCGGCGACAACCAGAACCACAATCTGGCGCTCTACCAACTGAACTATACCCACCATATCAATTCGAGGTGGACCGCTACTTAAATGTTTAAGTGCGGTGCTTTACGAATGATTTGGAGATTATTTAGTAAGAGTGTTGTATTGTTTTGAAGAACAACGCTTAATTTTACCGCTTACAAGTTTGGGATTGGTTTTAGATTTCTCTAAAGGAGTGTTTTGGGTTTGAGATTTGGTAATCTCTATGTAAGCTTTAATAATTCTACTATTCATAATCTCTCTTAGGATACTGAACTACAACACGAATAAAGGAAAGGAAGGCTGTGTCATAGCTCTAGTGGTGTGTCAAGAGGGATTCGAACCCCCGGCCCTCGCCTTAGAAGGGCGATGCTCTATCCAGCTGAGCTATTGACACATACTGGAGCGGGTGATGAGAATCGAACTCACGTAACTAGCT
>JAZUAB010000068.1:0-6568 GCA_045637745.1 Candidatus Onthoplasma sp. | reverse complement strand
ATACGGGTGTCGTCAACAATCTTCAAATCAGCGCTTAGTGGTACATTAAAATCAGCCGTAAGTAAAACTCTCTTTCCGTTAACATCAATATCATTTAAAGTTTTTTTCATAAAAATGTCCTACATAACTTGTCCGTTTTGTGTAGTATTCTGTTTACCCTATTATATCATTTTTTTATAAAAACACAAACTAAAATAACAACATTTTCTAAATTTCCTATAAATTTTATTTCCTTGTAGGCAAGTAACGCCGGTTTTGTTGCATAGAAAGTAATTTTTAAAATATTTTTTATTTAATTTGCTATAATTAATATCTTTATTTAACATGCAAATACCAGCAAATGTATTAAACCCTTTTAACAGTTTATTTCCAATTAAAATTAATTTTCCTTTAATATATAAATAAACCTCTCGATTAGCATTTATTATTGACACTTTACCATTTACACATATAATAAAACATTTTTGTCTTTCTTCTAAAAATTTGCAATAACCATATACTACAATTGGACATTTTAACTTTAAATTTAAATCAATTAATTCTTTGGTTACAGGTGCATCAAATAAATATTCTTGTTCATAATCAAAATCATAAAAAATGTTTTGATTAAATATTAATAAATCAACATTTTTAATCGTTGGTAATTTATTGATATAAAATCCTTTATATGAACCGCCCATTACAAACACAAATTTCATACCACATAATATGTATAATAATCTTTATTTGACACTTAACATATTTAAAATAATAAATTCCCACAATAAAAAATAAACCCTAAACATTAGGATTTATTTATTAAAATGGTAGTGGAATAAAATGTAATGCGTACCCTGCAATTAAGCTTGGAATAATCAACATACTTAATATAAACGTTATTTCTTTAATATTTTTATTTTGCTTAAATAGCACCATCAATCCAAGTCCGGCATTTACTGCCAATCCTGCCAATACCGCACCAAAACTAATTCCGTCCAATAAATATAGTTCGGTAATTACAACTGAAGATGCACAATTTGGTATCAATCCAATTAACACGGCTAGTATTGGTTGTAATAGGCTACTTTGAGATAAAAAGTCTGTTAGTTGGTCTTTGCCAACCCATTCAATTATACTATCAAATATAATATTAATTGCTAATATAAATAACAATATTCTTAAGCAGTGCAATAGTGGGTGCTTCCAATCAAATTTAACACTTTCCAAATCGTGATGACAGCAACCTATATGCTCATGTTCGTCACTTTCTTGTTTATGCTCATCGTTATGTTTCAAGTGGTGTTCGTTATGCTCATCTTCATCGTGATGAGCGCTATGTACATTTGGTTGAAGGCCGTAAAGTTTAGATACTTTGAACACTTTTGGATATAGCCATATTGCCAAATAGCCTATTGCTATACCAAGAATAATTTTACATCCGATTAAAGCAAGCAGTGCCACCCAACTGCCAGCATGTGACAACATTATAGGTAGCGCCTCATCACTTGTGGCAATATACACCGACAACAATGCACCGATTGATACAGCGCCTTTGGTATATAAGTCAGTTGTAACTACTGAAAATCCGCATTGTGGTAAACTTCCAAAAAGGGATGCAAACACAGGACTTGACTTACCTTTAAGCATTTTAGAGTGCTGAAATTGCATAAGGTTCTTATACTCTAAAAACTCAATCAAAAAATACACCACTAGCAATACTGGCGCAATCTTTAATGTATCAAGTAACGCGTGTTCCAACACATGTAAAACCTCGTGCATATCTCTCCTTTTACACTTGATTGTTATTATACATAATTTAAATATAATTTGTCAATAATTTGTCAATAAATATTTAAAGTTCGACATATATTTACAAAAATTCTATTATTAATTAATCATATTAACGCAATAAAAAACTTCCAGTTTAATCCGGAAGTTAAAAAATGGTATATTGCACACAATATTTTGAAACAAATCAATTGCTGGCATACATATTATCCACTCCACTAGAGCAACCTTAAAGCACATAGGATTCCCACTTAATGCTGCTGCATTCCTGCCCTGACATAATTCACAAGTACCTATTGAATAAGACCCTAACTTCAACATAAATAACACATACTCAACACAACCAAGTTTGCCCCGAGATATTGCATCAACCTTGCTATAGCGGATTGCAAGTTACAGGGCACCGCTAACTCCCCATCTAGTGCAATACATTATTATTATATCACACTAAGCCTTAAAAATCAACATTAAAATCATTATTTAATAATTTTTTACAAAAATATACACTATTCAGTATTTACTATACAGTATTTTTAAGCGAACGGGGCGTTCGTTTATAAAAAATCATTTGCTAAAATTTAATTATTTTGCTACACTATTATTAATACTTAAGCGTTGGGAGATAATTATGATAGTACTTGCTTGCGACCATGGTGGTTACGAATTAAAAGAATATTTAAAACAATATTTTACTAGGCACAGCATTGAATTTTTGGATACTGGGGCATTAACCTATCAGCCAGATGATGAATATCCCACTATTGCCAAAAGCGCTGTAAAACAGGTGCTTAAAGATGAGAATAATCGCGGTATATTTATATGTGGTTCAGGCGTTGGTATTAGTATGGTAGCCAATCGCCACAAGGGTATTCGTTGCGTACTTGCGTATAGCACTCAAATCGCTGAAATGTCACGCAAGCACAACAACGCCAATGTGATTGCATTAGGCGGTCGTTATATCTCTAAGCAAATGGCACTAAAGATAATCAAAACTTTTTTATCTACCAACTTTGAAGGTGGCAGACATATTAAGCGTCTTGAAATGTTTTAAATATAACGCAACACAATAATATGTGTTGCTTTTTTTATTTGCGATAAAATTGATTACTTATCACATAATACAAGGCTTTTGAATAAATAAAAATAGTTTAGTTTATTTATCATAAAAGGAGTGTTTTATGAATTTAACCATTTTAATATTATTGATTATTTTAATAGGCGTGATAGCATCTGCCACAGACACTAATCTTGCCAATAATACAAACATTTTACTATTATTATTGCTAGCCTTGTTAGGAATAGGCAACAACAACTTATTTGGAAATAGTTGTTGTAGTAACAATAATAGTTGCTGTTGCAATAACAATCAACGAAGCTTTATATAATTCATTACCTATATAATTGTATAATTATTTTCCACATAAAAAGCGAGGCGTTATCCTCGCTTTTTGCTATTTTAAACTTTCTAAAGCACGTAATGTGTGGTCAATGTTCATTTCAATAAAGCCATCTTTGTCAGCAACTTTCTTTTCAGCGTCAGTATTAGGATTAATAATCACATTATACATATCGCTTAAGAATTTGTACACATCAGGATACTTTTCGTTTAATGCTTTAATCACAGTCATATCGCCAGCAATATTGTTATCGCTACCACGCATAAATTTTAAATCTCTTGCCTCTAGTACTAGCATATCAGCCACAGTTGCTATATTATCGATAGCAGAAAGTTCTTTGCTTGAACGTTTAAGTTCTGGATTTTTTGCCTTTTCAGCATCGCGTAGCATATTGCAATACGCACTATTATAAATTCGTCCCATATTTTCCTCCGTAATACATTTATTTTAGCATTTTATTTTATTTTTTGTCAAACAAATATTCATCTAATTTAACAAATACGTATTTGTCTAGTTTTGCCATATCTACAATTTCATCTATCGCTTTAAAGGTTTTTAATGAACGTGTTATGAAAATCCAATCATCAACCACTTCACTCCTTGTCATCTCAAAAGCTTTAATTGGCGTAAATCCTTTAGAACTATAATATCTTGTATCATACGTACTTCCATGTTCGTCATGCATACATGTAAAATATTCGTACAATGGAGAATTGTTATAAAATGTTATCACACTATTAAAAGTATTTTTATCCAATATATGTCGTTCATCAATTTTTATAATATCATCATTAATTAATATATTATAAAGAGAGCCCTTATGAGTAAAAACAAAGTAAGTTCCTTTATTTACACGTTGTTTTCCACTATTCCAAACAACGCTAGTATTTAATGATTTTTCAATATCACAATCATCTACTTCTTTCATTTTTTCAATATATTGATTAATTGTATAATAATCCGCCACAGTTACTTTATCATAATCTTCTTGCCTTGAAATTGATATGGCTACATCTTTGCCATATTGCCTATACGCCAGCGCACTAGTTTCTTTTGGTTCAGCATTTTTAGTTTTGGCATATTGCCTAGCACCTAAAACACTGGTTTTCTTATTGCGAAATAATAAAAAGTCAAACAAACTCATAAATTCTCCTATAATTATTGCGATTATACCATAGATATTGATAAATTTCAATGTCTTTTTATTTTTTATTAAATAAATACAATATCACAAAAAATCAACCCTATTTGGATTGATTTTAAATATTTACAACAAGCCCATTGCTTTTTTACATCTTGCAATTGTTTCTTGTGCTACAACTCGTGCCTTGTCAGCACTTTTTTGCATTAATGCCTGTAGTTCATCTTTATTTTCCATATAATAATTGATTTTTTCACGTATTGGGCGCAAGTGATTATTAACCGCCTCAGTTGTACGTGCCTTTACTGCACCATAATTTTGACCACTTAGACTTTCAACCACTTCTTCAATAGACTTATCTTCCATAACCGCAATAATTGTAAGCAAGTTTGACACACCTGGTTGAGTTTCTGGTGCATATTGAATTATGCCTTCACTATCGGTTACCGCGCGCTTAATTTTACGAGCAGTTTCTTCTTCCGTGTCTTGCAAATATATTATATTGTTAGGATCATCATCGCTTTTACCCATCTTACCTTCTGGATTTAATAATCCCATAATTTTAGCACCAACTTTTGGCACAAAATAGTTAGGTTCCATCACACTTTTACCAAACCTGGTGTTAAAACGCTTAGCAATGTCACGTGCAAGTTCTACGTGTTGCACTTGGTCTTGACCTACTGGAACAAGTGAAGTATTAAACAACATAATATCACCTGCCATAAGTACTGGATAAGTAAATAATGCTGTACTAATACTCTTTTCGCCCTTAGCAACGTGGTCCTTATATTGTGTCATACGGCTAGCCTCGCCCATCATTGTAACGCAGTTTAACAACCAGTTCATCTCACTATGCTCTGGCACCATTGATTGAACGTAAATACAACTCTTGTCAGGGTCAATTCCGCAGGCCAAAAAACACGCATATTGCTCGTATGTGCGTTCCAAAACATCTTTAGGATTCATTTCAACAGTATGTGCGTGAAGATTAGCAATTGCAAAATAACAAGCATATTCGTCTTGCAGTTGTTTCCAATTGCGCAATGCTCCAATATAATTACCTAAAGTTAACTTACCTGTAGGCTTTGTGGCGCTATACAATACTTTCATATTACTCTCCTTAATTGTAATATATAATACTTAATTTAATGCCTTATGTCAAGTATTTTGCTCGCTATTGACAAACATATCAATCAGTGGTATAATAACGATATCAAAATATAAATTTAATCGTATTGCCATTTATAATAAGAGGAGCAACTATGTTTGAAAATCAAAAAACTGACGCATTCAAAAGATTTGTAGATAAAAAATTTATTAGTCGTTATGCTGATTATATAACTTGGAAATATAGTATCGAAGACCAAGACGCTGAGATTGACCTATGGTGCGCAATGTGCAGATACTATAATGACCGAATTCAAGACAAGTTTGACTTTTATCAAATCAAGGAACAATACAAATACAATATGGCTCATATAAGCCCTAATCTTGATGTTATACAAAAAAATAAGGTTGTGAAACGTGAACAAGATAAACTAGAGGCATTTGCACGTATCAAATATTCTAATAAAGATATTAAAAGTCATTCATACGAATTAATTCCTCTTATGTATCTATTTTCAATATACTCAAAATTAAATAAAAAGAGTTTAAATGATATTGCTAGCAGTGCTGTTGGTGAATATTTATTGTATGCCGGTATGGAATGTGGAATAAACTTCCCACATATATTGTTAGATATGCCATTAGTACAACAAGCAACAAATCTACATAACTCTATAGCAGTGTTTGATTATCACCTTGCTAATATGGAGTATCTAATAGACCGCGGCAACTCTTACCCAATAATATGTGTTAACCGAACTTTTAAAGACAATTACAACCTTGAACTAACACCGGAAGAATTAGAAGAGTTTGAAGACCTTAACGAAGAGGACCAGGTAGTATTTATAAATAACAAAAATTTCCACGAACGCTTAATCAATGAAATGCACACACTTAATGATGGAATGAAATTTTAATATGAACAAAAAACCACTAATTAAATAGTGGTTTTTTTATACCCAAATCACACTTGATAAATATCTACAACTAATAACATTGTTTAGTTTATCAACTCATTTGAAGTGTCCTCGACACCACAAAAAAAGAAGACTGGCGCAATCAGTCTTCTTTTAATAATTTAATTTATTTCAGTATATTACTCGATGATTTCAGTAACAACACCTGAACCTACTGTACGGCCACCTTCACGGATAGC
>JAZUAB010000067.1:0-32738 GCA_045637745.1 Candidatus Onthoplasma sp. | reverse complement strand
TACTAATAGATAAATACTAAATACATAAAGTTTGTTATTTTTAAGCACTTTTAACATTAATTTGATTGATAATATTCCAAATATAAATGAGGTTATAAACACTATTATTGATGGTAAAATTTGAATGTTTACACCTGTGGTAAACATTTCAACACTTTCAAACACTGCCGATGCAATTATTATAGGTATACTCATTAGGAATGTAAATTCGCAAGCATCATTTTTGTCCGCACCACTCATCATTCCTACAGCCATTGTGCTACCCGACCTACTAATGCCAGGAAGTATTGCCACCGCCTGCATAAGTCCCATACTCACGGCGTGCTTGTAGCCGAATTTTTGATTTTTTGCTCTTATCAAATCTGCAACAATCAATAATATACCCGTTATTAAAAATCCCGCCACCAAAAAATATATTGAATATAATCTGTCCACCCAATCATTAAATAGCAACACGCCAATCACACAAGGCAACGTTGCCACCAATAATTGCCAGTTGGTTTTACAAAAAGGGTGCTTGATTGAGTATGCTAATCTCTTTCGCATACAAATAATAACCGATAGCAAAGTTCCTAAATGTGCCACCACGCTTAAAAAGATAATATCTAGGTCAACATTAAAGATTTCACTTAGTAACAATATGTGCCCACTACTAGAAACAGGCAAAAATTCGGTCAAACCCTGCATAATCCCTATTAGAATATAAATAAAAAACATAAAAATACCTTGATTAATTTTTAAATTTATTGTATGATATGTTAGAAAATATTATATTATGTAGGAGAATTATGAAATTAGGTGTAGTAGGATTGCCAAATGTAGGCAAAAGCACATTATTTAATGCAATTACAAAAGCTGGCGCAATGAGTGCCAATTATCCTTTTTGTACAATCGAACCAAATGTAGGCGTTGTGGACGTGTATGACCCACGCCTTGACGTGTTGGCAAAAATGTACAATACGCAAAAGGTTACCCCAGCTCAAATCGAGTTTGTGGACATTGCTGGTCTTGTTAAAGGTGCTAGTGAAGGCGCTGGCCTTGGTAACAAATTCTTAAGTCATATCAAGGAAGTGGACGCAATACTTCACGTGGTTAGATGTTTTAAAAACGATAACATTATCCACGTTGATGGAAGCGTGGACCCTGCCCGTGATATTGAAACCATTAATATGGAACTAATCCTTGCTGATATCGAAACTGTGCAAAAACGCCTTGGAAAAGTGGAAAAGTCTGTTCATGGTGGCGATGCAACCGCTATTAAGGAAAAAGAGTTGTTGGATAGAATCTATAAAACTCTTGCCGACCAAAAACCAGCCAGAGTACTTAGTTTTGATGAAGAAGAACAAAAAATCGTCAACGGCTTTTTCCTAATCACAACCAAACCTATTATATATGTAGCCAACACTAGCGACACCCTTGATGACTTCCAGCGTGATAATCTATCAAAAATCGAAGCCCTTGCCAAAAACGAAGGCGCTGAAATGATATCACTATGTGCTCGCCTTGAAGAAGAACTTGTTAGTCTAAGTAATGAAGAACGCGAACTATTTATGGCTGAACTTGGAATATCTCACTCCGGCCTTGACAAACTAATTGTAGCAAGTTACTCACTACTAGGTCTTATCAGTTACCTGACCGCTGGCGAAAAGGAAGTCCGTGCTTGGACAATCACAAAGGGCACCTTAGCCCCACAAGCGGCAGGTAAAATCCACACTGACTTTGAACGTGGCTTTATCCGTGCTGATGTTGTCAAATATGACGACCTAATCGAAGCGGGCGATTACGCCAATGCACGTGCAAAGGGTAAAATTATAAGCGCCGGTAAAGACTACGTAATGCAAGACGGTGATATAGTCGTATTTAAGTTTAATGTTTAGGTATTTACAAATCCAAACTTTGTGATATAATTTAATCATAAGGAAAAGTTATGAAAAAGAATAATTTAATTAAGCAAGATATAACTCAACAAAAAACACACACTCCACACAAGCATATCAACGAATGTCCACCAGTGCTAGGCAAAAAGGTGCACGAAGTTAAAGTTGATGTGGAAAAGTATCGCAAAACCAATGCGATTATTATGAGTGTGCTTTCGTTTGCGCTGATTATGATATTTATACGTTTCATACTTATATTTAACCATTGGTGGGTAATCACAATTTCATTTGTTACAATACTTTGTTGTATTGTATGGACAATATTTGCAGTTAAAAAATCGCTTATCAAAGTTGAATATACTTTGTACGAACATTATATGTTAAAAGCGTATGAAGATGCCTGCACTTATGCCAACAACTCGAAGTTTACAGGCTACAAAATAAAAACCAGCCTAGTAGACAAAATGTTTAACCCAAAAACTCAAACATTAATACTATATTACAACGATAAATACTTGCCATATCTAAAACTAAGTTGTATTAGCGAAGATGTAACCGAACTAATCACCCTAATTCAACAATATTGCACAAAAAAATAATTATATAAATCAAGCCCCTATCCTTAAGGGGTTTGTTTTTAAATTTGGTATTGACAGCTATATAATGGTATGATATAATTATAATACATTAAAGGAGTTGCATATGATAAATAATTATATATTAATCGTGCAAGAATTAAATAACAAGGAATTTATTAGTGAGCAGTTAGAGGCTTTTGATATGGAGCAAGCAGTATACAATGCTAGGAATGGAGACGATTACTATTTGTCTCAACTACATAGCGCCACTAAAATAAAGGTTTATGAGTACCATACTAAAAATGCAAAATATATCAACGATGACATCGGAATTAAAAAGTATTGCGTTTGCACTCCAAAAGAAGGTCGTAATATTGTAAAAGAGGATATTGGAAGAGTTGTTAATTCTAATGATGAAATGCTTAAGTGGTTGGTAAACTTCCACAATACAACCTGTGACCAAACTGGCAAACAAGCAGTTTCATTAGATGAAATTAAAGCATTATATCAAGCAACTCAAACAAAATATTCTTTATAGATTTACAAAAAAACAAGAGCTATATTAAGCCTCTTGTTTTTTATAAATTTTTAAGTCAGATATCCTTATGATAAGCATTGTATATATTTTCTGCAACAGCCATTGAAATTCCTTTTGTGTTTTGTAGGTCTTCCAAAGTTGCATTTTTAATGTTTTCAAGAGTGCGGAATTTGCTAAGTAGTATTTTACGCGTTGTTGGCCCCACGCCTTTAATGGCTTGGAGTCCGCCCTTGTACATACCTTTACTACGAAGTTGACGATTATATGTGATTGCAAAGCGATGTGCTTCATCACGTGCCAATTGTAATAATCTCAAACCATAACTACCCCTAGGCAAAAATATTGATTTACTTTCATAGGGCACAAACACTTCTTCTAGCCTTTCTGCCAAACTTATAATGTCATTACTATAACCAAATTTTTGTATAACATCAAGCGCCACACCAAGTTGACCTTTGCCACCGTCAATAATAATCAAATCTGGCATTGATGAAAAACTAATATCATCGCCATTCAACTCACTCATACGTCTAGTTAGCACTTCGTTCATACTAGCAAAATCATCAATAAAATCAACATTTTTAATTTTAAACTTACGATAATGCTTGGTTGCCTTTTCGCCATTAATTAGTACAGCCATTGACGCTACCGTATATTCACCATAAGTGTGTGATATATCAAAACATTCAATACGTTTTGGTTCACGAGTTAAACCCAATTCCTTTTGCAACTGTTTAACAGCACCAATTGAAGTATTGATCTTCTTTTTACTAATTTCCACATTCTTTTCAAGATGCAAACATGCATTTTGCTCTGCCATTTTAAGCAGTTTCATTTTGTCAGTATTGGTTGACGGCTGAGTGATTGTTACCTTTTTGTTATGTTTATTTTCAATATATTGTCTTACAATATCCAAATCACCAACATCACTAGGCAAAATAATTTCATCGACATTATATACGTGATTAGTATAATATTGCACCAAAAATTGTTGATATGCTTCATTTTTATCAATAAAATTAAGTATATCAAACGATTGCACGCCTTGCACTTTTCCGCCACGGATAACAACCGCACACATGGCACTAAGTTCGCCATTAGTACACAAACTAAATACATCTAGGTCAATATTATTACGTAATTGCATAACCACGCGGTCTTTTAATCTATTCACCATCTTGATTTTATCACGTAAGATTAATGCCGTTTCAAAATTCTCCGCCTTGGCACTGGTTTCCATTTTGTTGGTCAAAATCTCTTTAATTTCTTTAGTGTCACCCTTTAAAAACTTGATTGCAGAATTTACAATTTCATGATACTCGTCTTTGCCTATCTTTTTAGCACATGGCGCACTACATAAATGCATATCATGATATAGGCAGGATTTTTTTTCTTTGCCATTTTCAGTTAATAATTGTCCACATTTTCGCACAGGATATGCATAATTAATTATATCAAGTATTTCATTAGCACTTATACCTGCAAAATACGGACCAAAAAATTTATCCTTACTATTAATCTTACGTGTAACTTCAAATTTGGGAAAATCTTCACGTAAATTAACCTTTATATATGCAAACGCCTTGCCGTCCTTTAAAAGTATGTTATAGTATGGCTGATATTTCTTGATTAAGTTACTTTCAAGTGCAAGCGCATCATACTCAGTTGCCACTACGAAAAAATCAAAGTCAACCACATTGCTAACCATTGCCTGTACCTTGGGTATATCTTGCTTACGCAAAAAATATTGACTTACACGTTTTTTTAAATTTTTAGCCTTACCAACATAGATTACATTATTGTATTTGTCTTTCATTAAATACACGCCTGGGTTGGTTGGCAAATTTTTGATTTTTTCTTGCAATAATTCCATAACAATATTATATCACATAAAACACGTTTTGAAAATGCTTTTTAATTATTTAATGACATTTTAATAATTATACATCACTTAAACCTTTTTAATGCTGTTGCATTAAACACCATTATGTGTTAATATATAAATATATTATGAAAAGTATGGTTTTTAAAAATTTGATAGAAATAGGGTTTGCCGATGAAGATGTTGCAATTTATTACAACAAACATTTTGCCAGCCCTCAAACAATTGAATTATATAAAGACTTGGATGACTGCTTTTCTGTTTTAATAGACGCCAAATTTATTAGCCCAGATGAGATAGAACAAGATTTAATTAAGTATTATAATGCGAATATTAAAAACAAGCCATTTACAATGCAACAACTATTGGATTATCAAAACAATAATGACTATGAAAACAATATTAAATAAAATATTAAGTAAATTACACTTAATATTTTTTATTGTCAAATTAGTACAAAGCAGTTGTTTTAAGGGCTTTTCGCATATATTTTAACAATATCTGTTGTATTTTTTTGATAAATATTTATTTGGTTATTTTTTAATTTAAATTAATTTTATTTTGGAATTTTTGTAATATTTTCATCATATTTATATCTATGAAATTTAAAAAAATATTAAATATTTTTATTATCGTATTTTTTATTGCTTTTAGCGCATTGTTTTGTTTGGGAAAATTTAATTCCGTCCCTCTGATTGATGGAAACACCGATACCCTACAAATCTATGAGTGGTGGCACGTGGAATGCTTTGAGGGCGGTGGAACCAACAGACAAAACCATCTAAACCAACTAGCAATTGAATACCAAAAACAAAATCCAACCAGACTCTTTATGGTCAAATTAGTTGACGCCACCCAACTAAAAGACTTGTTGTTAAAAAACACACCACAGCTTATATCATTTAGCGAGCAGGTTGCGTCAATCATATTACCATACTTGGTTGAATTTAATAGCGAATATGATGTCTGCGACAATTTTCTAGACAGCGCAAAATACAATGGCAAATTAATGGCAATCCCATATATTGCCAGTGGGTATTGTTATTTTACAAAAACAAACTGCACCCCCACACAATTATATAC
Organism: Candidatus Onthoplasma sp.; assembly: GCA_045637745.1. GTDB lineage: Bacteria > Bacillota > Clostridia > Christensenellales > UBA1242 > Onthoplasma. Next base: position 26,780 of record JAZUAB010000067.1, on the reverse strand, counting down.
AGCCAACAACAATATGCACAGCGCAACATCTATTGTAAATGATATAGAGATAAATAATGGCTCAACGTTGTCTTCTTACGAATGTTATACCAAATTTGTAAATAGCTCAGATATAAAATTGTTGGGAACCGCACGTGACCTATTTAGAATTTCAAATTTAGAAAGCCTTGGTAGATTTAGCGTTGAATACCAGCCAGTTGACGCCTTTACAGATTTAATTCAATATATTGGAATAACCAATAGTGATGAAGAAATTCTTAAATTTGTTGAATATTTGCTTAGCGATTCAAATCAGCAAAAACTTGCAAATCTTTCACTTTTTAGCACCAAACATCTATCGCTATATAATAAGGAAAATTATTCACTAATGGAGAATGCTTTAAAAAAATGTTTTGTCCCAAATATTTTTAACAATTAAATATTTTGCACACACATCTTGCTTATTTTAAGCATTTTGTTTGATTTTTTAATATTTTTAATTAATTTTAATTATTAATTAATTTTGAGGTTTTATGTTTAAAAGAATTAATAATATCACATATTTAAAAGATGAGCCTTTACGTAATTTATGTACATTTCAAATTGGCGGTAATGCCAAATATATTGTCTTGGCACATAATATTGACGCACTGCTAGATACGATTAATGTTTGCATACAACACAATATAAAATATAAAGTAATCGGCAATGGTTCAAATATACTATTTGACGATTTGGGATATAATGGCACAATTATTAAATATGTGGATAGTCACAAAAAAATTAGGGACAATGCCTTATATGCCAGTTCGGGCGCTTATCTAAGCGAATTGGTTCAGTACACATCCGACAATTGTTTGAGTGGACTGGAATTCGCAGTTGGAGTGCCAGCACAATTGGGAGGGGCTCTTGTAAATAATTTAGGGGCATATAATCACGATATCGGCTCACTTATACAATATGTCACAGTCCTTCGCGACAAATGTATTGTGTATCTCAATAAATCCGATTGCAATTTTAATTATCACACAAGCATTTTTCAAAATAATTCCGACATAATATTGGCCGCAATTTTAACTCTATCACCATCAAATACTCCTTCTATCAAATCAAAAATTCAAGAATATTTGATACAGCGCACATCCACTCAGCCATTGCAATATGCAAATGCCGGCAGCATTTTTAGACGCACCGATAAAATAATCCCGGCAAAACTCATTGACGAATTACAACTAAAGGGAACAAGGGTAGGTGCTGCCCAAATATCAACAAAACATGCAGGATTTATCGTAAATCTTGATGGAGCAACCTGCAAAGACGTTTTGCAATTAATTGATATTATAAAATCTAGAGTATATGAAAAATACAATATTAATCTTGAACTAGAAATTGAGTATTTACCCTTTTAAAAATGTTCTAGCCACCAATACGGTCATATCATCCTTTGCAATTCCGCCATATTGCGCAACAGCCTCATCTAAAATGGTTTGAGCCACAACTTGCGGATTTGTGCTTGCAATTGCATTTACGAAATCTGCAAATTCTTGATAATCATTAAACGCATCCGTGATACCATCCGTCACCATAATTATCATATCTTTATTATTTATTGCAAAATGGCTAATACTGGGTTTAACTTCACCCAAAACACCTAAAGGCAAGGTCCCCGCCTCAACGCGCTCTACATTATACTCACGTTTAACAATTCCGTAGGTTGCACCCAATTTAATAAAATCAATTACACCTTTATCAAGGTCTAGCACACATAAATCAAGGGTTGAAAAACTCTCTTGGCTATTAACAGATAACAGTTTATTTATATTATTTAAAACAAAACCGTCATCAAACCCGGCTTTATAAAAACTTTCCACCAACGCCATTGTCAAAGCACTCATTTCTCTTGCTCGCTCCCCGCTTCCCATACCATCACATAGCGCCAAAAGATACTTATTGCTCCCCAGCCTAATTAAACTGTGGCTATCACCAGAATTCGTTGAGCCGGTTTTTGTCCTACTCGTTATTCCAAAGACAACATCCCGCCTACATGCGCGTGACAACGTTACCGAATAATAACCATTTATTTCGGTAGGTTCCACGCCAGTAACCACCATTGGCAAATTAATCTCCTTGCTTATAATCCTTTCAAGCGCAGGGTTATAAGCCCCATCACCTTTTACTATGGCAACAACCGAAATATCATTGCCCTTTTGACTAAATATAAGCACTTCGTCACATATAATATTTTTGTTTAATAACCCATTTATAATTTTACATTGAAGTTCAGTGTCAAACATTATATCCTTGTCTAAATCTTGAGATAAATCTAATAATAGTTGGGAAACCGCACCAGTGTGTTCCGCCAATAAAAATTTTACTTCATTTATATCTTTAAGCAAAGTTAATCTATCATTATATTCTTCAATCAATATATTTATTTTGCCAATTAAAATATTAACCATTCCACATTTTTGCGCTATTGCGGATGGCAAATCTAATATTGTAATTTTACCTTTTTTTACCGCTATGTCCACCAACGTATCAACACTAGATTTATTATTAATATTGTTTCTATAACAATTATTTAAGTTTTTACATTCGCTACACACGCTGTTTGAAACTTCTTTTAAAATTAAAGATGACAATTGCTCTCTTGTTAATCCCTGTTGCATCATTTTTAGATGTATTTGTTTCATTTGCGCAAACACGTCGCTCAACTCAGTCATACGACGCTTAATCTTCCGCCTCGCGCACCCCACAACATTTCGTGTGCTTAATTCCGAATTATTCGAATTGCTTGTATATATTTTTTTTAACCAAACATTAGCAAAAATTAAATAACAAGTTGCTGCAAATGCTATAGGTAAAACCGAAGACACAACACTATATTCTAGACCAACAAAATACAATTGAATAATTGTTCCAACCAACAACATCGTTATTGCTGTCTTGTGTTTGTGTAGACACCCAAACATATTAGCAACAACCGAGATTATCGCCATTTCACCAACACAACTCAATTCGCCAGCAACAATACTAGCCCCAAGCCCAATTGATATACCAACAATTACAGACTCCACTCTTTTGTTGTTGCCCGCAAACAACAATATTGCTAGCGTCGCTATAAATTTATATATTGGGCAACCCCAAATGTATATATCCGCAAAGCCAAATGACAGCACACATATAAACACAACCATACATACACTCTCATCTAATGTCAGTTTATAAATCCCTCCGCGTAAAATAAATAATTGAAATATACTGACCGAGATATATAAAAACATAACTGTCACAACGGCAAAAATTATTAAATCTAACCAATCGCCCGTATTAAATATGTAATACAAACTCACCACTTGGCTAAGCAATGTGTACACACCAACCAGAATTACATTCATAGGCTTTTTAATTCGCTTATGAATAAAGTAAACAACCAGTAAAATAAACACAGTTGTAATCGCCGAATAAATATCTGCTACTTTGTTCATCAATATTATATTTGCAAACAAATATTCGCTTGCAATCACAGGCAAATATAGTCCGCACCACATAAGCGCAAATAACGCCCCGACACTAAATGGCGAAACCGAATAACCTTTGGCATTTGTCAACACTAAAAACATAATAAATATTAAAAAATATTTAATTAAATTAATTTTATTTATTTTAAATTTTTTCATAATTAAATATTAAAGTAAATTAATTAAAAATAAATAAAAGAAAAATAGCGCAAAATATCGAAATTGTGCTATTTTTAAGTATTTTTATAAATTATTGATTATATTCTCATCTTCTTTTTCACAATACTTATGACTCAACTTTGTTGCATATCTAAAATATTTATTACATTGTCTAATATCATCTTGCACATTGGCTGGCTTTGATGTCCTTACGACTTTAATTAAAATATCGTTATGCAATCTGTCAATATAATTTTTACACTGGCCATATCTCTCAAAAACCTTTTTCTTATAATACTTGTTATACGCTGGCGAATTTTCCACCCCGCATTTTTCATTATATATCGGTGTTACAAAATCTACCTCAAACCTCTCATCCATACTACCATCTGAATTATAGGTTTTAATTTCTTCAAACAAATACGCCTTTGATACAAAATATGCCACAGTTTTACCATCCACTATAACTGCTCTAGCAACAAATCTAATTGGGAATTTCTTTGCCATAATTTTCTCCTTATATATTTTTTACACTTTCGCTTACTTGTTGACGTTCTTCTAATGGAATATACTTTTCTTCTAACCTCGTACAAAATTCAAGCGCTTGTTTATGCAATTCTACACGTCTAGGCATAGTTGAATAATTGGTTTTAAAATATATATTATTTTGTTCGTCCACATATTTTTTGCAAGACGCGTAGTCGTTAAATATTTTTGATTGGTAAACCCCTGTTTTACCTCCACCCTCAACAAACCATATAGGACTTATTTTAAAATCGGTGTAAATAGTATCACAAAAGTCAATATCATGCTTTTTAACTACCGCACCAGTTTTGTGATATGTAATATCAGAATGTGTAACATATGCCCTAGAAACAAAATAAGCAATTAAGCAACGTTGATTTTCATCGTCAAAAGTTGATAACTCTCTTATTGTATATACAATAGGTCTTCTAATCATACCTTCTCCTTAAACATCGTTTTTATGATATCACACAATACCAAGCCTGTCAATATCCATTGTAAAAATAGATATTAAAAAATCACACTAAATTATATGAGATGGTGTGATTTTTTCATTTAAATTATCTCAAAGCAATGTCAAAACTTGCCATATGATCTATTAGACGTTTGCTAAATTTTTCGATATCACTTGCTTCCAAAGTTCTATCCTTAGGAGTGACCTTTATTGCCATTGTGTAACTAATTTTATCTGGCAATACTTCTTGATTGATATAGATATCTTTTAATTTAATTTCAAGAAGATAGTTACATCTGAATTCACTTAAAGCAGATTCAAGCTCACCATAAACTCTATCTTTACTCATAACAAAGTTAAAGTCAAGGTCACTGGCTTGATATTTAGAAATCATATTGCGTTTTGCATTAACAATTCCTAATGCATGGTTTAACATTTCATCAAGGTCAATTTCAAGCCCAACAATATTAAAGCGTTTGTCAAGATTTTTAGCAACACTTGGGTGAATCCCCCCCATTTCGCCAAGCACAACACCTTTCGCTAGTAGATTACAAGAATTTACCGGATGTAAATATTCGCTTACATTTCCATCAACTTTATATTCAACTTTGGTTTGTGTAAGTTCGCTTAAATCTTCAACGATTTGTTTTAATGTGAAATATAATTCCTTTTCACTCTTTGTCATTGACGCAAGTACGATTGAAAGTTTGCGCTTTTCAACCGCTAATTTGTCTTCGTTCAATCCTTCAGCGGTACGAGCAATTTCAAAAATACTAATATCATCAAAATTATTTTTGTTTTCATAGAAGAATTTTAACATTGTAGGCATCAACTTACTACGAAGTCCGCTTTGCCCACTATTAGAACTATCTAGTAGCTCAACAAAACTATCTTGTTTAATCCCCATATCTTCGTTAAATTCTTTATAATTCCAGATATATGAATGAAGTTCGTTTAAATTGTACTTTTCAGCCAACAATCTTTTGGTTTTATATTCAAGTGTATGAATAGGTAGTTGCTCCACTGGGTTTAGTGGCATATTCATAGTGGCAGGCTTAATATTATCATAACCATACATACGCAAAATTTCTTCTACCAAATCTTCCTTAATTGACACGTCTTTAGTTGCACGCCATGATGGAACAGTTATTTCAAGTTCATCATTAAATCCACGCACCTTAAATCCAAGACGACCAAGAATATCAACCATATCTTCAACCGCAATATTTACACCGCCACGCTTGTTAATAAAGTTGGCACTTAATTTAATTGTATTAGTTGGATATTTATAATTATAACAATCAGTCAAACTTGAAGTTACTTTAATTCCGTTATCAATATTCTTTAATAGATATACCAGCCTTTCAATTGCTAAAGTGGTCATTTCTGGATCAAGTGATTTTTCGTATCTTAAACTTGCATCTGTAATAAGGCCTATTTTACGGCTAGTTTTACGAATTGCCACAGGACTAAATGTGGCACTTTCTAGCAATAACGAATTGGTTTCATTACTAATGCCCGACTTTAACCCACCTTTAACACCAGCAATTGCCACTGGGGTATAGCTTTCATCACAAATAAGTGTAGAATTCTCGTCTACAATATGTTCTTCGCCTTCTAGTGTAAGCATTGGAGTTTTTTCCTTAGTAGTAATTACACGAACCCCTTTAACAATATTATTGTCAAAAGCGTGCATTGGTTGACCAAGTTCCAACATCAAATAGTTAGTCATATCGGCAAGCAAGTTAATATCACGCATTCCGCAATAATTTAAACGAATCTTCATAACTTGTGGTGATTTTTTTACTGTTACATTATCCACACTCAACGCACTATAACGATAACAATCAGGTGTTTCAACCTTAACATCTAATTTAGGTAGATTGTTGTATTGGCTTAAATCTATTCTTGGAATATTTAGTTTTAAATCACGTTTAAAAATTGTGGCAAATTCACGTGCAATGCCATAATGTCCCCAAAGATCTGGGCGGTTAGTAAGTGACTTGTTATCCACTTCAATAATCACGTCATCAATAGGGAAGATTTCTTTAATATCAGTACCGTTTTTGTAACTTGGATCAAGGTCAACAATTCCAGAATCGTCACTACCAATACCAATTTCATCTTCGCCACAGCACATACCAAAGCTTTCAATTCCTGCAAGCTTTGCTTTGCCAATTTTAATATCTTGCACTTGCGCACCAACACGTGCAAAAGCGGTTTTCATACCAACACGCACATTAGGCGCGCCACAAACCACTTGTGTTAAGTTTTCAAGCCCATCATCAACTTGCAAAATGTGCAATTTTTTACTATCTGGGTGGTTTTCTACACTTTTAATTTCCGCCACCACAATATTTGAAATGTTTTGCCCCTTATATTCCACGCCTTCCACTTCGGCAGTAGCAAGACCAAAACGTTTAACAATTTCATCAACCTCAATTCCATCAAGATTAACAAATTCCTTTATCCAATTTAATGAAATATACATATATTACCTCTCTACCTTAAATTGTTTGAAGATTTTAAGATTTCCACTATTTAAGTCACGAATATCTTTAAAGCCCATTGTCATCATAACCATACGGTCAAGACCAAGACCAAACGCACAACCGCTAAACTTGTCGCTATCAATGCCCGCTTCCTTTAATACATTAGGGTGTATCATTCCGCATGGGCAAAGTTCTATCCAGCCACCTTGCTTGCATACGTTGCAACCCTTACCATCACAATATGGGCATTTAACATCCATTTCGAAGCCAGGTTCCACAAATGGGAAGAAACCGGGACGAAGACGCACATCAACTTCCTTTTTGAATATGCGTGAAAGCATTTCTTTCATAAAATAAATCAAATTTGCAACCGATACGTTTTCGTCAACGATAATGCCTTCAAGTTGGAAGAATGTGTTTTCGTGGCCAGCATCAAGTTCTTCATTTCTAAAGCAACGTCCAGGGAATATGGCACGTATTGGCATATTGTTTTTGTACTTCTTTAAAATGCGATTTTGAGCCGCTGATGTGTGAGTTTTTAGCACTTGGCCATTATTTAGCCAGAATGTATCTTGCATATCTCTTGCTGGGTGATTGCTTGGCACGTTTACTGCGTCAAAGTTGTTATATTCGGTTTCTATTTCATAACCTTCTTCTACAACAAAACCCATAGATACGAAAACATCTTCGATTTGCTTTTGAACTATTGTTCGTGGGTGAAGTGAACCAACCTTTGTGTCAACAGGCAGTGTAATATCAATGCGTTCTGCATTATTGATTTCTTCCAAAATTGCACGGTTTTTAAATTCCTCTTGCATAGTAACAACCGTATTTTCAATCTTACTCTTTAATTCGTTGATAAGCATACCAATTTCACGCTTTTGCTCGTTCGGTACAGTTTTCATCATAGGCATAATAGCGGTAATTTTACCACTTTTGCCTAGATATTTAACTCTTAATTCTTCTAATTGTGCTTGACTTGACACTTCCTTAATCTCACTATCAAATTCAAGACTTACTTTTTCAATTTCTTGTTTCATAATTACTCCTTTTAAAAACAAAAAAATCCTACTAGATTAATCTAATAGGACGAAATCACTCGTGGTACCACCTAAATTTATTTTAATAAAACACTCCTCAACGTGCGTCAGCACACTTCATAAGCGTAGCGTCTTCACACTTTCATATTTTCATATTTATTAAAACCTCATTACATTTTTACGGTTTTGTCCGTCTTTGCTTAACACCTATTGGCTTTACCGCAAAGCAACTCCAATGTTGAAATTCATTTATTGTTTGAACATAAGTGGCTCTCAATCGGCGACCACTCTCCCTTTATGAAAACAACAAACTACTGATACATCTTCATAGTCTTTATAATACTAGGAAGATTATGTAAGCGGGCGTTTACGCACATTTAACATAATCTGACGTAATTCAAAATTATAAGAAACTTGCATTAGCAAGGATTGATGTTAATCAATCGTAATTTTTTAAAATTACTTCTTATAATTTATTAAATTTCTGCTTCCGCATTAATAACATATTACCACTAACAAATCTTTTTGTCAACAAGTTTTAAAAAATAGTGGCAATTAACCACTATTTTTAAATTTATTATTCATCTAACTGTGATTTCAATTTTAAATATTCGCTTTCCAAATCTTTAATTTTAATTTTTGCTTTTAGCTTGCTAATTTCTTCACTCAACACTTTTTCTTCTTCTGAAATAGTAGTTTGATCATTCCCATTCTTCTCTTCGGAGTCTTCTTTGTCTTCTAGATAGTCATTTGACAAACTAAATGACACAAAATGCATTACAATTGATGCAATTAAGCCGAAAATTAAATATATAGAATTTCGAAGAAATTCCTCGCCAAGCTCACATAAGGCTTCTCTCTCATAATTATCTGTAAGCCATATAGCTTTAGAATAATGATCCTCACAAATAAACCTTCCTATAAAGAAGAATGTCGTAGCCAATAACAATACTGCCATTGCCACCAATATAATTCCTCTTTTAGCATTTACGCTCTTAACAAATAAATATATGAACGAACACAACAATAATAATATAGCAAAACAAAACATTGCGATTAATATAACTTTCATATAGTTAAGACCGCCAAAATTTATGGCTTCGTCCACATATTCGTTCTTTGTTATTTCGCTCATAAGATTGCTTTCTCTTGCAAATGCAATTGCAAATCTAACAATACATAGCACAGCCATTATAAATAGAGATATCAAGGCAAATACCTTTTCGCGAACCCCAAAAACCCTTTTCATCCTATTTCCTCCCTCTTTTGTTATACAATTCAGTATAACACAATGCGCCTAATATGTCAATAGATTGAGGGTTGAATTAAAGATTGTGAAATAAGTCATTTTAATACGAACTATGGATTGTAATTTTATAGTCAAAGATTACATCTTTTAGAAAGTCTTTTTTGTTTTCAAGTGAATTGAGGAATTTTTCAAACTTTTTATTTTTAAACTTATAGAACTTGTCATAAATTTCAATTATATCCATATTGTCATCTTTTAACTTTTGCACCACAATATCAAGGTTTTCTTGAACTTTGTTTTTTAATCCACTTACCACACTGTCATCTACAAACCAGTTTTCGGTGTGAAGAAGATTTTCAGTTTTTTCTGCCTCAATGATTTCATCGATCATAATATATAATTGAATATCATATTTAATCCTGGGTTTCCCGTTATCAAAATTAAGTTTATATTTCATTTCTTTATTTGTTAAATCAAGTACAACTCGTGCATTTTCAAATAAATCGCTATTTACATTTTCCAATATAAATGTTCCCAACACATTTTCAGGTTGCAAAAGGTTGATGTATTTAACTTCTTCTGGCTGAATTTCTGTAAACTTTTTACCATCTCTAAATATTGATGTTGTTCCATCATTGGTAAAATACAATTCTTTACTTTTCCCACTACTAGAACTAGCACCCTCGTCAATACCGCCACCACTTGCTCCTTCGGAAGAACTATCATCTACTTTAATTGGTATTGCATTGCTAGACTCTATTTCACTTACTTTAATTTTGGGCATAGTCGATACACCTAGGTCGCCGTAGTAACCTTTGAAAAAACTTTCAATATTGGTTTCTGTTGCCACAATATATTCCTTGTTAAAATTAATAATTTCGGATACTTTTAAACTAAGGTTGTCATTGATTTGCACCACACAGTTTGCAAAATCTTCAGTTTTGCCCGAAAAGTTAAGTAAAACAGCATTTCGTCCAACACGTTTAGTTCTAGTTAAATAATCCAGCGCCTTTAGGGCATTTGTTTCACATAATTTGTCACCAATAGCCATAATATCGCATTGACCAAAACCAATTTGCTTGCCCACCTGCAAAGATATATTGTTAATTGCATTGGTTATATCATAACCATTTGCAGTATATGCCTTTCGCTTGCTGGTTGATGCTGGTCTTGGAGTTAAAATTACCGCACTAACTTCAATCATATTATCTTCGGTTTGCTCCACTGCTAAAGCGGTGGCAATTGCTTGAGTTTGGCTTTGTGCCGGCTGATTAGTATATTGAAAAGATATTATTAGCACAAAAATGCTTACCCAAATAATCATTTTGCGCGGAGAAAATATTTGTTTAAACTTTTGCATATTTCCCCCTTTTGCCTTTTTGGGTTGTCGTTATATTTGTTTGCTTTAAGTTAAGATTTTCATCTTTTTCATCACCACTTGCACTATTTGGCTTGTCAACAAACTTAACATTTTCTTTTTTATTTTTTATATAACTTAATCCAAATATAATTAATGGCACTAGATATTGACCAACAATCATTATCCATACTATTGATTTGTGTAAGAATAATTTTTCAAGTGCAATTGTGTGTTCTCCCCAAAAAATCCACACAATAATTAAAACAAACAATATGATTGTCGCAACTGCATCCTTTTTAATATTAAATATCAGTTGCAAGCCTCTGCAAAACAAATAGCCATATATACCCACGTGCAATATTTGAGCAATAGCCCATACGGTAACAATCAGCCAAGACAACTCATCTAACGCCATATTTGCATTTGAAATCTGACTAATGTCTGATATTGCAAAGTTATGAGTGGAAGCCATTATACCATAAGCACCATAAAAACTCCAAAGCACTAATTGCACTAAAATTATAGCAACGGCGGAATACAAAAACACTCTTGATCTTTTCTCTTTTTTAAAGTCAATACATCCAGCAAATAATAAAAGTTCACCACCTATACCAAACCACGCTAAATAGTCATATATTGCCTTAAATATCGGTTTGATGCCTTTACTTAAAACCGGCAAAAAGAATGTTAAATCTACCGATGCAAAACCCTTAATGATAATTACAATCACGCCGAATATTATTATCCAAACAAAGAATTCGCTAACCCTACCTATATTTCTTGCACCCTTATATATCATATAGCAGGTAATAAGGGCAATAGGGATTGCAAATTGGAACCATTCGAATTTGGTATATAAGTTTTTGACCAAAAACCATTCAAGTCCTTTAGTTTTTATTCCCAAATGAATTAATGGAATCAGTGTAACTGCTATAACAAATATTTTTGCCACCACACTGCCAGTACGTTCTTTTATAAAATCATATATATTCTTGTCTTTAGCCTGTTTTAAAATCTTTAATGACGCCCATAACAATATCGCATCCACAACCATCATTATAAACACCGCAAGATAACCATCGTTTTTGCACGTTTGATACACAAGACTAGGTAGCGATAAAACCTTGAACGCTACCAGCATATAAAATATTATTATTGATGCTTGTCTATATGTCATTTTCATTTTTGTCTTGTCCTATTCCTTTTATTATTGGCAATACTCCTTGGGCGAGTTTTCATTTTATTCAATGGTGCTTTTATCAAAAAGTCCTTCATATCGCCTTTAATATATGGTGTTGCCGGCCCCAAGTAAGCCGACTCATACGTGTCAAAACTACTTAAATATGATACCACCCACACACTAAATGCCAATATTCCAAACAGACCAAGGGTTGCACCTATAAATATATACAAAATTCGCAACATTGAAAATTGCGATGCTTGATTAGGCACCACATAAAAAGTCAATCCACTAAGCGCTACAATCATAACCGCAGGTGGACTAACCAGCCCTGCATTTACAGCCGTTTCACCCAATATCAACGCCCCCACAATGCTAAGCGCCATACCCATATATTGTGGCATATGCAAATTCGCTTCGTATAAAATTTCAAATAATAATACTATAAACAACACCTCTGTAAACGGCGTAAACGGAATGCCCTGAGTGGTGTCCATAATGGTTATCAAAAACTCGGTTGGCAATATTTTGTAATGATATAGTTGTATTGCCACATATGTTCCCGGCAACAATACCGCCAACACTACACCTATAAGTCGTAAAATTCGTAAAAACGCTACTTTTAAGGGTTGTGAATAATAGTCGTCACTACTTTGCAAATCCTCAACCAATATAAATGGCAATGTAAGAACTATTGGAGAGCCATCAACCACAATCCCTATGCGCCCTTCTAGCATTTTGCTCACCAGTATATCTGGTTTTTCAGTGTCGCCAACCTGCTTAAATATCGAATTCGGTTTACTTTGCAGGTATGCTGAAATGTAATAACTATCAACCACTCCGTCGATATTAATTTTTGATATTCGGCGTTCAATTTCTTTCACCACATTTTTGTCAGCGATATCTTGAAGATATATTACTGCAACTTGAGTCTTGGTATATTTGCCTATAGAAAACGAATCTATAACTAAATTGGGTGTTGGAAGCTTGTGCCTTATTAACGATAAGTTATATTTAATACTTTCGTTAAACCCCTCGCGTGGACCCTTGATTACAGCCGAGTTTGGTGGCTCTTGAATAGGGCGTACAACAATTTTTTCAACATCGCAAGTGAGCATTTTGCCACTTTTATCAATAATAATCCCTGCGCGCCCCTTTAAAATTTCGGTAACAAACTGATTTTGATCACTTTGCTCTTGCACCTCGTTATTGGCTAATACTTGCTCCCGAATAAAACTGCAAACATCACCATCCAAATTCTCATTAAATTCAATAAGTGGCTTAATCACACTTTCATTTAATAAATTATTGTCTGTAAGTGGTGCTAAATACACAATAAATAATTGCGTGTCAAAAAACTGCACTTCTCTCACCTTAAAATCGGCGCTGAAGTGCAGTGTTTGTTTTATTTCGTTTAATATTTTACTAGCACTTTTCATTAGTGTTAGTATTACGCTATTATCATTTAATTATGCATCTATATTTTATACTCCATTAGGAACAAAGCATAACAAGATTATTTGTCCAATATATGTCACCGTGAAATCTCCTTGATATGTTCCACCTAGCCCCTTATTTTGCATAACTGTATTCGCACTGCCAATATAACTACTTGTCATATTATTCTTTAATGTTTCAATCCCTATAAGGGCGCCAGTAGTATCTATTTCCATTACAATATTATGCTTTTTACCCGAATTGATGCGCGCAGATATAATCAATGGTCTAAATTCATCTTCTGTGGTTGCCTTATGGTCCTCAACAATTGTTTCTGTAACAATAGTCCCACCAATCGTTGCCTTATAACTACAAGACACGATATCATTCGCATAATAATCAAATGTTGTGGTTGCCGAATATTTAAAATCAATCGTTTCGGCACCAAGTCGCGTGTGCAAAGTCTTGATTTGTGAGTTTAATTGATTGTTTAGATATGCATCTGTTACCAAATAATAACTGTGAGATGCAACTTGATATTCCTGTCCTTTATAAGTAATATTGGTGCGAGCATTTACAAAATCAATCGCATACCATTGTTTTGTTCCAGACTCATTTATATCTAAATATACCTTATTCCAAGAACTATTCCCGTTTTTAGTAGTGCCGTCAACCTTAATACAATCAATGCCTTCAATAGCACATAACAACGAATATGCTTTTGCGAATCCACTTGACACGGCTGTTAACCCATTAAGGTCTTCTATGCTTGTAAATAGCCCGTTGCTTAATTCCTTAGGATTGTACAATATTCCTTCTAGATAGAAATCCTTAATATTTCCTCTCATAACGCCTGAAATTAATTCATCGGGGTCGCCAACGCTAACATTATTGTTGTAAAGCACACGGCTAGTCAATAAATCATATATTGCAGTTGCTTTTTCATACTCAGTCATATCATCACTACATATTTGCCTTAACAAGAATCTTGCATTTTCATACACAACTTCCGCCACCTCGCTATCGCCGACAAAGTTTGGACGACGATTATATTGCACTGCCATAAACAATTGTTCGCTTGTAGTTACATTTACACTTGCAAGTTTGTCTATTGTAAACACGTAATTGCTAGAGCGCTTTTCAAAACCATCAATCTCTTCCACTTTGTTATTAAATATTTTTTCATTAATAGCAACTTTATCTAATTTATTCGCTTGTAATTCATCTTTATATCTAAACAAATAAACATTTGTTTTTTCATTTGCGCAGAAAGGCTGTCCATTGTCACCCAAAGTATAGTAAGCCATTTCTGGATATTCTGCCATTAATCTTGTTGCTATATGTTGCATCTTTTCAACTTTTGTAGGCACATCTCGTATCTCATCCGCAAGTGTGTCGCTATACTTGCTTGCCATTGTGTCAATATCTTGAACACAATATATTTTTAAATTATAATTTAACGAGCCATTATATGTCCACACCTCATCATTATATAAATAATGATACCATAACAAATGTTTCAACTCATCAATAGTGGTCACGTGATAATTATAAGTGTTTCCATATATAAATGCTTTGTTGCGTTCATAGTCAACTTGCGTTTCCATTGTATATGTGTATGAATATGAAGATTCTTGACTATTTTCATATGCTTCACCATCACCAATGGCTTTTATGTGCATTATGTACACCCCTTCCTTGCCAATAATGCCATTTCCAAGTTCTAAATTTGTTGTGGTAGTAGATTCTGATTTTATTACATTTTTTTGTCCATTTGGAGATGTATATTCAATACTTACTTGATACTTTATAGCATAGTTAACCACATCCCATGTTGCCTTAATGCTTCGACCAGATTTTGTCACAGTTATATTTTGAACTGAAGGCAATGTCAATCCTTTTTCAAACCTACAAGGATTACCGCTGGTTGCCGAATCTTCATATACACCCGAATCCATAGCAATTGCTTTAACATATACTTTATATGCACCATTTTCTTTTACATATTGAGTAATATCAGCATATCCGCTTTCAATCTCGAATTCAACATTATATGAATCATTTTCTGCTTTTACAATGTTTACTAAATATTTAGCCGCAAGAGTTTGTTCGTCAAATTCTAGAATATATCGACTCTCTTCTTTTATCTCCTTTACAACCACATTTTGTACAATATCTAGTTGCTTTTTGATCGTTTTGCTAATACTTGCCATATTAGAATCTTTAACATAAGAGTTTCCATTATTTGCTATTGCTTTTGCCTTAAAATTATATTCGCCTGCATTAGCAAAATATGAGGTTATGTCAATACGACCATCTTTAAACTCTTGAATTCCTATTGATACATAGTTAATCCAAATTTCACAGCCTGATGCAAGAGCAGTCTCAGACTCATTGACATTAATGTTTAGATAATATTTATTGTCTTCATTAGTTATTGTTAAAGTTGGTGTTGATAACGTTCTAATGTTTTGTAGCAAAACCCCTTCAGATAATTCACTGCTAAACATAATATCTTCTGCAATTGAAATAGCTTGAACTTGAATGTTATAACTAGATGCATCGCTAATATATTTATTTATATTAATTGGTGATGATTTAAACACTTCATCTTCAACCAAATCGTTGACATACACAACATACCCATAAGCATTATCCACTTCGTTAAAATACAAATACTTCACATCACCTATTTCACGGATTTCAACACCAGTAATATCATCAAGTTGTAATGTATAAGTTATACTTTTACTTGCTTCAGATTGTTTAAATCCATCTTTAAATGCAATTACTTTTACACTATAATTATTTGGTTCGCAAATATCTGAAATTTCAATTCTAGCCTCATCACTTGAATCAAAATATGATTGATATCTAAATATATCATTAGATATTTCTACATAATATGCCGTTACATCATCAATCTTGTTCCAAGTTACAACTCCAGCATCGTATGTTATTGTTAATCCAGACAATGCTGGCAAACCAGCTTCAATATATTTAACATCGCTCAAATTAGAGGAATAACAATTATTGTTATTGCTTATCGCTTGAACTCTAATTCCTTTAGAACCGATTACATCAATAGGCAATTCCACCTCTGTCATATCTTTAAATAGAGTTTTATATTTTACATCATTTAAGTATATGGCATATCCGCTTAAAAATTGTGAATTATTTGCAACATTGTATGCCTTATTGCCGTATTGTATTTTTAGTGTTGCAATATTTGAGTTGTTGCTTACACTAAGTTGTGGCTTTGGAAGCATCTCAAACTTTCCGCAACTAATAGTTTCAGAAAACTCTGAACTATACAAGTATTGCTGAGTGGAAACTGCTTTAACGCTAATATTTACTTTCTTTGAACTATTAAATTCAATTCCCTTACTCGACATAAATGAACTTAATTTTATTGTGTATTTATTTTTAAAATCATTTTTTATAAAAAATGTTGATGTCGTACTTAAATTATAATTAACCCCCTCAATGTTTAACAAAAAGTTGTCAACATCTTTGCTAGATAAAAATTTTAATAACAATTCGTTCGAAGACAAATCATAATGAGTTTGTAAATTATATGGAGTTGTCAATGTAATACTATTATTATATCTAATTTGATTAGAATAACTGCTAGTTAAATATTTGTTATTTTCACTTACTGCGCGAACTTTAAACAAATATTCGCCTTTGGCTGTCAACAAGTTGGAAAAATCAAATGTATTTATAGGGAATGTATAAACGTTTTCCATATTAGGATTAAATGATGTTACAGATATATCATAAAAGTCGGCATTTTCAACCTTGTTCCAATTTAAAATCGTTCCGTCAATAGTAATCACAGGGGAAGCTAAAGTTCCGGTATGGTTATATTTACACTCTTCTGAAAACTGGCTGTCAAAATATTTCTTATTTCCAGCCTTTACCTTAATAGTATATTGTTGTGGTAAATTAATTATCTTAGATGCATCAAACTCTACCGTTCCACTACCATCTCCCTTTACAGTAATCGACATATCATTGATATAAATATTATAATATTGAGCATTTTCAACCTCATCAAAAATAATCAAACTCTTACCATCGTTTGATTGAACAGATACTTGCTGTGGTGCCGACAATGTTCCTAATTTCTTTTCAGTTTCCTTACATCCACCAAGCATCAATACACTTAGCAAGCCAAGCGTCAATAACACTCTTTTTTTCATATACCCCTATTCCCCTTATAATATTATAACTCTTTATTAGTATAATTATATAATAATTGTCACCGTAAAAGCAAACAAAATTATTTATTTTTACATTTAAATATTTAATTTGACAGCATTAGACAACATTATCACCATCATTATTTAATATAAATGTTGTAAGGAGAACGTTATGTATTTAAGTGAATTATTACAAAAACCAATTTTAAGTCTATATGATGGAGAACTGCTTGGTAACATTAACAAAGCTTACTTTGATAAGGCAAAGAAGAAAATTAAACATTTCGAAATTCTAAACGAGGAAGATATCTGTTATTGCTTAACACCAAAAAACATTTATACTATCGGCAAGCATGCCATTACCATTAAAAATAAGCAGACTTTAACAATATCTTTAAATGAACCTATTGGTTCTAATTTATTGTTACCAATTAATGTGAAAGTTTACTCGTTACAAGGTGAATATTTAGGAATAGTCACAGACTATTCTATTAGCGACAAATATAATATAGAAAATTTAATTTTAGACAATCAAAAATTGATTGATATTAATGATGTTGCATCGTGTAGCAACAACTCAATTGTCGTATATTATACTAACGACCGAATTAATATAAAAAATTTTAGATACCGCATACAAAGCAAAAAGGACAACCAAACAAAAGTAAAAGTGTTACCTAAACTATTTTCATCTTTTAATAAAATTTCAATAAGCCCCTTAAACAAAAAAGAAAATTTTATAATTGGACGCATATGCACTAAAGATATATTTGATAATGAACATAATATTATTATTAAGCAGAACTCCACCATAACCAATCAAATATTGGCCTTAGCAAGCAGTAAAAACAAATTACAAGATTTAATGAAATATAGCAAAATTAAATAAATTAATTATAAAATATTAATTAAAATAAAAAAATAAATAATTAAATTAATTTTTATACTGTTTTATGGTATTATTATATTAAATAATTATTTATTTTTTTTGTTTTTATACTGATAGAAATTTTACCGTTTTATATATTGTTTTAAATGCATTTAAATGCAATTTTTCATCTTCAATAATTCTATTTAATAATTCTTTTAACGATTGATTTTTTACCATCTTTTGCGCTCTGGTATAATCCGATATCGACCGATCTTCTCCGGCCATATTTGCTTCTAGCATATCTTTTAATTTGGTTGTATAATTAACATACCCCGCATTAAACATTTGACCCCTGCCATTGTCATATTTGGGTGTTCCGCCAAATGCAATAATTGCATC
This sequence comes from Candidatus Onthoplasma sp., assembly GCA_045637745.1. Taxonomy (GTDB): domain Bacteria; phylum Bacillota; class Clostridia; order Christensenellales; family UBA1242; genus Onthoplasma. Next base: position 7,909 of record JAZUAB010000067.1, on the reverse strand, counting down.
CATCAATAGCTCCATATGCTCCATTTCTACTACAGCGATTTCTTCTAGAAGTTGTGAAACTTCAGGTTCAACCTTGAACGCTAACCTAGACTGGTAAATATACTGCATTATTCCAGACATCTCTCCATCTCGCGATGACAATAAGTCTTTTAAAATTCCTACTGTTTGAGGGTTGTTATCAGCCTCCACAATTTCAGGATAAAGACTGTTTAACCGTATTTGTATATTGTTTATTTCCATGCACACTCCTTTTAGTATATATGAAAATGTTTAAAATTTTGTACTTTTTTATTTAGTTATTTGTTTTATTAATCTTAATATGTTATCATATAATATATAATACATTATTTAAAAGGGGTTTGTATGAAGCCAACAGTTAAACAGCTTAATAAATCAAAGTCGACTAGTCCTTCTAAATCTAAACGCGGAGCTCCCAAGTATGCTCATATCGCGCCAGATCTAAATGTCGGTTTGACAGAATCTCAAGTTGAGGAAAGAACTCTTGCCGGGCTTACTAATTCCACTGAAACCAAAACTTCTAAAAGTTATTTAAAGATTTTTCTTGGCAATATTTTCACATTCTTTAATCTAATATGTCTAGCTTGCGCCATTGCATTATGGTGTGTTGGGTCATTTTCAGATACAATATTTATGATAATTGTAGTTGCAAATACCGCGATTAGTATAATTCAAGAAATTAAGGCAAAGAAAACCATCGATAAGTTAACATTAACAAATTCAAACTTCACTAAAGTATTGCGCGAGAGTGAAGAAATTGAAATATACAAAAAAGAAGTTGTTGTTGACGACATATTAATATTGGCTTCCGGGATGCAAATTGCATCTGACAGTATTGTTGTAGAAGGAAGTGTTGAGGTGAATGAGAGTTTGCTTACAGGTGAGGCTCAACCAATTCGCAAAAATGTTGGCGACTCGCTTATGGCTGGAAGTTTTATATCTAGTGGCACTTGTAAAGCCCAAGTTGAAAAGGTTGGTAGCGCTAATTATATTGAAAAACTATCTAGTAAGGCAAAAAAATATTCCAAACCTAAAAGCGAATTATTGTCATCCTTAACATTTATAATTAGGCTGATTGGTATAATTATTATTCCTTTAGGCACGTTAATGTTCTTTAACAATCATAAGGTATATGACGGTGACTTATATCACACCATTACCAAAACAACTGGTAGTATTATTGGAATGATTCCTGCAGGAATGTTCTTATTAACCTCGGTGGCTCTTGCAGTTAGTGTTGTGCGACTTGCCAAAAAGCGTACTTTGGTTCAAGAATTATATTGCATTGAAATGCTTGCCCGCGTAAACGTCCTATGCCTTGACAAAACCGGCACATTAACTGACGGTTCTATGAAAGTGCGCGAGATGGTTAACATTTCTAACAACAAATATGATGATAAAAATATTACTAAAATTATAGCCTCAATTGTAGGCGCTTTCCATGAAGCAAATCACACGGCTATCGCATTAAAATCGTTTTTTGGAAAAGGCTCAATGAATGCCGACAAGTCAATACCGTTCTCATCCGAGCGTAAATTTATGGGCTGTACATTTAATAGAGTTGGAAGTTTTAAAATTGGAGCATACGAATATGTCACCAAAAACCCATCAGCATCGCTTAAACGTCAGGCTGAAGAATATGCATCTAAAGGATTTAGAGTTTTGATGTTGGTTGAAAGCGATAAATCATTCTCTAACGAGAATACCACTCCTATTGCATTTATTTTATTAGAAGACAATATTCGTAAAGATGCTCAAAACACAATCCAATGGTTTAAAGAAAATTCTGTTGATATTAGGGTTATTTCAGGTGACAATCCTGTAACTGTTAGTGAAGTCGCAAGACGCGTAGGAATTGACAATTATGATAATTATATAAGTTTGCAAGGCATGTCCAAGCAAGAAGTTGTAGAAATTGCCGATAAATATACCATATTTGGTCGTGTTACACCAGAACAAAAAGCCACTCTCGTAAAAGCCCTTAAGGCTAAAGGTAAAACCGTTGCAATGACTGGTGATGGTGTAAACGATATTTTAGCCCTTAAAGAAGCAGATTGTTCTGTTGCAATCGCCGCGGGTAGTGATGCTGCCAGAAGCGTATCACATCTTGTATTGCTTGATAGTAACTTTAGCTCAATGCCTAGCGTTGTGGCAGAAGGTCGAAGAGTTGTAAATAATATTCAAAAATCGTCATCATTATTCTTAATGAAAACATTGTTTACAATTATAATGTCTGTAATAGTTTTAATATTAGGTAAAAGCTATCCATTTAGTCCTGTACAATTTATGGTGTTAGAATATTTTGTAATCGGGTTGCCATCGTTCTTCCTAGCATTACAACCTAATCACAATATTATTAAAGGAAAATTTATATCTAACTTACTTAAAAACGCTTTGCCCGCAGGATTAACGTTGGTGTTAAACGCGGTTGCTATTTACATTTATCAATATGCATTTGGAATATCAAATCTTACACTTGCGACAATGGCATCCATTGTCATAACCTGCACCGGATTAATAGTGTTGTTTAATTTGTGTAGACCATACAATGTCTTACGTGGAATATTAATGTTCTCAATGGCCGCTTTGGCATTAAGTATTATTATATTCTTGCCAAACATGTTAACTTACGTTTCATTAACAACAACCGAGTTATTGTTTACAATTATTGTAGTTGAAACTTCTTATCCTGTATACTGTATGTTAACCAAGGCTTTTGATAGCATAAAGCGTATTACACCTGAAGAAGAATAGTACTAATAAATATTATCAATCAAATTATTTTTAACAACAAAGTGATATATTCCCGTCACTTTGTTGTTTTTTAATGTAATATAACAATCCTCTTCCTGCAAATATACAAATTCATCAAAGGCTTTAAAATATTGTTCTAGTGTGCCCTCATCTATTGTCGCCTTTAATTCCCTGCTTAACTTGTTTTGCGCATATTTAAATCTTCCACACTTAATTGCATCCAAAAAATATATAACAGCAAACTCTGCTCCAGTATGCTTTTGCTCATCGCCTCTATCACACACATTGTTAATGGTTATCTCTTGACTAACAAATTCATACTTGATTAATTGACCCACATTAAACACATTTGGTATATGCGCATATATTTGAATAAATTTTTTGTTTATTTCGTAGTCAATATAACTTGAGCAATGTATAATATCATCATTAAATAAAATGATGTTTTTTTCACATACGATTAATCCTAATTTATTTTCATTTACATTTTTAAAAACTATATCTGTGATATTGCCATTAATAGCGCCAATGTATTTATGGTTATAAAATATATGTAATTGTTTTCCACTAGAATAAATTGATATTTCGCTGTTATTAATATTATACTTGGCGGGTATAGTATTAGCTATAAAAGGTTTAATTTCGCATAGTATCGCATTGTCATTTAAAACGTGGTATTCTAATTGAGAGTGTTGTTGGTCTAATAGAATTTGCTTGTTTAAAATTATGCTACCGCAGTCGTTGCTAGGATATATAATCACATTTTCATCTTGATGCAATTTTAAATTAAAAATTCCCGCACTGATATTATGCACTTCAGTCCCAGACATAATTATTAAATCTTGTGATGAATATAGATACAATTGCACATTATTATATATGATAATATATATTTTTTTGTTTTCGTAGTATAAAAGTAAAAGCGCTGTCAATAATTGTATTATGAAAAATGATATTATAGCAAAACCAATACTTAAGCAAAACATAAAGTTTGCACTTAGACCTTTAAACGAGCTTAAAACTGTAGATATTTTTGCCCTGCCTTCTCGTATTCAAGATAATGATATTTTTGCTATGTTTAAAGGGCTTCTTAAACTAATGCAAGAAAAAGTTCAACAAGAGCAAACTGAGAAATACTTAAAACTTAAACTTCAATATTCAAGATTAAAATACTTATATGATAAAAAGGTTGGCAACCAATAAAATATTAAAATGTGCATAAAAAAAGGAAGATTGCGCTTCTTCCTTTTTTCATTACTATAGTTACAGGCCATAGTCCGCCCAGCACCAGATTCGGCGCTATCGCTTTGTCAGGGTCAAGCAATAAGTCCCTTGCGTAAGGCATAACGCAATGCTTAGAGGTTGGATTCTAAGCTATTTAAAGGTTCCCCTTAACCTTTAGCCTTAATCGCGCTGTCATAATTTTTACTCTTCTAATATAATATCTACCGTCTGTGTATCTCCATTAATAGTAAATTCATCACCTTGTTCAATGCCATCGACTATGACAATAATATTAATTCCAGATGATTGTTCAATAACTATTTGCCACTCGCCTTCATATAATGAATAAGCCCCAGTTTCTTCTAATGAACCATCTGTCAAACTATACTTAAAGCCTGTTTCGTGTTGTAAGAATACTGTAGAGTTATAAGCGTTACAGTCAATATTAAATGTAGTTTCAGTCAACTTCTTGCGAACGTCTACTTGCATCTCAGATAATCCCTTAGTAAATCCTTGGTCGCTCCAAACGTTAGTGTTAGCATCCCACTTAGCACCCAATTGGTCGACTGATGTAGTAACACCATTCACTGTAACCGCTAATACACTATGTGTATCTGCATTAACACCAGATACAACGATATTTACTTTAGCGTCTTCCATTATGTATGGCTTTTCATTAATTTCAACTGTCCAATTGTTGCTTGGGTCTTCTACTGTTACTGTAGCAATACCAGATGCTTTTTGTTCAGCATTATATACCTTTGCAGATACAAATTTAATTGTATCGCCATCAACCAATTTCTTATTTACTTCTGGATGAATTAATGTACTTAATGTTGCACCAGATGCTAATACTTCATCATTTACCTTCACTTGTTTGATAGCGTAATATTGATCTTTGCCATCATTGTCAACTGATGCAATCACCGATGTATCAGCCGTGCTAAATACAGAAATTGTTCCGGTTGAGTTGTCATAAGCGTGAGAAACTACGTTTCCATTCTTTTCACTAGATACTTGCACATCTGCATAAGTGATAGAACCTTCATCACCTTCAAACTTAACGCCAATTGTTGAAATTGTGTCATACACAACATTTATTTGAACTTGGTTGTTTTTAACCATATCTGAAGTTATTTTTTCCGTATGCTTATAGTTATCAAATATTTTATTATCTCCAGTATTGTATATAGTTTTACCACCAGCAAATTGATAGCTCAACCAGCCCTTAGATTCGTCATCTGGTGTTATCTCAATGGTAACTGTATCGCCAACAATAAGCTCATCAGTACGCTCACCATCAATTGTTACACTAAAATCAACACTTCCACCTTCAGTATCTTTAGCATCAACCGCAACTTTAACTGATTCGATTGTCAAGTTAAATGTTGCATTTGCGCTATTATGGTTATTATCTCCAGGATATGTTACTGTAATTTCTAATGCATTTACACTCTTATTTGCAACAATTGTTAATGTTGCCGACTGATCAGTTAGTGCGCTTGCTGTGATTGTTGCATTTTCTCCAGCTCCGCTAATACTTAAAGCATTAGCCAATGTGCCAACATAGTCTAGCGTTACATTGTGCTCTTTTGTTTCACCGCGAAGCATTGTGATATCTCCAACAGTGATTGTAACATTTGCTTTGGTAATTTTGAATGTTGTTGACTTGCTTCCAGTGTAATTACCACCTTCTTTTGCTGTAATAGTGATTGTTGCAGTACCTACATTTATGTTGTCAGCATAACTAAATGTAAAGTCTATATCCGCCACCAATGTTTTAGAACCAAGATTTACTGTTGGTGTTGGTTTTATTTCTTCAGATGTATATGTTTGGTCAGCAATTGTTTCAATTGTTGCCATACTTATGTCAGCCTGTGCGATAGTCCAGCTTAGCTTAACGTCATCCTTAGTTTTATCTGCCCAAATATAATTGGTTTTATCCTTTAATGCAATAACAACGGTATAGGTGCCTGCATTTGTCGCTGTTTCACCACTAATATTCATTGTGCTTGAATCAAATCCAATCAATTTAACGCTTTGTTCAGCTCCATCATAGGTATATGTGTAATTATCATCAAGTGTTGGTTTAATAATTTCTTGCGCACTTATTGTTAATGTTCCGTCAACAAATGTTACATCAAAGTTATTTGCCGATAGTGTTGAACTTACAGGTCGGATTATGTAAGTTCCCACATCCAATGTTGAGATTGATGCAGTCACATCAGTCCCTCCGTCAAATACTTTGTATTCTACAGTATAAGGAACATCCACTGATGGAATCACTTTGCTTACAATGTGTGTATAGTCTACTGCGCTGTAGCCATAAACTATTGGTTTGTCTTCAGCAGTAATCTCAACAGCCAATTTGTTGATTGTAACATTATTTGTGATGCCAGTCAACTTATAGTTGCCGTTGGTTAAACTTGCTGTTGCTGTATATGTTCCAGCATTTACAAATGGTGTAACAACCCCGCCAATTGTAAATGTAACATCACAATATATCGTTTTGTTGCCTACTTCAATATATGGTTTAATTAGACTAGATTGATCTGTACCATTGTAGATGATAGGTGTACTACTTGGCCAGATAACTTGTTGAGACTGTTGCTCTATTATCAATGTAATACTGCCAGTCACACTTATATAGTTAGGTGCCGATACTTCAAAATAGTATTTAACTGAACCAACATTCGTGATAGTAGCAATATTGAATATAGAGTTGGCAGTTCTAGATTCTGTGTTAGTATAGCTTGTTGTCGAACCATACCTTAATGTATGTGCAATATTTGCTTGAATATATCCATCTAATGCCGTTCCATCGTATACCTTTGTATAGCTTATATCCATACCCTTTTCGGCTCTTGTTCCGCCGTTTGAAGATATTGTAACTGTAATTGTTCCTTCAGTTACATTAAACGTGTCGTCAGCAGATGTATATTCATTGTAATTGCTGGTAGCATCTACTACCGCATAGATATAATATTTTCCAACATTTAAGGTTGTGCTGGTCATATTCTTCCATTCTTTTGCATTTGCTCTTGTTTCACCAGATGCATAGTAGTAGAATGTTATATCGCCATCACTAGCTATTGTATAGGTTGGTCCAGCAGTGTTAAATGACGTGTCATTACCATATTGATAATCTTTCATAATATCTGTAGGTACTGGTATTGGATCAGCCTTACCTACTATTATTATAGCAATAGTAGATGCGTATGCAGTGGTGTTGGTAGTGACCATACAACGATAATAGTATGTTCCAGCAGATAAACTTGCACTATGTGTATAGGTTTTACCTGTTGCATTTGCAATCAATGTAGAACTATCACATACAAAGTCTTCGCTGTTTGAACGATACCATTTATAGCTTGCATTTGCATCAAGTATTGTTGTGTGAATATTTGCTGTCAATGTAGCATCATTTCCACCATAGACAATAGTTGTTTGTTTAGGTGTAATCACTGTTGCTGGATTGCTTATCTCAAATTGAGCGTATAGCTTAGTTACATTTAGATTAAATAGGTCACTACCAGAGATTGTTTTAAATGCTCCGCTTGAACCAGCTTCAGTTGCGCTCCAGCCTAAGAATGTATATCCTTCTTTTGCTAGATATGGCAATGTTATTGTTGCTGTTGCAATTGTATAACTAATAGTCACAAGTGTTTGTGTTCCATCTCTTGTTAATACAATATCATCCACATAATGTGTTACATTGTCTGTTCCGTAGAATGCAAATCTCACAGTTGTAGTTGCATTTAATGTAAACGTTGTGTTGATATAGTGCCAAATATTAGCTTCTTGAGTTGTGCTTATTTCAGCAATTGTAGAATAATCGCCACCATTTTGTATCAATACATATCCTTCAACATCCTTATTAGACATTACAAATGCACTAAAGTTATATGTACCA
>JAZUAB010000066.1:0-4178 GCA_045637745.1 Candidatus Onthoplasma sp. | reverse complement strand
AAAATAAAGTTGTGCTATAATAAGGTTATGAAAGTTGATATTAAGGCATTGCAAAAAAATAATGATTATATTGATATGGTTCAGCAATTAAAGTTGATTGGTTTGGACATTTTTGCTAAAGATATGGATGAAAGACAATATTTTGATTTGTCTAAAATCGATAATATTGATATTAAAAATATCCATTCAAGTAACTATCAAAGTTATAATATGGCAGTGGCAAAGTTAAAAGCAATATATACTAATTACAAGGCTGAATATTCTTCAGAGATAGATTTTGTCAAAGCTATGTTTGAATGTGTGAGAAATGAATTCTCCAGATATGTACTTAAATCAGATAATTCATTGGATATTCAAGTTTTATCTACTGCGGACAAACAACGCTATGAAACTTATAGAAAAGAATATATAGACATATTGTGCAATGGGTCTTCTACTGACATTAATGTTAAAATGATAACATACGAATTGATGAACAAGAAGATAGATGAATTAGTTAATTTCATTGATATGATTGAAGGGCAGTATAATGATATCTTAACAACTAATAATTTAACTTCGGCTGAGCGTAAGAATATTTTAGATTATTTATTGTATGTTAATATTGAAAATAATACAATAAAGTCAGGAGACAGATTGATTTCACAACGCATAGAGATAAATAAAAGTATGCTAAAATCAAACAATCCAAAGCATAGGCACTTGCCAGACATATTGGTGGTGGCTCAATTTTTATTAAATTATATCAATCTTGAAAAAACTGGATTGCTTGCACAAGGAATAGGATTTGATGGGTATAGATTTTTTAATGTTAGTGATGGAAGTTTGGGAACTTTAAATACATTTCATCTAAATCGAAATAATTTAAGTTATGCCGAAAGAGACAAACAAAGCAATTTTGTTATTAATGAAGATTTTGCCGAGGCGTTATTAACAATTCCTAAAAAACATATGAAAATACGTAACAAGGCAACACTAAATTATAATACCGTTGAAGATGGTAATCAAATTAAAGTAACTAAAACTTTATTTAAACCAAAGTTTGACACTACATTATCGCATAGTGAAGATGTGAAAATGCAATTAAAAATGGGCTATTTTGTAAAAGTTAAAAGGGTGAATTTAACTAATGGCAATTATGAAATAATGCTATATTATTATTGTGATGTTGGCATGCAACACGGAATTCAATTGTTTAGGGTAGATAAGGTTGAAGATATATATAAAGGAGCGCCAGCAAGTCATATTTTAAGAGGAGGAGAAAAAATTTACACCTCATTACATGCCCATACCTACAATCAAATAGATGCTTCAATCAAGAATCCAGACAAGGAAACGGCATTGGGAGCAATGGACCTTTCACATAATTATATTAACCCAAGCGATATTACTATTTATATGGCTGAAGAAATGTTTAACAAGATGTGTGCAATTAGCAATAAGCCTTTAGAAATAAAGAATGAAAAATCTATAAATAAACTTATATCCGACTTGAATGTTTAATATTATTAATGTTTTAAAAGTTGAGAAAATATTTGTGTTTCTCGACTTTTATTATGCATAAATGACAACTATTATTTATAAAATCAAATACACTTGCATAAAATACTTTTGAGGTATATTTATGAAAAAGTCAACTAAAAAGATTTGTTTTACTGGTGGCGGGACATTAGGGCATGTAATGCCAAACTTATATTTAGCGGAAGAGCTAAAAGAGCATAAATTAATGTATATTGGTGCGGGCGGGATTGAAAAGGGAAAAGTAAAAAACGTTGGAATTGAATATTTTGAAATACGAGCCACTAAATTGCGTAGGGGAAAGGTGTTTGTTAATTTGCAAGTGCCATTTGAATTGGTAAGGGCAATTAAGCAGGCAAAAAAAATATTAAAAGAACAAAAGCCAGATATAATTGTTTCAAAAGGTGGGTTTGTGGCTTTGCCTGTATGTATTGCGGGCAGAAAGTTGCGAATTCCAATAATTTCGCACGAAAGTGATTATTCTTTTGGATTAGCAAACAAAATAATAAAACATTTTAGTAATATTATGTGCGTTAATTATGAGCATTTAGCAAACTCTAAGAAAAACATTGTATATACTGGACCGGTAATTTCCGACGCATTTAAATATTCAAACATTAAAGCAAATGTTAAACTGAATATAGATTTAAACAAGCCTACAATTACAATTATAGGCGGAAGTTCTGGTTCAAAGGTGCTTAATGAGGCGGTATGGGGAGACTTAGATAAATTATGTTCTAGATATAACATTATTCATATTACAGGTAAAGGCAATATGTCTAAGCGTAAGGCTGAGAATTATAATCAAATTGAAATTACGGACAATGTACCATATTTATTAAGTATTAGCGATTTAATTGTTGGTCGCGCAGGTGCGGGAATGGTGTTTGAATGTGCATATATGCACAAGCCAATGTTGTTAATTCCATTACAAAATTCTCAATCACGGGGCGATCAAGTTCAAAATGCTCAATATTTTTATAAATTAGGTTGCGCAAGGATTTTAGAGGAATTTAAATTATCTCCGTCTAGCCTAATTAAGAGTATTGAATTGGCACTGCCAAACACTAAAGAAATGATAGCGAATTTAAAGAAATTAGATTTAAATTCCGGTAAAGAAAAGATGCTTAAGTTGATAAATGAACAATTGACAAAGAAATAGCCTATTGACAAACTCCAAATTTGTGTTACAATATCGGCGGAGTTAAATGATGAAAAAGTTTTTAGTGTCAAGACATATTAATTATGCATTAAATGAGTACCAAAAAAATGGAGTAAGTGATTTTTTCAAACAATTGTGTCAAGAGGTTATTGATTCGAGAGATCCAAGATCAAATTATTTATTTGCAAAAACAATGTTGCGCGTAACCAAAGAAATTGATGTTTTAGCGCACGGAAGAGTTGTATTAGAATATGGTGACGCGGAAGCAAATTATGATTTTGCTCGAACAATCAAGGGCGCAGATTGTAGAGCTCATCGTGATAAGATTATTGAATTAGGTAGTGTAGAATATAACATTTATGCGGGCAAAAGCGTTGAACTTAAAGATAGCCTTGCTGAAGAGTATGTAAATAAGCATGGTCAAGTAATACTTGATAAAGGCGGATTTTGCACTGCATATCAATATATTAGGCGAAACAAGGTTGAAGGATTAAACAAACAGCCTTATCTAGATAAAATTATAGCAACCCAAGATCCACAGTATAATTTAAAGACGGCTCAAAATGTGGAGGGTATTGATATTGAACCACACAGTAAGATTGTTGCACAATATGGTGATGCAGAACAAAATTTTTTGTTTTTGGCTGTGGCGTATTGCAATGCTAAGCGCCATTTAAATGCTATTATAAAATCTGGCGATCCAGTTGTTAATTTAAGGTGCTTGATAGAGGTTAAAGATTGTAATTATATTAAGCATATGCAAGCAGTGTTTGACAGTAATAACAATGAATGTAAATATGAGGCTGTAATGTGGGCAAACCGCAAAGGATATTTAAGAGAGTTTAATAAGTATGTTCCAGCAATCAAGGATTTTGTACAAGAGTTTAAGGCTGGAAATATAAAACTTACCACATTGTGCTACAAATTCCTAAAGTCCGAACAAGCAAAAGAACGCTAAAATACGCTAAAAACAAGCATAAAAGTAAAAATTTTTAAAAAAAATTAAAAAATTTTGAAAAAATGCTTGTTTTTTTGTTTTGTTTATAGTATAATGACAAAGTCAACCATATGTGATTTGCATAATTGTTTTAATATGCATTGGCATATTTGGTGATAAGATCCATTAGCTCAGTTGGTAGAGCACATGACTTTTAATCATGGTGTCCCGGGTTCAAGTCCCGGATGGGTCACCAATGCGGATGTGGCGAAATTGGCAGACGCGCCAGACTTAGGATCTGGTGGGCGACCGTGGGGGTTCAAGTCCCTTCATCCGCACCATATTATAGGGGTATCGCCAAGCGGTAAGGCACAAGACTTTGACTCTTGCACGCGGTAGTTCGAATCTACCTACCCCTGCCAATATGGCTAATCCAAACCGAACGGTGCGGATTTTTTTATATTTTTAAAATGTTACTCACACACTGCAGAATTTACAAGTATGTGAGTTTTTTTAATTTAATTACAAATAATATTATATGCTTATTTGCCAAAAATAAAT
>JAZUAB010000065.1:0-3775 GCA_045637745.1 Candidatus Onthoplasma sp. | reverse complement strand
GTGTTCTACTCATAACTTTTCCTTATATGTGAAAAAGCCCACATTAATTATGTGGGTGCTTTTCAGCGTCTACTATATGTACATTAATAGCCTTAATAGGCAACTCAATCATAGTTGCTATACTATTCTTGATGTTTTGTTGCACACGATATACTATGTCGTTAGCGCTATAACCAGTCTCTACTATTATATACACATCTACTATTAGACCTAATTGTGTAAACTTAATGCTTACGCCGTCACCTACATTTTGTGAAAACACCTTTTTAATGTTTTGGAACGGCTGTTGCGCTACATCTACCACTCCGGCAATTTCCTTAGTAGCCAATGTTACAATAGATAACATCATATTCTTATTAATGTGAGTATTGTTTAAACCATTATTCTTTTTTTGTACCATAATATTCTTTCTCCGTTAATATTGTAGCACAAATATATTTAGTTTGCAATTATTCTGACGGAATTATTATAATTTTATCAATTTCCACGCCTAATTGCTCGCGCACTACATCAGTAATGATTGCCACTTCGCTAGAATTTAATTCAGGCGACTTGATAAATACATTAACATTAGCACTACTTTGAGTAACAATTGCGTCATCAAATCCCTTGCCTACAATAATTCCTTCTACTACTAGTTCCTTTTCCATTTGGTTAATAAGGTCTAGTTTATTCTGTTCTGCTTCCTTTTTGGCATCTGCAGAAGATGTTGTACTTGCTATTATTGCTTCATAGAACTGAAGCTCTTGTTTGCGTGTGCTTTCACGCTCAGTTTTATATGTAGTATAAAAGCTTTCTGTTACTGCAGATGTTTGTGTTGTTGTAGTTGTTTTAGTGGTTGACAACGAATTGTTTAATGCTACATTAATATATCCCGTAATAACCAATAATCCAATCATAACTGATAATACAATAATTTTCTTTTTCTTTGACATAATTAACTCCTTTTTATAATCTTGATTTCTTTCTTCATATGTATATTACAGTTTCGTTTGTATTATGCAATATTCTTAAGGCTTTAATTGCTAGATAATATCTCGATGCTACCACTAGATATATCAATTACTGCTTGCACCGCCTTTAGTATATTCATTTTGACATAGGTGTCTTGAACTCCATTAGCCACAATAACCACGCCTTTAATTGCTGGGAACGAGTTGGTTTCAATTACATTATCTTTCACTGTTGCATTTGACATATCTAATGTAAGCATAACATTTACATTGCCTGCGCCTTGTATTTGAGACAATATCTGTTCAAGCCTTGTTTCCATATCATCTACATAGCCTGTAACCGTGGTTTGTGTTGTTATAGATTTGGAATAACTTTTGTTGGAGTTTTTGCTTCTGCCACCTGTGGACGACAGAAATATAAGTATTAGTACTATTGCAAATATAAGCGTGATGTATATCTCAATATGCTTGATATTTTTTAGTTTTTCAATCCACTTAAATTTACTCTTTGGCTTATCACTCACAAAAGGTTATCACCTCCTCGGCTACAGCAATATTGCTTTGAACTGCTTGTCTAATATATACATATTTATTTATATTCTCAGAATTTTGTTTAATGACTAGATTTTTCAAATCCGCCAAAACTTGCGTTATTTTTACACTGTTTTCTTCTAATTCAAATTCAATGCTTATATCAACCCCTATATATCCGCCATCTTTCAGTTGTTGTTCAATATCGTTTTCTACTTCATTTATTCTAGAGTTGGTCATACTGTGTAATAGTTTGTAATCCAATTGTATTTCAGTATTGGTAAAATAGTCCTTTAACGTGTAATCACTTTTAATCCAACTTAGCACTGGTGATATTATGGTAAACAATACAAATATTGCAAATATGCCTGATATGTACTTTGACGTGCTTCCGCTAGGCAATACTATATCTACCATTACCCCCAATAATATTACTCCAAGAATGGTTAATAAGTATGTATTCATATTATCTCCTTATACAACATTTGCTGAAGCCATACACATTCCTATTGATAAGAAATACATAAAGCTTACTGCTATAATACAAGTTGATAGCATTGTGATTGTTTTAGATGTCGCGTGTAAAAAATTAGTAATGCGGTTATTGTTAAGAGGTTGCAACACGGCACTAACGGCCTTTAGCATTAAACTAAATACAATAATTTCTAGTATTGGCGATAATATTGATGAAATGATTATTAATATACCTACCAAACCTATTGAATTTTTAATCAAAACACCACTAGCAAGAATTAAATCCATACCTTGAGATAAATATCCGCCCATAACTGGAACATAGCTACTAATAGTGAATTTGGCTGTTCTAAGTGAAACAGAGTCAAAACTGCCTGCTGAAATGCCTTGTATTGAAATCACTGCAAAGAATATTGTAAATGTTATACCAATTAGCCATTTGAACAGACTAGATAAAAATGAATTAAACTTGTCCAATTTAATATTGCTAGATAAATGCCCAATTATATTTAATACAAAACTACAAATAAATATTGGAACTATCACTTTTATCATAATATTGCTTACAATATTGCTCATTATTGCTAATACTGGCTGAAACACACCAACACTTGACACAGCCCCTATACCGATCATCAATGTTAGTATTATTGGAAATAGCGAATTAATAATGCCGTCCATATTGCTTAATGTATCTGTTGTGCTAGCAATTAACCGCTTAATGCTGGTTGCCATCACCACAACTATTAAGCAAAAACATACAAAATGAACAATATCTGCTACTGATTTTTCAGCAAACTTGCTTTTTATTTGACCTAAAAGGCTTGCTATCACGCCAATGCCTACAATAAGAGCAAACATAGGCACATATTCAATTATCAGTTGCATAAATACTTGCATTATAACTTGCGCCAGTGTAGAATAATTAACTGCTTGTTCGCCATTAATTATGGCGGTTATTTTGTCCTTTACGTTGCCTATTGAAAACATCTTGGTTTGACTATCATCAAAATTGTTAATAACTGCATTTATTTCATCAAAATCTATATCAGAAATCAAATCTTCAACGTTTTTGCCCAAGTCTTCACTTTGCTGAAGTAAACTAGCATTTGCGCAATAGGTATATGTTGGTTGTATTACCACTGCAAAAAATGAAATTATAATCAACAATAGTATGCAACATCTCTTTATATATGCTGGTTGTGTTCGCTTTATCATATAAGCTCCAGCACAACATCAATCACACTGTTTATAACTGGCAAAGCAATAATCAATATCGAAATTTTGCCACAAAACAATATTTTATCTGCAATGCTATTACATCCGCCATCTACACATAGATTGGCTCCAAATTCGCATAAATAGCCTATTCCGATTATTTTTAATATAGGAACAAACAATGAATTGCTTACGCCAGTTTTGTCAAATATGTTCATAAAGTTGCCAAATACGTTTTGTAGCAACTGTATTACCATAACTATAATTATAACGCTACCTGCAATGTTAATTAATACGGCAATTTCAGGCTTGACTTGCTTGACTATAATGCTGGCTATTACAGTGATTAAGCCAACCGCCACCACTTTTACAATATCCATACACCACCTTAAAACGAAAATAAGTTTTTAATTGTATCTAGCAGACTTTGCACCAAATCTAGCACCATTAATATGCATATAATCAGTCCTGCCAGAGTTGTAACTGATGCAATCTCTTCCTTGCCTAAATGCTTAAGAATTTGATTAACAATGGCTGTGATAAGCCCTATTGCCGCTATTTTAAATATTATATCTACTGACATTATAAGCTCCTTACTA
>JAZUAB010000064.1:0-1753 GCA_045637745.1 Candidatus Onthoplasma sp. | reverse complement strand
TACAAAATGGATTGCAGTCCGCAATACCTTTATTATCTTCCTACTAAGTGGCTTTTGGCACGGAGCAAACTGGACATTTGTCTTGTGGGGGGCATATCACGCATTATTGTTTGTTCCTTTGCTCTTGATGAATAAAAACCGCCGTTATCGTGACACGGTTGCGACAGTCACTTTGCCCGATGGTACAATCAAAACCAAGCTCCTCCCTTCCTTCAAAGAAGCAGGACAAATGCTATTGACTTTTGCATTGGCAGTATTGGGTTGGATAATATTTAGAGCAGAGAATATTGCACAGTTTGGCGATATTGTATTGACTATCTTAAGCAAATCATTGCTAAGTGTGCCAATGTTGATGGGACAATATTTTTATATTCCACTAGCATTTTCGATAGGGTTATTATTGCTGGTAGAATGGTTCTCTAGAAACCGACAACATCCATTTGAACTATCTGTTATCAAATGCCGATGGATGCTTTGGAGCTTGTATCTGCTGCTAATATTGATGATTTATCTTAGTATAAAGACGGATACTCCACAATTTATTTACTTCCAGTTTTAAGTATGAAAAAGTTTGTGTACAAAATATTATTATTCACAGCCTTAGTTATATTATGTGCTTTTGGTTTTGACTCGTTTTTATCATGGCGTCTTCGTAACAATGAGAATCGTATGTATGCTGCATGGAACCAAGTATATAATAGTAATTTAGATTATGATTTGGTAGTAAATGGCAGTTCGCGAGCATGGACACAATATAGCCCTTTGATATTAGATTCTATATTAGACATTAATTCTTTCAACTTAGGAATAGATGGAAGTGCAATTAATCGTCAAATTATTAAATATAAGAAATATCGTGAATTACATGGGACACCTTTATATTTAATACAAAACATTGACTTAGGAACAATGGGTTATACATATGGATACGAACGCGAACAATTCTTTCCATATTTCTTTTATGATAAAGATTTAATATTAGAATATGACCAATATGAAAATTTTTCTTTTATGGAGAAATATTGTCCATGTTATCGATATATTGGATACAAAGAGGTGCTTTTAGAAGCACTTTTCCATGATAATACAGGACATTACTTTGAGTATTTAACAAAAGGATATTTAGGGCGATGGGATAAATGGAATGGCTCTCAACTTGCAAAACAAGATAAAGTAGAATGCGCGTGTGACACCAATGCAATTAAGATATTTGAGGAATTTTTTAATGAAGTAACGCATGAAGGAACTAAAGTGATTTTTGTTTACGCGCCAGTCTACTATGAAGTACGAGATAAAATGGTTAATGAGAAACAAATGTATGAAATGTATGATACAATAGCTCGGCGCTTTACTATTCCAATATTGGATTATAATGATATTCCAATGTGTTATGATACAACAAATTTTTATAATGGTACTCATTTAAATAAGGTAGGTGCTGAATTATTCACAATAAAATTGGCACACGATATTGATTCTCTTGGTTTTTTAAAATAATATTTTTTGCCATATATTGTCCCTAATATTTTCTAAACCAAGACAATCAAATTGCTAAGCAATAACTTAGCGGATAAATAGAATACCATAGTTATGATATAGATAAGTTCTATATCTACACTCGTGGTCGCGACATGGTCGCCTACCCTATGGGGACTTGAGAGAGGTAATTAAACCTTCGGCACAATCTTCGGCACTAAGAAAAAAATAACAAAAAAATCACCCAAGCGGGAGGCGTTGGTAATCAACACCTTCC
>JAZUAB010000063.1:0-2408 GCA_045637745.1 Candidatus Onthoplasma sp. | reverse complement strand
TTTTTTCGATATAACGTTGCTCTACCACTGAGCTACTCCCCTATATTGGGAGCCGAAGCTCCCTCAGTAGTTCACCTACGCCACCTTGCCAGGTGAACTCTGGCAGGGGAGGACAGGACTTGAACCTACGACCTACGGATTGGCAATCTATCTATAACATTGCTGAACTCGTCTTTATTTATCTTACATATATATTATAACATATTTTTTATAAAAAATCAAATAAATTTAATTTTTTAGATTAAATTGCAAATTACGAGAATACTCCATAATTACAGGCCATAATGTTTCTACCATACCGGGGTATTCTGACATAGTATTTAAACGATCAATAATTTTTTGCTCTCGTGAAGAATCTAATACTTGAATTAAACTATTCTTTTTTAATTCTCCAATTGCGATACAACAATTATATCTTTTATTTAACAAAGATACAATTTCAGCATCAATATTATCAATTTCGCTTCTTAAAGACTCAATTGTCATAGTAAAATAATCACTCCCATAATTATGATACTTATAATTAATAAAATTGTACCATACTTCATCATATCATTTGCAGTTGCCCATCCAGAAGAACCGGCAAGAGCGATATGTGCAATTGAAGAAGGTAAGGCATATGCTAAAGATGCACCAATGCCAATTAGAATAGTCGCAATAATAGGTGACACCATGCCACTAGCCATTATCATTGGAACAAATAGATTATAAGATAGTGTAGTGGTTACAATATTTGAAATTAAATTAGTCAAAACTACTGTAAACACAATAATTATAAATAAAATCCATACAGGATTAATATTTACAAACAAAGAGCTAATTAAAGTAATTACGCCAAATTCAGTTGCAGTAACATACTTGCCAAGAGCAAGAGTAGTTCCGCAAAGTAAAATTGCAGGCCATGCTACACCCTTAGTGAAACCTTCTTTGATATTGAGGATGCCGCAAGCCATAAGTATAATAATGCCAATTAAAGCAGGCCAAATTGTTCCAAGAGTATTTAAAGTTGCAAAGACAGTAGGCCAAATGCCAACAACAAGCCAACAAATAATGACTGCGATAAATACTAATAAAGCTACTATTTCTTGCCAAGTCCACTTAGTACGATTAAAATGAATAGACTTGAAATCAAATTCCTTACTAATACCCGCAATTAAAATTAAATATGCGGCAAGTGCGATTAATAAGCAAATCGGCACACTATATGTCATAAAAGCAAAATAAGAAATAGCTACGCCAGTTGCTGCTTCATAATATCCTAAAGCCATTAATGGGAAAGTATGAGCAATAGGAGTCATCGCACAAGAGATAGAAGCAAAGAATCCTGTACCAATCATTAAATTGCGTGCCATTTTATCTCCTGGAGATAATTTCAGCAATTCATAAATTTCTTTAATAAGACCAAAGAATAGAATAAAAGTAACCGTCGGAGACATTACGCTACCAAGCAATAAAATAGCTAAGAAATAACAACCCATAAACCAATAACTATTTTTCTTTGCTATTGGATTGTCTATAA
The DNA here is from genome assembly GCA_045637745.1 of Candidatus Onthoplasma sp. Lineage (GTDB taxonomy): Bacteria > Bacillota > Clostridia > Christensenellales > UBA1242 > Onthoplasma. The sequence goes on along the minus strand of JAZUAB010000063.1, from coordinate 889 downwards.
AATAAATTGCTATTCGTCGTAATACACCTGATGATGAAAGTGCATAAGTTAATACCATACTAAAAATTAAAAACCAAATAGTAGTATTACCAAATGCTGCGGTTATAACTGCGGCTGTTGTTATACCAGGTACTAAACACAACGCTGATAAAGCTACTATACTACCCATTTCAATTGAATGAGTAATCCATAGCCAAATCGCACCAGTAAAAATACAAATTAGCTAAAAGGTAACCGGTGCCAAAGGAGTTGCTATAAAGAAACCTGCTAACATGATACAAATACCAATAATTAAAGCGATATTTTTATTCATATATGTTCTCCTAAAGATTTTTAATTAACTCAATCTATAAGCTGGATTCTGTTTAAACAATCATCTATCTAAGCCACTTACCTTGAACAGCCGGGTCAGCTATGGTTCTTTTTAGTGTTGCTCCAAGCAGAGTTTACAGCAAATCTGCGTCACCGCAAATCGAGTGTGCTCTTACCACACTTTTTCACCCTTACCCTATTGGGCGGTATATTTCTGTTGCACTAGTCCTAAGGTCGCCCTTGGTGGTTTAACCCATTACTTTTACCCTATGGAGTCCAGACTTTCCTCACCTTTTGGTGCGATTGTATGATTAAGTTATTTGGTACCCCAGGAGGGACTCAAACCCCCGACAGACCGGGTAGAAGCCGGATGCTCTATTCAACTGAGCTACTGGGGCATATATGAGGAATTTAATATTCCTCATTTACTTTGTATATATATTATACAATATTTTTTTATAAAAATCAATGATTTTTATAATTGAGCATTGTAAAGATCGGTTTTTTGAGATTTTAAATATCTTTTCTAACTCATAAGATATGGATTTAAATTATTATTTTTTATTAATTCTTGTGC
>JAZUAB010000062.1:0-1954 GCA_045637745.1 Candidatus Onthoplasma sp. | reverse complement strand
TAATTATCGCTCAAATATTATTAAACACACTTAATTTAAGCATAAATTTTAATGTTTTTATATTTAATTTATTTATTTTTATTTTAAATTATATTATTTTAATTTTATTTTTATTTAAAAAGAAAAAAATTAAATTCATTTTCACCAATAGAATTTTTAGATTAATTGGACTTAATCTTGTTATATGTTTGCCTCTATATTTTATCAACAATTTAACAGCACTCATATTGCTTGCATTAACACCATTAACATTATTGCTAACAGATTATATCGATATTTATAAATACACTCTTAACCATAAATATTTAACAAGTGCAATTGATAAGTTAAATTCTAATCCAAACTTGATTGTAATTGGAATCACTGGCAGTAATGGAAAAACTTCTGTCAAAGAAATTTTAAATAAATTGCTTTCAACCAAATACAATGTTGTTACAACAGCAAAAAATGAAAACACTCCTAAAGGCGCAATAAATGCAATCAACAATCTCATTACAACTGATACCCAAATTTTTATTTGTGAAATGGGCGCAAGAAGTGTTGGCGATATTAATAAGTTGTGCACATTAGTAAATCCTTCTAAAGCCATAATAACAAGTGTTGGATTACAACATATTGAAACATTTAAAAATGAACTCAATGTGTATATTGCAAAAAAGGAATTATCTGATTACATTCAAGAAGGATTTTGTGTGTACAACATCGATAATAAATTGTGTCATAAAATGTACAATGAAAAGTATGGAAATAAATATAGCATTTCGATATTTAGTAACGCAGATTTATATGCAAGCAATATTCATATAATCAATTATCAAACATATTTTGACATTCATTACAACAATAATATTTACCCTTGTCACACTCACCTATTAGGCGAGCACAACGTTATTAATATTTTGCTAGCACTTAGCATGGCCCTTCATTTAAATATTGATATCAGTTCTTGCATCAACACAATTATTAATTTGCAGCCAACACCACATCGACTACAATACATAAAATCGCATATTGATATCATTGATGATAGTTACAACTGTAGTATAGATAGTGCTAAAATGGCTTTCAAGGTTTTAGCTCAAATAAATAAAACTAAAGTTGTGTGCACACCCGGAATAATTGAGGGGGGCAAAATGCAATATAGTTTGAACCAAGAATTATCATCACTAATTAATAACAATAGTGATATTGCAATCATTGTTGGCAAAACCAATCGCAAAGCACTTGTCAGCAAATTGAATAACTTTCAATTAGTTTATGTTAATTCACAAACCTTGGCAAACGAATTTAGCACCAATAAAAAATGTGCCTACATTGTAGACACATTAGATATAGCTCAAAAAATATTTAGCCATATATTAAATTCCGAGCATATATTATTATTGTTAAACGATTTGCCAGATGAATACAATTAACTTAATTGTTTAACCATTTCTAAGCAATCGCTTTTGTCCTTATAGTATTCCTTTCTAATCCTACGAGTTATGTAGCCTAGCTTTTCGTATAATGTTTTTGCTGTAAAGTTGTTGACACTAACTTCAAGGCTAACATTCATTTTATTTTCAGTAGCAATTTGCTCAATATGATTTATTAATTTAGTACCTATGCCGTGATTTCTTGCATCTTGCGTCACAACCACACGGCTAATATTAAATTCATCAATGTCATTTTCCGCCACCAAGAAACCTATCACCTGCTTGTCCATTTCTGCCACATATATAGTTGTGGATTTACTAGTCAACATCTTTTCCAACATTGTAGCATCCCATGCATTGTCAAAGTTGCTTTTGTCAAGCTCACTTATAACCTTGATGTCCCACACCTCTGCTTCACGAATTGTTAATGCTGAATGTGCCAGCTTATCATTTTCAGCCTGAGATAATTGATAATAGATAGGCGTCAAGTCATAATTTATACTATTTAAAAATGCTTGTACAAATGCTTGATTATCAAA
>JAZUAB010000061.1:0-1007 GCA_045637745.1 Candidatus Onthoplasma sp. | reverse complement strand
ATTGTCTTCCTAAGACCGCTTGGCCTCCGACTTCTATAGCATATGCACTATTTTTATCGCAATAAATCAACATAAATGCAAAAGACATAATGGTAAGGAATAATTCAATTGTACTTAATGTACCACCTATAAATTTGTCGTCTTGTTTTCTAATAACACATGTTAACGAATGAATAATAATTGCAATAATCACTACAAATGTTAATATACATCCCACAAATGCCAAGGTCAACAAAATGTCGTTTTTATTTAAATATTCAAATAAAGACACCTCTACCACACTATCGGTATGCTCACCCTTACTAATTATCTTGTATCCACTAAAAAAATTACTAAATACAAGTGGCAATATACAAAGAGTTGCAATAATGTTTAAAATAATATTAATTCTTAGCCGTTTCTGTTTTTTCATACTCTTCCACCTTATTACAAATATTTATCTATCACAGTTAAAACTCTTTCTTTGCCATCTTTTGTTTCGTTGCTTACAGGATATATATTCTCTAATCCCACTCCAAAAGTATTAGCAATATTTACTTTCGACTTATTAAGTTGAACCCTTGACAATTTGTCGCTCTTTGTCGCTATTATAATAAACGGAACTTGATAATACGCCAAATATTCAAACATTTGCTTATCCTGTTCGGTAGGTGTAATCCTACTATCAACAAGCATACATACTAATTTTAATTTGTCGTTATTTACTAAATATGGTTCAATTAAACTTTGCCAACTATATGTTTCTGTTTTACTTGCTTGAGCATATCCATAACCCGGCAAATCCACAAAATAAAACTTATTATTAATTAAAAAATAATTAATAAGTCTTGTCCTACCTGGCGTACTACTTGCTTTTGCTAGTTTTTTCTGATTGCAAAGCATATTAATCAAACTGCTTTTGCCAACATTACTTCGCCCTACAAACGCAACTTGATTAAGCCCGTCAATTAATATTTTTGATTTTTCAGCAACACTTATCACAAAATTTGCACTTGTTATATTCATAA
>JAZUAB010000060.1:0-1311 GCA_045637745.1 Candidatus Onthoplasma sp. | reverse complement strand
GATAAAAAGTATTGTAAAATATTAAAATTTTTAATAAAATTATTAAAAAGGTAAAATATGAAAACTTGTATTAAAAACGCAAACGTAGTTTTAGAAAATAAAATATTAAATAATGCTAACGTTTTAGTGGAAAATGGCGTGATTAAAACCATCACAACAAATGACATTTTAGCCGATAACGTTATTGATGCTACTGGGTTATATTTGCTTCCAGGTTTTATTGATTTGCATTGCCATGGTGGTGATGGGTTTGACTTTATGGATGCTTCGCCAGAGGAGATGTTAAAACTTTCAGCTTTTCATCTTAATAGGGGCACAACCACTTTGTATGCAACAACGTTAACGGATACTTACGCATCAATTGAAGCTTCGCTTGATAATTATAAAAAGCTTTATGATAGCGATAATCTATTAACTTTAGAAGGTGTTCATCTTGAAGGGCCATGGCTATCAAAAGCGCAATGTGGTGCACAAGAACCGGATAGAATTTGTGATATTGACAAGAATAAGTTTGAAGATCTTGTTAAAAAATATCCATTTATAAAGAGGGTTTCAATCGCACCGGAATTAGATAATGCTAAAGAATTATGCCTAAGTGCAAAGGAAAAGGGCATTGTAGTTTCTGCAGGGCATACGGATACTGATTTTGACACGATAATAGATTTTAAGAATTACGGCTTAAATTTATTAACGCATTTTTATTCAGGTATGCGTGGTGTTGTTAGAATAAATGCCTATCGTGTTGCTGGCGCAATAGAGGCTGGGCTTTATGATGACGACATCATTGTTGAAATTATTGCTGATGGTAAACACCTACCAAAATCACTATTAAAACTAATTTATAAATGCAAAGGTCCAGATAGAATTTGTTTAATTACCGATGCAATGAGGGCATGTGGCTACAAAGATGGCGAAAAATCAATGCTTGGTAAATTAGTTGGTGGCACAGAAGTAATAGTTGATGATGGCGTTGCTAAACTCCCTTCAATGGATAGCTTTGCAGGTAGTATCGCAACTTTTGATAGGCTAATTAGAACAATGGGTAATGATTTAGGCTTATCACTTGTTGAAGTTAGTAAAATGGCTTCAACCACACCTGCTAAGGTTATGGGGCTAACTGATCGTGGTGAAATTAAAGAAGGCTTGCGTGCCGATTTAGTTTTACTAAATGATGCTCTTGAAGTTAAGGGTGTAATGTTAAAAGGACAAATTATAAAATAAATATATAGGAGAACTAATAATGAAAGTTGTTGTTTGTAAAACAAAAGAAGAACTTGGCTATCAATCAGCTAAATTAACTGAAAAGCTTAT
>JAZUAB010000059.1:0-2131 GCA_045637745.1 Candidatus Onthoplasma sp. | reverse complement strand
CAAACCAGTAAAAATGCAGTATTACCAATACTAGCAGGATGCGTATTGTGTGATAAACCGATTGTGATAAACAATATACCAAACATATTGGACGTAACCAATATGTTTGCAATATTAAAGTCATTAGGCGTAAAACTAAATATAGAAGATAAAAATTGTTACATAGATGCATCAGATTTAACCAATTGCACACTTAATCAAGATTTATGCAAGACTCTAAGGTCGTCAATATTTTTGCTTGGTCCATTACTTGCGCGTAATGGAAAGGCGGTTATTTCATATCCAGGGGGATGTGATATAGGGAATAGACCAATAGATTTGCATTTAAGTGGGCTTGAGAAATTAGGCGTTAAGATAACCAAGCAACACAGCCTAATATATTGCGATGGCAAGAATATGAAAAGTGCTAATATTCAACTTGACTTTCCGAGCGTTGGCGCTACTGAAAACTTGATAATGGCTTCCGTGTTTTTAAAAGGGACTACGCGATTGATTAATGTGGCTAAGGAGCCAGAGATAGTCGATTTACAAAACTTTTTAAATTCAATGGGCTGTGATATAAGCGGTGCGGGGACTGCAGAGATAACCATTAATGGTGTAAATAAGTTGCATGGTACACAATATACACCGATAGGTGATAGAATAGTTGCGGGAACAATAATGCTTGCTACTGCAATCACGGGCGGAAATGTTGTGATAAAGAATGCGGATTTTAGAAATAATCAAAGTTTAATTGCAAAACTTTCGTCAGTTGGTTGTCAAATTGATATTAAAAGTGATATAATATATATATCTTCAAATGGAAGGCTTCGTTCAGTGGATTTGATTGACACGCAAGTATATCCTGGATTTCCTACCGATATGCAAGCACAGATGATGACGTTGCAAGCGGTTAGCGATGGCGTTAGTGTGATATGTGAGAATGTGTTTGAAAATCGTTATAAGCACGCCAAAGAGCTTATAAAAATGGGTGCAAATATTATATTGCGTGATAGGGTGGCTGTGGTTAAAGGTGTAGGCGAGTTAATGGGGGCGCCAGTTGATGCAACTGACTTACGTGCGGGTGCAGGATTGGTTCTTGCAGGATTAAAGGCAAAAGGCTATACCACAATCAATAACGCGTATCATATTGATAGGGGCTATGATAAATTTGAAGATGTATTAACTGAATTGGGGGCGGATATCAAGCGAATATGACAAAGCGCGCGGTTATTATAACTTCAAGCATTTTGCTGAGTTTAATAATGATTATAACCATACTATTTGGTGTGGTTTTTCGCGTACGTGATATTGATGTTGTAACAAGTGAGGATTTTAAGTACAAATCACAAACAGCTGAGATATTGCGCGACAGCAAATTGCGCAAAAATTCAAGTATTTTTAGTGTCGATCGAGATGAGATGGCCAGCAATATTGAAAAAGAATGGGCTTATGCTAGAGCAAGAGTTAATTTATCAAATTTTACAAGTGTTAAGATTACATTGTCAAATCGTGAACCGCTATATTATTTAGTTCAAGATGCAAAATATTATATTTTGGATGAAGAATGTAAGGTTTTGGAAATTACTAATAATGCAGATTTGGCAACACAATATATTTTGTTGAACAATGTGTTTGAAGTTACTGAAAAAACATCAGCGGGCGAATTTTTAAGCAATAAATATTCAAGTGTGTGTGAAGATTTGTACGATGCATTATATTCAAGTGCAGTATTAAATCTTGAAGCAGAAGATGGAACATTTGAAGATAGACATTTAAGTCGTGAAGATATGATAGAAGTTATTAATAGTTTAAAGTTTACTCAAGTTAGCGAACTTAAGGGCAAGGTTGACAAATTGATAATGATAACAAGTTATGGCACTACGATATCTATCATTGATCCGCAACAAGATATGGATTTAAAAGTTAATATGGTATTTTCTGCGCTACGTACACTAATTGCTAATGACCAATTAAATAGCACAGATTTATCTACTAAAGGCGAAATTGCTGTGAGATACACTTATGACGAGAATAATAATTACAAGCCAAAATGCGAATATTTAAGTGAATAATTAGTTATAGGGCATATTAGCCCTATTTTTAATGCACATCTAGTAAAATTACCAAATAAATGTTAAAAACATTTAAA
>JAZUAB010000058.1:0-2332 GCA_045637745.1 Candidatus Onthoplasma sp. | reverse complement strand
TGAAATTATTCGCTGTGTGACAAATAAGTTATAAATTTACACCAACGTTTTGCTTGGTTGAATTATTGTTAACATACGCCTTAATCTTGTTGACGGTAGCCACATATTTTGCAACAACTTCATGCTCAGTTAGATTTGTGCTTTTAGCAATTTGATTGCTATTTTTCTCTTTACCTATAGTACTTTTAGAGATGTTAATTCCAAATTTTGCATAAACAACTGCAATGTCTTCTTCAGTTATATTCAACTGTTCTGCAAGTTCTGGATTGTGCTTTAATTCTTTACAAAAATTTAATACATATAGCATTGATACATCATGTGATTTCGACCTGTCAGCCGATTCAATCTTTTCGTCAATCGTGTCAATAAATTTAATTTCTTTTTTAAACTGATTGTCTAGACTCTTTCTTATCATTCTATTAAATTCTTTTGGTTGACATAGTCCATTTGATGTCATATAGCATATGTGTTGAATGGTTTTTTCATAAATGTCTAATCCAACATTTCTATACACACCATATTCCAAACAATATTCATTGGCAACTGATATGTATCTTTCATATACTTTTGCAAAAATTTCTCTTTTTGTTAAATTCGAGCCAAAAAAAAGCTGGCTCACCTCTTCCGCTGTAAACGCTTCCATATTATAAAACTCCTAAAACATTATTATAATTATATAATAATCTATTTTTAAGCGTTTGTCAATAGGTATATACTATTTTACAACATAAAATTTAGCCAATTTTTTAAGTTTGTTAAATTTATTGGGAATTAATTGCTATATATCACTAAAAAGCATTTACAATATGGCGTAAATCTTCGTCAATAATCTCAATTGCATCATATCTAAAATTTTTATCTAACCAGCCTTTTGATTTTAAATATACTTGTGACGCAAGGTGGATTTTGCGTTGCTTGTCTGCAGTAATAGCTTCCAGCGGACGCCCAAATAGTGCAGTCGAGCGATATTTAACCTCTATAAATACTATATAATCATTCGCCTTGTCGTAGGCAATTATATCAATCTCCCCAGTTGGACAAATAAAATTACGCGTTAAAATCTTATATTTCTGCGACTTGAGATAGTGTATTGCCATATTTTCATACTTTTCACCAAGTATTTTAGTTGGTAGCATTTGCGCCTCCTACTTCACAAAATTTGATATAAAACTATCTCTATGAATTGGACACTTGCCAAAAGTTCTTAGTGCTTCAATATGCTTTTTAGTGCCATAGCCTTTGTTATTAATAAAGTCATACATTGGATATTGTTCGTGATATTTATCCATCAATCTGTCCCTATACACTTTTGCTACAATTGATGCGCAAGCAATTGCATAACTAGTCATATCCCCTTTAACTATAGGCAATGTATCACAAACAACATCCAATCTGACTGCATCTACTAGTAATACTTCAGGTTTAATAGTTAGGCTATTGTATGAATTAAGCATACTCTTTTTAGTAGCATTTAAGATGTTAATTTCGTCAATGGTCTTTTCACTTTCTAGTGTAATTGAATAAGCAATTGCTTTTTCTAGTATCAAATCATATAATTTTTCACGCTTTTTTGCACTTACACGCTTACTATCGTATACACCATCAATCATATCATCATATGGCATTATTACGCAAGCGGTAACCACAGGTCCAGCAAGTGGTCCGCGCCCTACTTCATCCAGCCCTGCAATAAGATTATATTGTTCTTTTAACTTTAAATCATATTCAAATAATGGTTTAGTATCTATCATATTTCCTCTTTTAAAAATCACTGCATAAAGTGCAACTTCAATGAAATTTATTTCAACTTCACTTATTCTAAGAATAAACTTTACTTGCGTAAGGCAAAGATCACTTAGCTTCATTTAATTTATTATTTTTAAATACTATTACACAAGCGCGAAAGCACCCTTAATTTTTCACTTTTCACCATTCGTTATTCACTACATTTGGTCTGGCAGACTAAATGTAATTCTGCCCAAAACACCTTTTCTAAAATCATTAAGTATCAGTTTAGAAACGCGTTCATAATCTATTTCGTTTCCGTGCAATACACATCCACGCTTACGTGCAACCAGTTCAAGTATTTCAATCCAATCTTGATTTACATTAGCATCATACTCGCGAGTCAAATTTAGTTTATAATTTTCAGCAAACTTTGATTTGATATTTACTAGTTTAATGGCAAGTTTACCCGCCACCTCATTGATGTTTAAAATATCATCTTTTATGCTACCAATATAGGCAAGTTGATATGCCAAATCCTCGTCTTCAAAGCTTGGCCAAAGTGTGCCTGGGGTATCCATAATTTGTAGTGTTGGATTAACTGTTA
>JAZUAB010000057.1:0-5903 GCA_045637745.1 Candidatus Onthoplasma sp. | reverse complement strand
CTGATGCAATCTCTTCCTTGCCTAAATGCTTAAGAATTTGATTAACAATGGCTGTGATAAGCCCTATTCCCGCTATTTTAAATATTATATCTACTGACATTATAAGCTCCTTACTAGTTAATGATTTTTAAATAACAATGTAGATTAAATAAACAATATTGCTAACCCTATAGCAAATAAAAATGATAATTTAGTTATAAGCGGACAAAACTTCTCTTTATCAGCCTTAGTTGCCGAAATCTTGTCCTGTAAATATATATCATAAGCATCTAATTGCTTTAGTTCGCCCGCCGTGTCATTTTTGCCTAATGACAATAGCATATTGGTTATATGTTCTTGTTCCAAGTCATCTAACACTCTTACAAAGCTTAAGTCTAATGTTTGCCCCTTTTCTAAATAGTTTAAATATGCTATGTATATATCTTTATTAGTTTTCTTGATAGTTGCTTGGTTTAAGATTTGTTTAATCTTTTGCTTTTGAAAGCCTAAGTTTAGTCGCATTTGCCTAAAAAAATCATTCAACGCTTCAAATATACTGTGTCTATCACGATATTGCTTGCACAAGCCTTGTGCAACCGCCATTATAATAACCACCATACAAATTAGTAATATTAATTTAATCATAATTTCCTTGTTATCTGCAATACAAGCATTGAAATCTGCTGTCATAAATATTTGTTAATGTCCCAGGCCCTTCGCTATCACTTAAAACAACGTATCTATCAAAAATCTTGTTATTTATAATCTCGCCAAATCCCCTTTTTTGCTTTAAGTTTGTAATGTTGTCACTATGTATAGTTGCCAATACTTTAACTCCAGAGTTTGTGGCATCGATAATACTTTGTAGGTCTTTATCAATATCAATTTCATCAGTTACAAATATATCGGGTTTCATACTCCTAAGCCCTTGTTTAAAAGCAAATTCCTTACTGCAGTTGGAATATATGTCTGCGAAGTTTCCTAGCGGAATTTCCGCCACCCCGTTGGTTACACTTGCAATCTCATTACGCTCATCTGCCACTAGTACGTTATAGCAGTAGTTTTGGTTAGATAATTGTTGAACTACATCGCGTATAAATGTTGTTTTTCCAGCCCCTGCTGGTGAAACAACTAAAGTGTTCATAAAATGCTTGTCCAACATATACCCTAAAGCCAACTTGCTACACCCCTTGATGTTGTGGGGAATTCTTATGTTAGCTGATTGAAAATTTTTGATAGTGATTATTTCATTGTCGTTATATACCACTTCACCACAAATTCCAACACGCACACCCTTAGGCAACGTTATAAAGCCCTGCTTTAACTGGTCATTTACAGCATATACAGCGTTATCACATAGTTTATATACAAAATCTTGCATCATCTCATAAGTGCAGATTATGGCATTGTCGTAATCGCAAAAGCCTTTTTCACCTACAAAATACTTTTTGTTTTTAATGCACACAACTAAAGGACAATTTACTCTCATACGAATTTCGTTTATATCGGCATAATTCATATACTTGGCAATTGAATTATAAATTACTTCTGGCAAATAGCGTTTTAACATAGTTCACCACCTTTAAAATATTGATATAAACTATGTAAAAAATTTAGAACGCAATAAAAAAATAGCACCAAAATTCGTGCTATTTCGCATTCTGCTCCCTAACCGCACACTATATAGACTGCTTGTGTGGTTCGTTAAATAACATATATCATTTATTGACCATACAGTAAAAGCGAAAGCTTCCAGTAATTTACCTACCCATATTTTTAAATAAAATAAAACTTTTAGCGTGTTTTCCGCTATTTCAAGTTTTTAAAATACGTTTGTATTATAATCTTTATGTATTTGTACATAATTTCAGGAGGTAAAAATGAATAAATGTGCTATAAGATTAAAAGAATTGCGTTTGGAAAATGGGCTGACGATTGCTCAATTATCAAAACTATTAAATATATCTACAAAAACCTTAATTAAATATGAAAAAACCGGTTCTGTCTATTTAAAAATATTGATAAAAATGTGTATTATTTTTAATGTTAGGTTAGATTACATATTAGGATTAAACGATATTAAACATCCCGTCAAGCCATATAAGTTTACAATAGATGATATCAAATAAAACTTTATTAACACAATAAAAAAAGCGTAAATTAATACGCTTTGCTTTTTATAAATGTTTTGTATGGTTGTGATTTAAGTTCTTGTTGTTGCTAATTGTTTTCTTAGCAAGTTTAGCTGTATTGTGCTTTTTGGCTTGGATTTCGCCTACACGCTTTGCTATAAATCTTTCTTTTTTAGTTTGTTCAACAATACTTTCAACAGTACCAAAAAATGCTTTTGATTTTTCCATAATTAACTCCTTTTATCTAGTATGCTATAATAATGTTTTGAGTGAGAAAATAAGAGCGAAAGCGCATTGCTTTCTACTCTTTATTTATCATAGGTATAACACAATTATATTGCTAATAAATTAATATGCCTAACAATACAATTTGGCAGATTAACTTATTTGCTGGGGTTCACAACCCCTATACTCTTTCCATATATTCGCCTGTGCGAGTGTCAATACGCACGCGGTCGCCTTCGTTTACAAACAAAGGAACTTGGATTGTATAACCAGTTTCAACCTTAGCTGGCTTACCACCAGATTTAGCTGTATCGCCACGAACACCTGGTTCGCACTGTGTGATTGTAAGTTCTACAAACATAGGAGCTTCTACATTAATAGGATTGCCCTTGTAGAATTGAACTTGAGCGCTCATATTTTCAATCATAAACTTCATAGCATCGGCTACTGTATCGTAGTTGAAAGGAATTTGCTCATAAGTTTCATTATCCATAAAGTAGTACAAGCCACCTTCATTGTATAAATATTGCATTTCACGACGTTCGATTTGAATATCGTCAATCTTTTCAGATGGGTTATAAGTACGTTCAATAACTTTACCACTAATTACGTTTTTAAGTGTAGTACGAACAAACGCTGCACCCTTACCTGGCTTTACGTGTTGGAAATCAACTACTAAGTAAAGGTTAGGGTTCTTAGGGTCAGTACTAGTACCGTCATCAAAAATAACACCTTTTCTAATATCACCTGCTGTAATCATAATTTTCTCCTTTTAATATTTCTACTTTTGTATTATATCACAACATAAGTATTTTGACAAGTAATTTTGAATAATTTATTTGTTCAATTCAATCTTGCCATCACGCAAATCTTCTAGGAATTCAATAATTTTTTCTTCCTCTTCAATCAATCTTTGACACGTTCCTGTCATTTTATCAATTTTAATTCTATATCTATAATCTCTAATCATACGTTCAATCAGTCTATCAAATTCTTGCCTATCTTGCTTATTTTTAGCATCTTTGCTATCCGGCGTTACAGCACTAGTTTTCAAAATTTTATCTAATTCATCCGCTCCAATAGATGCCACATATTTAGCAATGATACTTTTTTGGTTTATAAATTCGTTTAAACTTTTGTAATAGGCTATATTCTGCTGTTTAGGATATTCATCATGTGTTACATAATGAACTCCTGTGCACTTATCATTGTTGGCTTCCTGCGCTTTTTCATATAGTTGAATAGCAAGATTTGCATCTTGTTCATTTCCAAACAATCCAATCGACCAATGCATTTTTGAACCTTTTTTCTGCCATATATACTGGTCTTCAAATTCAACCACCGCATTATATAATGTAATCTTTTCCATAACCGTCTCCTACACTTTAAAAAATTTTGTCATCTTAATATGCTTATCTTTTGCAGTAGCAATTGCAACAAATTCATTGTTGAGATATAGCCTATAGTCGCTGTCCTTTAAGTCAGTAATTAAGGTTTGACCATTAAGCAAACGCTTTACAATACCTACATCATCTAGTGTAGATAAATTATTAAATACACTATCCATTGGTAACAATTTAGAATAAATAAATTCATTATTGTTGTCCTTAATATCAATACAATCATTGATATCAAAGTTACCTAACTTTGTTCGAACTAGGCTCGTCATGGTTGCCAGTGTATTAAGTTTTAATGCAATATCACGCCCTAACGAGCGAATATATGTGCCAGCACCGCACTCTATTTCAAGCTTTAAAACACTGTCATTATAATTTATAATTTTAAGGTTATGTATTGTTACTTTACTTGGCTTTAACTCAAATTCCTTGCCCTCACGTGCTAGGTCATAAGCCTTTTTGCCATTAATCTTTTTGGCGCTATACTTTGGTGGAATTTGCTCAATCTCACCAACGAACTCTGGCAATATCGATTTAATATCTTCCAGTATTGGTATGACATCAGTTCTTCTCTCCACCACACCTTCAGCATCAAGCGTATCAGTCGTATAACCAAATGTAAATTCGGCAATATAAGTCTTTGTTTTGTTTAAAAACATATCAAATAATTTAGTGGCACTTCCTACTGTTACAGCAAGCACTCCAGTGGCCATAGGGTCTAATGTGCCTAAGTGACCAATCTCACGTGTAGCAAATACCCTCTTACAAAAATTAACAGCGTCAAAACTAGTCCAGCCTTGACGCTTGTTTACAAGTAATATTCCCCTCATTAGTCTTCCTCATAATCAAATTGGTCATCTGGATTGGTGGTATAAGTAATATTACTTAATAGTTCATCAATCTTTTGACCATAAACTTGTGAATTATCAAGATAGAAATCTAATCTTGGAGTAATTCTTAAACGAATTTTTTGTGATAATCTGCTACGAATAAATGAGCCTGCACCCTTTATACGATTAAGGGTATCTTGCGCATCTCCGCCGTATACTGATAGGTACACACGCGCATTAGCAAGATCAGGAGCCACATCTACGCTACTAACACCAATCATACCGGTGATTTGAGGATCGCGCAAATCATTGTTGATAATTTGCGCCAATTCTCTTTGGATTTCAGCATTAACGCGTTCTAATCTGTTATTTTTCATTATTCTTCAATCCTTTTAAGTGCGAAACATTCAATTATATCGCCAACTTTAATTTCATTGAAAGCTAATTTAATACCACATTCACGACCCTTTCCTGCTTCTTTAACATCGTCTTTGACAATCTTAACGCTAGATAGTTCGCAATCTTCTACAATCACTTCGCCATCACGTATTACGCGTGCGTGCGTGTTACGAGCAATTACGCCATCACGTACAATTGAACCGGCAACAATACCGATGCCAGTAAGTTTAAACACCATTAAAACTTCGGCCTTGCCCATTTCAACTTTTTCGTATTTAGGCTCTTTCATACCCTTCATTATGATTTCTAGTTCTTCTAGCAATTCGTAAATAATCTTATAATTTTTGATATTAACCTTTAGGCGTTCAGCCACTGTTTTAACCTTACTATCAGTATGAGTATTAAAGCCTAAAATTACAGCATTTGAAGCATTTGCTAGGATTACATCTGATTCAGATATTCCACCTACACCACTATGCAAGATATTCACGCGAACTTCATCATTTTCGATTTTAGCAATTGATTGCTTGATTGCCTCTAACGAGCCACCAACGTCAGTTTTAAGCAATACATTAAGTATTTTAACGTTGCCTTCGCTAGTTTTAGCCATTAGGTCTTCAATAGTGTTTGCACTAGAACTGTTAGCCAATTCATTCTTAATCTTAGCCTTACGTTCTTCTACAATTTCCTTAGACAACTTTTCGTCAACAACTGTAAAGCTTTCACCAGCGGTTGGCACTTCACTAAAGCCAAGTACTGACACTGGCATTGAAGGTCCAGCAACCTTGACACTCTTATTATTTTCGTCAATCATTGCTTTTACTTTACATATGCAAGTGCCACTAACAAGCGTGTCACCAACATGCAAACTACCATTGCGTACAATCAATGACGCAACCGCACCGCGACCTTTGTCAAGACGTGCCTCTAGGATTGTACCC
>JAZUAB010000056.1:0-5798 GCA_045637745.1 Candidatus Onthoplasma sp. | reverse complement strand
AAAAAAAACAACATCTTATTCTTTACTACACTTTCTTTGTATTGTCAACATTATTTCTAAATTTTTTTTAACATTATGTCTAAGATTTTTCTAACAAAATTCGCAAGCCTTGAAAAAAGTGCGATTTTTCTGTTAGACATTTTGTTAGACATCATCTGTCAGTTCCAAAAAACCTTTATGTGAATATTAATTTTGTTTAGGTTGGATTAAAACAATATATTGTATAAATTGTTAAAACTAAAAGAAAAAACCACTATATCTAGTGGTTTCTGGTTTTGGCGGAGAGTTAGGGATTCGAACCCCAGGAAGCTCGCACTTCAACGGTTTTCAAGACCGCCGCTTTCGACCGCTCAGCCAACTCTCCATATTAAATTTGTTGCTAACAAATTAATAACATTTATATTTTACACTATTTTATATGTTATGTCAAGCACTTTTTGTATTTTTAATGCAATAAATTTTATATAAATTTACTATATTTGTGCTTTTAGCAATTTACTATCGCGAAAAATTATCGAACATAATTGCTATATTACATTACATTTGCAAATGCCGTGCTTTTAAAATTGTAAAATGTTTGATATTTGATTGACAAAATCACCACTTTTGCATACAATTACTACAAAATTTGGCAAATTTTTTCCATTTAACAATTAAAGGAATAAGTATGAAATTTAACAACTATCAACAATTAATCAACTATATTAATACATTTAACACACAAAACGAGCGTTTGAACGCCATTATACAATACTTTATGGATAACGTTGAGTTTGATTATGTGATGATAGAGCATATTAATCAGATTGTAACCCCACGGTTTGCAAGTTATGTTGATAGACTTTTCCCTAACATTAATGAAAAATTCAGAACCAAAGCAATCAACTATATGCGCAACTCATCCAATATATCCAATGAGTATTGGAATAGGTTAAAACAATTATATCTAACCCCAATAACTAATGTGGTTGGAGAAATTAAATATCTAACAATGTATAGCGCACTTAATAGTATTGTTCCCGATATTATTTTTAATAACGGGTTGCTGAAAAAGGGAGTTGCTAACAATATAACCGATTTTGCCAAACAAGTTTGTGATGATTGCGCCATCAATTGCATTGTAGTTAAAGGTATTTCCAGCGGAAAAATGGAGCATAGTTGGCTAGCAGTTGAGGTTGATGGGATTGAATTGTTTTACGACATAACCTTTGCCATATATGCACGCGATAACTTTTGCGGTATGGCCAGATATAATGCCAGCGATTGGCTGGGAGTTACACCAAAAATACTATATAAACATCAGCCAACGCGCACAATTTTAAGCCCTAAAGGCTTTAATTTAAAACATTTGGCACTAAACAATCTACCTATTAAAATGTTTGATTTATATACTGGGACATAATCAATTATCATACATCCAGTCAACATACACCCCAAACCCCTTAGTTGGATCGTTTATAAATACATGAGTCACCGCGCCCACTAATTTGTTGTTTTGAATAATCGGACAGCCACTCATACCTTGAATAATTCCGCCAGTTTTTTCAATTAATTCTTTATCGGTCACACTAAACACAATGCTCTTATCATCAGCGTTATCTTGATGATTGGTCTTGATAATTTTGATATCATAACCCTTAACCCCTTCATCATCAAGGCAAGCGTATATCTTGGCATTACCAGGTTTAATGCTCATACGCCCGCCCAAACAATAGTCGTCAATAAGATTAAGCTTATTCACATTTAATATATTTCCATAAACACCGTACTTACAGTTTGTGTCTGCCACACCAATACTATCGTCTGACAATTTCATTGTACTACGAATTTCACCAGGAGCATTTTTGGTTCCTTTTTTTATGCCCAAAAGATTGCATAAATACACATCCCCTTCAGCCACCTTGTAATTATCCCCAAAAGTCGCATCAGTTAACGAATGCCCCACTGCACCAAAGCGATTGTTGTCTTTTTTAACGTAGGTAAGAGTTCCCACTCCGCTTGTGCTGTTTTTAACCCACAAGCCAAGCTTATATTTTTGTGTAAAAATATCAAGTGCTGGCGTAATATTACACGTAAATTGTTCTCCACCGCGTTCAACACTAATTTCAACATCACGACCTGCATATTCCACACTATTTAAAATCTTGTCAATTTCATAAATTGATGTAATATCTTGCCCTTCAATAGACTTTATACTATCGCCTTCCTTTAGCCCAGATGCAACAATGGGTTCCTTGCTACCTTCACGCGTAAACACTGCGTTAGAGCCAACAATTACAACCCCTTCGGTATTTAAACTAAATCCAACAATATTTCCACCCACATACACTTCGGGCGAATTAATTAATTTAACTTTAACCTTTTTCAATGGCAAAAACCCAAACAATTTAATGCGCATTGTAGCAGGCGTTACTTCCTCGCCATTAACCGCCATAGTGTCAGCCAACCCAAACTTGATAAATGGTGCAAAATCACTACTTTCATTTGCAAATTTAATATCATCAGTGGTCACATACATATTGTTAGGATAATCAATGGCATTATTAATGGGTTGCACCACATAAAAATAGCCCATTACAAAAAAAGATATGATAAATAATGTGAATACTAGTTTCTTCATATTTACTCCATATCTTTTAGTATAAGTTATGTATTAAATTTTATTCTTTTATAATTCCAAATTTGCTTTTGGTGCAAGACTTCCATCTGCGAAAGGCTTACCTAGTAACACATCAAAATACGCACTACTGCCTATCATCGCCGCATTGTCAGTGCAATATTTTAGGTCAGGAAGATAACACTTAATCCCATTTTGTTGACATTTTGTGGACAACTCTTGTCTTAAAAGTTTGTTTGCCGACACACCACCTGCAACCACCACCTTATCAAGTCCGCTTTCAAGGGTTGCGCGTATGGTTTTGTCCACAAGTTCATCCACCGCACAACGCTCAAAACTAGCACAAATATCATTAACTGGAATGGTCAAATTCTTTTGCTCTAAGTTGTGAATATAATTAATAACCGCAGTCTTTTTGCCACTAAAACTAAAGTTGTAACCCAAACTATCATTTGGTTTTACAAACACAATATTGTCCTTGCCGTTTTCAGCAGACTTTGACACTTTTGGACCACCAGGATAACCTAATCCCATTACTCGAGCCACTTTGTCAAAACTTTCACCCACCGCATCATCAAGAGTATTACCAATTACAGTATGTTGATTATATTCATCTACCTTAATAATAGCAGTATGCCCTCCGCTAACTAGCAAGCAGATAAAAGGTGGTTTAAGGTCTGGATAAGTAATATAGTTAGATGGAATATGTCCGTTAATATGATTAACCGCAATAAGTGGTTTATGTGTAGCAAAAGATAACGCCTTTGCATAACTAATACCAACAAGCAAACATCCAACCAATCCAGCACCATATGTTACAGCAATAGCATCAATATCATCTATTGTTTTATTTGCTTGCCTCAAAGCCTCATTAACTACATTGTCAATAGCCGTTATATGATTACGCGATGCCACTTCTGGCACAACGCCACCAAACAATGTGTGTATATCAATTTGGCTAGATACGACATTGGAAAGAACTGTGCGACCATCTACCACTATCGCACAACTCGTTTCATCACAACTGCTTTCAATTGCAAGTATTGTATAATCTTGTTTCATAATATTATTATATTACAATTCTAACTAAAAATCAAGATATTAAAAACTAAATTATATTAACATTTGCCACTTTATCTTAGGGAGAACAAAAATGAATAACATATCAGTCAAAACAATTAAAGAGTTTTTACACCAGCAAGGCTACACCTGGAAAGGCGAAATTTCCATGTGTGGTAATCCGACACATTCAGCACAAGCGTTCGAGTTGAACAATCAAAACATTGAAAACTTTGTATTATACAGTCCAAAGCCATATAATCAGCATATATTAGTTAATTTGTGCAAGTTTTATTTTTGCACTCCCATTGATGACGCCAACACATATTCTATCAAAGAGCAAAACTTTAACATAACATTAGACCTGTCTGATAAGTGGCAAAAGTTTTTGTTTGAAAAATACGGCGAACATTATCAACAAGAATTAATCAATCTAGCCGACCGCAATATAAATAGTCTAGTAAAAACCTTGCACAACAATTTAAAATCATTAAAAGAGCAACACAAAACCACTTTTAATGGTGTGTACAATGAAATAAACTTTTGGAAAGGCATTAAATTAAATGCTGAATATTTGAATGGTAGGGAATTTAAAAAATAGCAACTTTTACATTGCTATTTTTTATTGTTTATAATTTGTTTAACCTTGTTGAGCGCCTTCTTCCATGTCTTTGATTTCGTCTGGCACAGTTAAATTTACATTTGCTTTTCTATAAGTTATTGTACCCGTGTCTTCACCATTATAACTAATATCTATTTTTAAAATCTCATTATCATTAAATGTGTATTTGTATACAGCTTCATCTTCATCGTTAGTAATCACTGTTAATTTGTAATATCGCCCATCAGAACTTATGGTTATAGAATATTCATTATCACCATTATTGAACACATCAGCAATAAAACAAATGTCTTTCATTTCATCATTCCAATCATCAGCACGATATTTAGTAGCGCCTTGCCCACCAACTACAACCTTGTAATAATCGTCCCCGTTTACCCAATACCATCTAGTTCCCTCTTCTGTATTAATCATTATCTGCTTGTCGGCATCATATTGTCTTAGCACCTCGCCATTTGCTACTACCTCAAAATCATTTGTAAGATACTTTGACATTGTGTCTTTTAAATCCCATATTACATTTTCAACATCAACTGTCGCACTGCTCTCTAGTGCTTTAATGTCAGCAGGAACTTCTAAATCAACAATAGCGTAATTATAAGTTGTAATATATGTATAGTCTCCATCTATTTCTTCAACCTTATACATAAAATCTTCGTTAAAATAGTATTTATATTGACAGTCCTCTCCTTGCGTTGCCGTTAAAATATAGTTTAAGCCATCTTTCTCAACACTCTCAATAGTCCAAGCACCATCTTCATCGGCACCATTAAGTATATCAAACACAGACATCATATAGCCATCCTGTGTGTAATTAACAAAATTACTAGCAAGTTCTTTTGTCATTTCAGGAATTTCATCCCCTTCATATAAGTAACTAATATTATTATTCAACCAAACCCATGCAGTATGTCCAGCACCATCATCGTAATGAACAATTTTATTATCAGCATCACTTTGCTGGTATGAGCCATCATCATTAACAATGGTTACATCTTTATTAAGATTTTCTTCAACAACTTCCTTTAATAGATATCTTTCGTCAACCACATTTGCATACATTGTGGCAGTTTTACCGCCATGATTTATGGTTAAGTTGTATTGACCAGCATATTTAACTTCTTCCTTCGAAGTTTCGTCCAACATACTTTCAGTTACATCAATAACTTTTCTTGTATTATCTTCATAAGTCACAGTTGCTTTAATATTAGCCCTATTAAATTTACCCCTTATAATATAGCTAGGCAAAGTATTAGTATTAATACTGATAGATGTTACCACCTTTTGTTCGTCTTGGTTTTGTTCGGTTTGAGTTGTGTCCTTATCATCAGTAATATCACAACCGCTCAACATTAATCCACCAGTCAACAAACTTGCACCTGCCAAACCAAGAGCTAAAAATTTATTAAATTTTTTCATAACTTTCTCCTTTCGTTTCATTATAATTAGTATACCCTCACACATAGCGAAAAATCAAGTATTTTAAAATATTTTTTAAAT
>JAZUAB010000055.1:0-6221 GCA_045637745.1 Candidatus Onthoplasma sp. | reverse complement strand
TTATTTAATTTTTCATCAAACCCATAATATACATAATTAAAGGCTATTTGTGGCTCTATTTTTATATTTATTAATTTATTAATTAAATTTATTTTATAGTCTCTATTTTTATTTCTATTTAAATTATTTATACGAGATTTTATAGCAAATATATTTGAGTCTAATTCAAAATCTTTTGCATACAAAGTCCATGTTTTGTTTTGATAATGAAGATTAAATATTGTGTTGTCTTTAACTTCCATATCCGCATTTGATGTCATCAAATATTTGTTATTACAATCTGTAGCACTACGCAAAAAAACAATCATAGTAGACGCTAAAATTATTAACAACACCCAAATATATTTCTTCGACAAAAAACGCATAATACCCTCAATGTATTATGCGTTATTTTTATTTGGTTATTCAATCCGTATTTTACAACTTATGCACCAATATCTTCGCCATCATCTTCAACAAACTCTATTTGATTGCTGTCGTATTCTATTCCAACCACTTGCGACACATCGCTAAGTTTTTTAGCAATCTTTTTGGATGACTTAGTAGCAAGCTCAATTGTATCATTGGCATCGCTAAGCTTGTTTTGAGTTTTAAGTAGCAGTGCAACAAACTTTTCAAATTCAGTTTTAAATGTAGATAATATACCCCATATTTCACTACTACGACGTTCAATGTACATAGTTTTAAAGCCCATTTGCAAACTATTCAACAGTGCTGACAGCGTTGTAGGACCGCATACTATAATCTTGTAATTGGTTTGAATAAATTCAATTAGTTCAACATCTTTAATAACTTCAGCATATAATGCCTCAATTGGCAAGAACATTACCGCAAAATCAGTTGTTGTTGGAACTTCAATATATTTTTCATTAATCTTTTTAGCCTCATCTTTGATACGGCGGACTAATTGTTTGTGGCATTTTTCAACTTCTTCTAAATCAGCATTTTCGCTTGCCTCAGCCAAACGATAATAGTCTTCAAGCGGAAACTTGCTATCTATTGGCAAATAGACCTCTTTATCATCACGCCCCGGCATAACCACCACAAAATCAACGCGTTCTTTACTGTTATTTTTGATTTGAACCTGTTCTTTAAATTGTTGAGGTGAAAGCATTTGCTCTAGCAAAGTATTTAACATTACTTCGCCCCATACACCACGTGTTTTAACATTACTTAGCATCTTCTTTAAATCACCAACACCACTTGCAAGCGCCTTCATCTCACCCAATCCAGTGTCAACGTGTTCAAGGCTGGATTGAATTTTGGCAAAACTATCATTTAATCGCTGACTTAAAGAAATATTTAATTTTTCATCCACTGTCACGCGCATAGCGTCAAGTTGTTTTTCGTTCTCCTGCCTAATCGCATTCATACTAACCGTTATATCTTGAGTAAGTTTTTCAATCTTTTCTTCATTTTTACTGGTCAAGGCATCAACACGGCGTTGAATGTTTTCAAGTTCTTGTTTTTGTAAAGACGATATACTTACAATCGCATTTTGAGTATTGTTAAGATAATCACTCATTTGACGTGCATTTTCTTGGCGAATTGCATTCATATTGACATTAACCTCATTAGTCAATTTAGAAATTCTGCCCTCATTTCTATCAGCAAAGTCATTTAAATTCTTTTTAACATTCTCAAGTTCTTGACGTTGATTAAGCATAATATTATTAATAGCATTGTTTGTATTCATTAGCGTATTATTTAAACTGTCCATTAATATTTTGTTATTTGATGAAATCTGCGATTGAACATTTTGTATTTCACGTTCAACATTTTGCCCGCCAGACATCGTTTTGGTCTTGCTTAATTTAACGCACACCACCACGCTGGTTAGACACGAAATAATTGTTGCCGCCACGCATAATATAATATAGATCATAACTCATCTCCATTAATTGTTTATACCATTATAACCACTAAATTAATTAATTGCAATTATTTTAATAAAAATTAAATTATTAAATACATAATTATAGGGCTTTGTGAATAATTTTGGTATTTTTTATACAATTTTTACGGTTATGATAAAAAATAATATTTAGCATAAAAATAATATTATAAGTTTCTGGATTTAATTTGTAAATATTAGTTACATTTTTATTTACAAAATAAAAAAAATGAGTATAATATTAATAAGGTGGTTATGTACAATATAATTGTAAACCCTAATGCGAATAAATCTAAGGCATCAAGGGTAGTGAAAAAAGTTGTAAAATATCTTAAAAGCCAAGCAGTTGAATTCTTGGTTTATTTTTCTGAAAACTCTGACCATATAACCGAAACCACTAAAAAACTTTGCCGTGATGGCGAAAAGGAATTTATAATTATCGGTGGCGATGGCACATTAAATCATTTTATTAATGGCTTGACCGACCCTTCCAAAACTCAGTTCGGTATAATCCCAGCTGGAAAACACAATCATTTTGCAAGATATTTAAACTTGCCTAAAAATCCTGTTGAGGCAATTAAAAACATACTTGAACATCCATCAATCAAAGTTGACTATTTAAAATGCAACGAATATCGCGCACTCAACCTTGTGTCCTGTGGTGCCATTGAACTGGCAGAAAATAAATTTCTTACTCAAGATAAGGATAACAAACTTTCAAGACGCAAAATTTTAAATAACACCTTAAAGACATTTGATGGTATCAAACTTAGCATTGAGGCAGATAATTTAAAGCAAAAAGACAAGCTTTACACCGCCTGCGCCGTGTGTAATGGCGGATTTTATGGCGACAATATCTATGTTAGCCCGCTAAGCAATATGCATGACGGCCTTGCTAATGTGGTTACTATTGATTATAATGATGCAACACAAGTTAAAAAAGATTACAAGATTACCCGTAGCGGTAAACACATATACAAAAATCCAACGTCTAACACTTGGTCAACTCAAGTAAAAATAACCGGCAAACAACCTTTTGATACAATGATTGATGGTGAAATTTATCAATTTGATAACATCGAGATTACCGTAATCGCCAAAGGTTTAAACATTTATACCAAACCAAGATATTAAAAAATACTAGGAAATTAATCCTAGTGTTTTTTGTTATTTCCGTATCTTGCTTTTATATTATAATTGTTGAACTCGTGATTGATTGTGTTTGTTGTACGCATCTTCGACTTTAGATAATGTGCGTTTCGCTTGCGTAGGAGTTGCCCAAAAAGAATTGATATGATTACCAAACGACAAAACGATAATTTTTTCATCTTTGGCATCGTATTTAACACTATTTATGTAATTAATGTTTATTAATGCAAAACCAATATTCGCATAATTATCGTTTCCATTATTTACAATTTCTTTTCCAAGTTTATTTAATTGTCTAAACAATTTCACTTTGTTTGTATCAACTGAGGTAGCAATAGTCCTACTGGTAGCATCTTTATACACAACGCTTAAAGCAAATTTTGGTTTGTCAAAATGTGAACCAACTTGACATACATCAATCATTGCCACATCATCCAAATTAATAATTTCATTCTCAAACACAATATTTCCATTTTCAACTTTCATAATGTCTACCTCTTATAATTACATTATATCACAACACATTTATATTGTCAATACTAAAAAATAACCACCAAGAACTCAATCTTAGTGGAAATTTATACTTATAATTTATTATTCAGCGATAACCTTAACAAAGTTCTTTTTGCCTTTTTTGAATAATACACCTTCAGTCAGTTCGGTCTTTGAAATTGTAGCAAAAGCGTTAGATATTACTTCGTTATTCATCGAAATACCCTTTTGGTCAATCAAACGTCTACCTTCGCCCTTGGATTTAACAAAGTCTACTTGAACAAGTAGATCAAGTATTGGAGTATTATCCGCCACCTCACTTGCCTTTAATGTAACTGTTGGAGCATTGTCCATATTTTGACTACCATTAAATAGGTTTTCACTCATATTTTGTGCATCAACGGCGTCTTGTTCGTTACGAATAAACTTAGTGATTTCATATGCCATACGCTTTTTAGCACTAACAATATCAGTACGGATTAATTCGCGAACTTCGTCCATAGGCACATCAGTAAATATTGCAAACATCATTTCAACGCAAGCATCTGGAGTTTGGTATACCCCTTGATAAAAGTCGTATGCACTAATCTTTTCGTTATCAATCCAGATAGCGCCTTTTTCAGTCTTACCCATCTTTTTGCCCTCTGGAGTAAGCAATAACGGATTGGTAACACCCACCATCAAACGTTCGCCATTATCAATAAAGTTCATTTTACGGCCAAGTTCGCTACCCGCAACAATGTTGCCCCATTGGTCAGCACCGCCCCATTGAATAGAACAATTATATTCCTTGTTTAAATACAAGAAGTCGTATGCCTGCATTAGCATATAACCCATTTCAAAGAAGGTAAGTCCGCCTTCTTCCATACGTTTGGCATATATTTCGTTAGAAATCATTTTGTTAACATTAAAATGCACGCCTACATCTCGCATAAAACTTACATAATCATAGCCCTTAAACCAATCCGCATTGTTAACAATAACCGCAGGATTTTCGCCATCAAACTTTAAGAACTTGCTATACGCGCGTTTGATGCTTTCGATATTGTGATTTAATTGGTCTTGAGTAAGCATTTTGCGCATTTCGGTTTTACCACTAGGGTCACCGATTGCTGCAGTGGCTCCGCCTACAAGTATAATAATCTTGTGGCCCGCTTGTTGAAGCCTACGCATAATGCACGCTGGTACGCAGTGCCCAATATGCAAGCTGTCAGCTGTAGGGTCTGTTCCGGTGTAAATCGCTACTGGCTTGCCATTTAATAATTCTTTTAGTTTTGCCTCATCGGTTGATTGATAAATAAGTCCTCTATCTTTTAGTAATTCATATAATTGCATAATTTAGTCCTTTTAAGTTGTTGGTTCGGCTGTTGGAGTTACAGCGATAGCAATTTCCGCCTCAGCCTCTGCTCCTTTAGTAAATTTAATCAAATATGTTTTTGTTTGGTCTAGCGCCGTTAAATTGTCAATAGTTGTTTCGGTGTTTGAACTGTCCATTACTGAATATTCAAGATCAGTAGTTACGCCCAAATCAAATGTTGTTGTAAGAATAGTACTTAAATCCAAGCTATAATACACTTCTTCCACTGCCGAAAAATCAATTGTGATTGTTGCGGTATAAACGCCATCACTTTCAGTTAATTCTATAGTGTATGGATTTGCAATAGTTCCGTCTTCTGCTGGAAGTTCAGGCGCTGGAGTTTCCGTGTCATCCCCCTTACCTTTATATTTATTTTCCCATAAACCGTCTACCCATTTTTGCACAAGTTTGCCGTCAACAACATATTTTTCTACCATCTCATCGGTATAATTATATATTGGTCTAGCGATTTTAGTTTGGTCTTGCAAAATTGGTGTTAATTTAGTGTTTACAGTTGGTATTACAGTCAAGAATGTTAGCACAATTGCAAATACTACAACTATAATAAAGCCTTTTACAGCGCCAAAAGCCAAACCTAATAACTTGTTGGTTGCGCCAAATACTCTATTCTTAGTAATATTATCAAACAATCTTGTAGCAAGTGCAATAATTATCTTTATCAAGATAAATAGCAGTATACCCACAATTATAGTTACTATAATAGAAGCAAACGCACCACTAACAATATCAGCAACAGTGGCACCTTGAACATCTCCCGCACTTAATGGTTTTAATACGTGCGACATCAATTTCTTTAAAAATCCATTTGTGCTAGATGGTATTTGATTTACCAAGTCTGCACCAGATACACCCTCTGAAATTACTTGACTATAAAAAGGATTCATTCCCGCAATAGATTTGCACAACTTACCGGCTAATAGTCCGTTAAAGTCATAAATCTTATTAATCAACTTAGCCACAGGGCTGGCTAGCAAAAAGCTGACAATAATAACCACAACGCCTGAAATCATCGATAGTACAGACTTGAAAAATCCTTTACGTAATCCAATGAATGCAAAAACAACTATTAACGCTACAATAATAACGTCGATAGCCACTCCAATAGTTTTTGACATAGCTAATAACATACAATATCTCCTTTTATTAATATAAGTTTAGCATAATAAATTGCAAAAGTAAACTACCATAAAACACATTTTTGAATAAATTTTAACAATATTTTCACATTATCGTTACATTATATATTATATTATCGGAAGTTGTACTCAAGCAGCCGGCAGGGATATTTGACATCAACTGATGGTTATA
>JAZUAB010000054.1:0-11532 GCA_045637745.1 Candidatus Onthoplasma sp. | reverse complement strand
TGTATTTATACCTAATTTATACAACTTCGATTTTGTTTGACGCCCAACACCAAACATATCTCCCGCGGGCAGTTTCCAAATAATATTTTTATAATTATCAATAGTTATTTCAGTTGTAGCATCAGGCTTTTTTAAGTCGCTACCAATTTTAGCAAATGTTTTATTAAAACTTACTCCTACCGATATTGTTAGTCCTATTTCGTCTTTTACACGTTGACGTATTTTATCTGCAATTTCTTTAGGAGTTCCAAAAATTTTACTATGTGTAACATCCAGCCAGCATTCGTCTATTGAAAAAACTTCCACTTGGTCAGTGTATTCAGCATAAATATTGCGCACCTTTTGTGACATTTCATTATACAGCGCAAAATTTGGTGGACATATGGCAACGTCTGGACACAGTTTATACGCTTGATACACTGTCACACCGCAACGTATACCAAAACTTTTTGCCTTGTAGTTTGACGCTACAATCACGCCATGTCTATCTTCAGGATTGCCACCAACCGCAACCGCCTTACCCTGCAAATCGGGATTAACCAGACACTCACAACTTGCATAAAAATTATTTAAGTCACAATGCAAAATATCGCGCATAATCCCTCCTATATATTTTTAGTTTAACATAATTACTTAAATTTGTTAATAAAAAAAGCATAAATTAATATGCTTTTTTAATATTATAAACTTTCAATTTCTTCTTGCAAAGGTTCAACGTGTAGCATTATTTCACGAATACGATTGTCTTCAACTTTTGTCAAAGTAAATACTAATTTTACTCTACGTTGGATCATGCTTGCATCTTCTTGCAATATATCGTCAATTGCAATATATTCAAGTTGACCATCTTGCTCAGGAACATCCGCAAGTTGTTCAAATATAAATCCATCCACCTTTGAATATTGCGTTTCGGGTAAATGTTCAATTTGAAGATATTCAAATAAATCAGCCAACTCAGTATCAGGAGCGACCTTATAATTAAAATCATCGATTTTTATAATATCTTCTTCCTCAACTTCTTCATCGTGTTCATCATAAATGTCACCAACAATTTGCTCAATGGCATCTTCCATTGTAACAATGCCACTAGTTCCGCCATGCTCATCCAGCACTATCGCCATATGCTTTTTACTTTTTTGCATTTCCTTAATCACGTCATCCGCTTTCATTGTTTCGGTAATATTAAGCGGAGCACTCATTAATTCTTCAATAGTGGTTTGACGATTGTCTACCAACGCAAAGAACAAATCCTTTTGACTAATAATACCAACAATGCTATCAATGGTTTCGCGATATACTGGCAATCTACTAAACTGGGTTTCCTTAAACACTTGTTCAACGTGTTCAATGCTATCTTCAATATTCACAGCCTTAACATCAACACGGGGTATCATTATGTCATATGCTGTGTTTTGGTTTAAATCCAACACGCCTTGAATAAGGTCGGCGTCATCACTATCAATTACGCCTTCTTCCTGCATTGTATCAATAATACTTTCAAGCTCGTCTTCAGTTACGGTCGGAGTTGAGTCTTCCTTTGCCTTAACCATCTTATTTTGTAATGCAAGGAATGGCAATGTGATTGGTGTCATTATTTTCATAAGGAAAAATAATAATCCTGAAAATCTTAATGCCATCCTTTCGCCACTCATTTTAGCAATTGCCTTTGGCAAGATTTCACCAAATATTAATACAATGATAGTCATTATTACTGTGTTTAATACGTTGGCTAGGGTTGGGTTTTGAATCAAACTTGAAAATAAATATGCACATATCGTTGTACAAGCAATATTTACAAGGTTGTTACCAACCAAAATTGTGGTTAAAGTCTTTTTATAATTTTCGCTGATGTATACAGCCTTTCTGGCTCCCTTAACCTTATTTTCAGCCAAAGTTCTAAATCTCAAATTAGAAACAGTTGTATACGCAGTTTCAGAGCCTGAAAAGAATGCTGAACAGCATAACAGCAAAATTATAGATATTGTTAGTACGATGTTGGTCGTCATATTAGTCGCCAACATCGTCGGTAAATACGGGTCCATTTAAAACTCCTAAAATATGTATATTAATTTTTTGATATATATATGATAGCACACTTTTTAGCATTTGTAAAGATATTTAACCAAAATATTGCATCGCCCACATATTGTTGTTTTGTGTGATATTTTACACCTTATGTTGTATACAAAAAAGACTTTAAGTCATACTTAAAGCCTTCTTTTATAAATTAATCTTCAATCCATTTAGTGATTAAATTATCTTCCACATCTTTAAATTTGCCCAATATAATCTTTAAAATGTCAACTAGCAGTCCTATCCCGAACAATCCCATTGTTAAAATATATAGCACTGCTGTAACCTTTTTGCCCACATAAAATCTATGAGCGCCAAACATTCCAAACATGTAACATAATAAAAATGCCACTAGGCGAGATTTATTTGATACTTCTATTTTATCAACTGATTTTGTCTGTTTTGCTTCATCTTCTAGCATTTTTAATACATCTTTATCCAATTTAGCCATATATTTTTTCCTCCTCATTAAAAATATATCATTGTTCCGCATAAAATGTCAACAAGTTTTAGCTTTTAATAAAAAATACTTGAAGTTAATCAAGTATCTTTTATGCAATTATTATATTATCAACACCTAGCATTGTTTCTAATTCGTATTTTAGCGATTGTCTAATTTCTACCTTGTGTGGCAATTTATATTTAGCACAATCCACACAGTTTTTTACATACACATCACTCTCGCCTGGATATTGTCTTAATAAGTCACACACTTTACTATGCATTTCTTTATCACTAACATCGTAAATTAAGCATAATCTCATTGGTCTTAGCTTTTCAACTTCCTGAGAAACTTGTTGTTCTGCTTGCTCACATTCGCACCCATCATCATTTGACATCACTTCAATATGGTCTACCGACACGCTTGGATTAGACCCTTCACGCATTGATAATTTACCCTTGATGGCTACAATTGCCTCTTCTTGCAACACATCTTTATATTTCTCATACACTTTAGGGAATAGCACAATGTCAATCGGCCCTAGCATATCTTCGACTGATGCGAATGCCATACGCGCACCATTTTTTGCTGTGTGTAAACGTGTTGATACTATTACACCCCCACAAGTAACAACATCGCCATCTTTTAAGCCGTGAATATTGTCCATTTGGTTTTCATATGCAGTACCATTGTTGGCATCAATCATTTCATCATCGCCACCTGTAGATAGCATTGAACTGTTCAACGTAAATTTTTGAATTCTATCAGCATAGTCATCAAGCGGATGACCAGATAAATACACGCCGGCGATCTCTTTTTCAAGATGCAATTTTACTTTAGGTATATATTCGTTAATGTCTGGATACTCTAGGTCATCAATGCCTGCATTTTCCTCAAACAAACTACCAAACATATCAATTTGACCGCTCATTGCGCGTTTTTTAGCATCAAGCGCACGTGCAATAGCAATTGTATATACACTCATTAGTTGGCTACGAGTTTTACCAAAACAATCAAACGCACCGGCTTGAATTAATGCCTCTATACAACGCTTGTTAAGTGCTTGACCATCTACACGATTTACAAAGTCCGCAAAGTCCTTAAACTCGCCACCACGAGCACGCTCGGCAATAATTTCTTCAACCACATTCACGCCAACATTTTTAAGCGCTGCAATACCGAAACGAATTGACTTGCCGTCGGTTGAAAAATATGTTTCACTCTTATTAATATCTGGTGGCAATACTTCCAACTTCTTTTCTTTGGCATAAGCCACATAAAATTTAATCTTATCAATATTTGTGATGCGGTTATTTAAAATTGAAGTTATAAATTCTGGTAAATAATATGTTTTTAAATACGCGGTTTGATAAGTAATCAATGAATACGCTGCCGCGTGAGATTTATTAAAGGCGTAAGATGCAAACGCTTCCATTTCCTGCCAAATTTTTTCAGCAATATCTAATGGAACACCTCTATTTAACGCGCCATCAATTGTTGCAACAAATTTTTCGCCCTCGTAATGTTCGGGTTCGCCGTATATGAACTTACCCTTCATTTTTTGCATTTCTTCAAGTTTTTTCTTACCCATTGCACGACGCACCATATCCGCTTGACCTAGCGTAAATCCGCCCATTTCTTGACAGATTTTCATAACTTGCTCTTGATATACAATACATCCATAAGTAACCTTTAATATCGGCTCCAATATTGGATGATCATAGGTTGTTTCTTGAGGATTATGCTTGTTATGCACATATCTAGGAATGCTGTCCATCGGTCCTGGACGATATAGCGACACCGCCGCGATAATATCTTCTAGACAAGTTGGTTGCAACTCCCTCATAAAGCTTTGGAATCCGCCACTTTCGATTTGGAAAATACCTTCCGTATCGCCAGTCGAAATTAATTTATATACATTAGGGTCATCATACGTACATTTTTCAAAGTCAATATCTACACCGTGATTTTTCTTAACATAAGCCACACACGATTTAATATCGTTTAAGTTTCGTAGTCCTAAGAAGTCCATTTTTAAGTGACCCAAATGTTCCATTTCAGCACCTTCATATTGAGTGGTGATATCTTCGCCATTTCGGCTTAGTGGAACGTGTTTATCCAATATGTCCGCACCAATAATTACACCACACGCGTGAGTAGAACATTGTCGAGGGAAGTTTTCAAGTTTAACGGCAACATCCACAACTTTTTTAATTTCTTCATCCTCATTGTATAGGTCAACCAACTCTTGAACAATTTGCTCTGGCTTTGCTTTAGGGTCAAAGCCAAAACATTTAGGCAAAATTGGCACTTTTAATTTAGGAATCAACTTTGTAACCTTATCCGCCTTAAATAATGGCACACGCATTACACGTGCAACGTCTTTAATGGCATTTTTGGCAGCCATTGTACCAAATGTAATAATACGAGCAATACGTGGCTCGCCATATTTAGTTTTAACATAATCAATAA
Organism: Candidatus Onthoplasma sp.; assembly: GCA_045637745.1. Lineage (GTDB taxonomy): Bacteria > Bacillota > Clostridia > Christensenellales > UBA1242 > Onthoplasma. The sequence continues at coordinate 6,545 of JAZUAB010000054.1, read as the reverse complement.
CTTCTTCACGACGCACATCTTCAAAGTCAATATCAAAGTCTGGTGCTGTTACACGTTCGCTGTGTAAGAAACGCTCGAAAATCAGTTCATATCTTAGTGGGTCAATATTTGTAATACCAATGGCATAGGCAATCAAGCTGCCAGCACCACTGCCACGACCTGGTCCTACTGCAATGCCCATATTACGCGCAGCGTTAATATAGTCCCACACAATTAAAAAGTATTCGATAAATCCTTGGCGTTCAATAACAGCCATTTCACTATCAATACGTGCATCCATTTCAGGTGTGCGTGTTCCATACTTTTTCTTAAGCCCAGCATCAATTAGTTTTAGCAAATATTCTTTTGGTTCACTACCATCGGCAGGGACATATTTAGGGAACAAATAATGTCCATACACAAATCCATAATTACATTTATCTGCAATTTCAAGGGTGTTTTCAAGCGCATCTAAATCATCTGGAAAACGACTTACCATTTCATCATACGACTTGAAATAGAACTCATCGTTAGCAAACTTCATGCGATTAGGATCATCTACAAATTTTTGCATTTGCACACACATCAATACATCTTGAATTTCAGCATCCTCACGGTTTAAATAGTGCGCATCGTTGGTGGCTACTAATTTAATATTGTATTTTTTAGCATATTCACGTAAATAAGGATTGACTATTCGTTGGTCCTCTAATCCGTGGTCTTGTAGTTCTAGATAAAAGTCTTCACCAAACACGCGTTTAAACCAAACAACCAATCTTTCAGCTTCTTCAAGGTCGCCATGCAATATTGCTTGTGGTATATCACCAGCCACACAAGCACTCATACATATTAAGCCCTCGTGATATTCTTCCAATGTTTTTAGGTCAATACGAGACTTATAATAAAAGCCATCGCGGAAGGCAATAGCATTAAGTTTACAAATATTTTTATAGCCTTGCTCATTTTTAACCAAGATTACCAAGTGGTTTAATTTGGTCTTACCTTGCTTGACTGTTAAATCATCACAAACATAAAATTCGCAACCAAAAATAGGCTTAATCCCTGCCGCCTTACAGGCATCAAATAATTTTAAGGCGCCATACATATTGCCGTGGTCAGTAACCGCCACCGCAGGCATACCCAATTCTTTTGCTTTTTTAACCAGTTCGGATATTTTACACGCTCCGTCTAACAGGCTGTATTCACTATGCACGTGCAAATGCACAAAGTTTCCCATACATTTCTCCTAATCTTATGTTAATTATTTGTTTTATCTAAGTTTTTAAACTTGTAAATTTAGTTTATTATTTACTAAAAGTATCTGTCAAATGCTTTAAACATGCATCATTACTTACAGTATCTTTAAAATTATCCTTTGCACCAAGTTCAATGGCTTGTTGAATTAATCGTTCTTGTCTTAGTTGGCTTGCAATTTCTTCAACGCATTTACTTTTTGCAATACTTTCTTCCATATTTTTAATTGAAGCGTTTGTATTTCTTGTAAGGCGATCAATTTCTTGTGCTAAAAGCCTTTTTTTATTCTCTATACCTTGTGGATAAGTTGCCAATATATATCTGCTAAAGCTTAACGCCCTTTGTTCATAGCCATCAATGTTTATTAACTGATATCTTATCCATTCAGCAGACAAGTCTTTTTCTAATTCAAATTTGCCATTTTTAACTCTATTGTATATTTGAAATGTTACGTCATCTTCTTTTATATATTTTATCGCCCTGTTATCTATAACACTTACTCTACCTCTATCTTCATCCCAGTCATATCGCGAACCTAAAAGTATATAAGTATCATCTAAATGACTTAGATATTTGTCACATTTACAATATTCTTCAACACCCCTACCACAGTTTTCTGCGATAAGCCCTGACCAGCCATATCCATTATCTCTTAAAAATTCCTCAAAACTTTTTGCTACTAGTTGTCCCATAATCTTTCTCCTAAACTTGTAAGTCGCTTTTTACACTTTTAACAATTTGTTCTATTTGATCATATTTTTCAACTTTTTTATTAACACCATCAATACGTTGTGTGTTTTCTTTTTCAAGTTCTGCAATACGTTTAGCCAACATATTATTATAATTTTCAATATCTTTAGGTGCTTCTGCTCGCACTTTGGCACATTTGTTTAAAATATATTTGGCATAATCTTGATCTTTCATTGCCCAGAATTTAACCCACTCTTTTGACAAGTCTTTTTCTAATCTAGCGGCATAACTTGGCTCATCATTTCCCCAACCGCCAGCATCAGAATTATTAACTATGTTGTATACTTTAAATTCGGTCAAACCCCAATCAATATATTTTACAAATGGATTGCCAGCTGTATGACTACACATAAAATCATCAACGTGATACTCTTCCCATTTGTCTTGTGGTCCAATTAAAATTAAACCCCTATCAGTGCTCCTATAAGCTCTTTCGTAACCATCAAAAGGGCTAAAATATATATAGTTTCTTTCAAAATTATAATGATTGTGGTCATAGCCTACAATCTCATAACCTTCATTATCTAAAAATTCTTTAAATGTTTGGTTATTAATAAAATCTATACTTTCAATTCTCTCATTGCGTGCTCTTTCTTCCAAAAGTCTTGCCTTTTGTTCTGGCGTAATTTTTGCCCTTTGTTCATCTGTCATTTTTCTAACATCATCTAGTGTAATTTCTTTTTGTATATTGCCCATGAAGACCTCCATATTTTGTCTGCATTATATCACTTAAAATGGTTGTTGTCAATATAAGTGTTTATAACAATTTTATTAACTTATTCCTTTCATATCCTTGTATATCGCTATAATTTTATCTAACTTGTATTTAAGTCCAGCACGCGTTATAGGCTGTGGATATAGTTTTTGCAACTCACTCAGTGGTGCCTCAGGGTTTGCTATGCGTAGCAGTGCTACGGCCTGCAAACTTAGTTCCAAATATTCTAGTCCATAATTATTTATAATGTAGTCAATAGCAATAACTTGCTCTACGCTAGCATTAATGGTTTTGTTAAGGTTTGCATCAAAGCAATTACCTTTGCGATTAGCATCATTACGCATTTCGCGCATTACAAGGCTATTTTGTAGTTCAAACGCCTCGTTCATAGCCCCGATTTTAACCAGGAATTCCACCATTACCTGACTATCCTTGGAATAAAGCACTACGTTATTACCACGTTTAACCGACTTTAGATTAATTCCTAAAAACTTGCAAAGCGCCTTAACATCATCAGCTAGTTGATAGTCTTTAAATACAAATTCCACACTATAACCTTGGGTTTTGCCAGAAGTATCGTTGTTGTAATAAATTTTTCCAAGGCACAAAAACACGCCCTTTAGGTATGTTAATCTACAACACTCACTGGCAAGCATTGTTTCGTTGCAAGGGTTGGATAGTTCTAATTCTCCATTATTGAAATATGCAATGTCCAGTTCGCTTAATAATTCAATTAGACTTTTGCCACCAATAACCAATCCTAGTTTAGAAAATCGAATATTTAGGTTTGGATAAAAATTGCGTAGGATTGTACAAAATTTGTCGTACAAAAAAGTAGGACAACTAAGCACCATTTGGTTTTCAACAATTTCGTCCTTGGTTGCACTAATCACCGCACTCAAAAAAGCATTACTACAACAACTTGTTGTAGAAATGCTGTTTAATATATCATTTTGTAAATTTTTAATCATTACTTTTTAGCCTTTTTTCGCTTTTCTGCCTTAAATGTTGGCAAACTATTATAATTGACTACAGCGCTTTCAGGTATGCCCAATCTTAACATTGCTTGCAATCCCAAATGGCAATCGCCAACACGTTTAGGGCTGTGCGCATCACTGTCAATAATAAACTTTGCGCCTTCATTGTACGCAATCATAATTTCCTTGTCGCTCATTCCTAGGCGTTTGCCATTTAGTTCAATGTATGTATTAGTTTCTTTCGCCACTTTTGCCACTTTTGCCACGTCTACTTTGCAACCATGGTTTAAATGAGTTAATACATCTATATGATAATTTTTCATAGCATTAATATACGCATTGGTGTTACGTGCGCGCTGACGCTTGGTTGTAATGTGGAATATACTGCTTAATAAGTTCTTGAATATAAAGAAAAAGTCACGTTTACGGTTCCCTTTAACCAATTTGTGATAACCACAAAGCAATATATCAAGATATTCATAATCACTTTCCATCACATCTATTTCACCACGTGCAGAAATTAAGTTTGCCTCCACGCCAAACAAAACCTCAATTGGATAGCGCTCTTTTGCATTCTCTATATCTTCCTTTACCTTAGGCAAATCTCCACGCCTTACACCATACAAGGTTTGATTAAATCCGTGGTCAGTAATGGCAATTTGCGCCAAGCCCTTTTCAACCGCCGCCTTAACGTTTTCCTCAATCGTTCCTTTGCCGTGATTGTGCCTGCTATATTTAGTATGTGTGTGATAATCACCCGATAATGCCATATTTTCCTCCGTTTAAATATCTTATTATAATGCGAAAGCGTCCTTAATTATTCACTTTTCATTATTCATTCATCATTCATATATATACTATCACTAAAAAAATTAAAAGTCAATTTGTTGTGCAAACTTATCAAACTATTTTACAAAATAAAAAGCAACCCTTGGCGAGTTACTTTGTTTTAGTTTCTTCAAACGTTTGACCTGGATATTGAACAATTTCATTTTCCTTTGCAAGTTTTCTAACTAATTCTCTAATCGGTGTTCCATCGAATGCTGAGTGGCATAAATATCTCATATTGCTAGGTAAATTGACTTCCCTCTTTGTGCTGTTTACATTAATATTTATTAAACTAGAACAACCTCCAAAGCCATATCTGTCAATAGATTCTAAACTTTGTGGTAGAAATACTCTTCCTAAATTTATACAATCACTAAAAGCACCTTCTCTAATATCTTTCACACCTTCTGGTATTGCAACTTCTTTTAAACTTACACAACCTGCAAATGCATCTTTTCTTACAATTTCTAAATTACTAGATAAGCTGATATTTACTAAAGACTTATTCTCAGCAAATGCACCATGACCCATTTGTTCTACACTATCTGGGATTTCAATTTCTTTTAACTTAGTTCCATAAAATGCATTATGACCTATCATTTTTAAATTTTTAGGCAATTCAATATATTCAATACCACAACCAACAAAAGCCTCCAGACCTATTTCTTCTATGCTATCTGGCAATATAACACTTTCCAAATTTTTGCACAATGCAAATGTTGCATATTTGATTTCTTTAATACCTTCGTGAATAATAATTTGCTTTAATTCAGAACAATCGTTAAAGACCTTTCGGTCAATCTCTGTAACATCGCTAGGAACTATATACTTTCCGTCAACCAAATCTCTTTTATCAAACTCAACAAGCACACTATTTTTAATTTTGCTAAATCTTTGTTTAGTTTTTTCCACTTTATGTTCTTCAACTTGTTGTTTGATTAAACCTGTTGCATTTTGCTTGTTGTATTCGTCAATATCGTTCTTGGTAATTATTCCCGCATCAATTAATCTCTGAATTATATTCTTTTCCATAATGTTCTCCTTGTGCCCATATATTAACATAACTTTTAAGATATTTCAATAGGCAAATAAAAAAACTTGTAGCACTTTTGGAGGTTTTACAAAATACTACAAATTTCTTTAAAATTAAACTTTAAGTTATCCACAAAAATTCAACATTTGGTTAATAACTAAAATGGTCATTGGTTAAATGTATAAACTTTATTTTTTATTTACGTAGTTTAAAAAGTGCTTATAACTTTACATATAAAAAGAGTGTTTTTACACGCTCTTTTGCTCGCTCTTTTGTAGTTTAATCAACTTTCTATATGCATACTGCGCACCAGTGCCATCAAATGCAGTATCACAAGCTTTACAATGTTCGCAGTTTACAACAACCTTATTTAAATTGCTACATCTTGCAAATGCCTTTTCCTCAATCAATTCCAAATTTTCTGGCAATGTTATTTTGTTTAAATTTGCACAATTCTCAAACGCACGACGTGAAATAACTTTTAGTGAAGGATGCAAACCAACTATTTCTAAGTTTTCACAACCCAAAAATGCACCTTCACCAATATACTCAACACCTGGCATTGAAATACCTTTAATATTACTAACAGCAAATGCGTATTCGTTAATCACTTTTACATCTTCACCCAATTCGACAAATCTTAAATTTTTAACGTTAGAAAAAGCATTAGTGCCTATTTCGGTAACTCCTTTTGGAACTTTATAATAACCCGCTGGTCCCAAATCTCTGCGGTCACACCTAACAAGTTTAGAACCTTCAAACTTGCTGTACGAATCCTCTATCGAAAGTGGCATCTCAAAAGTATCTTTATTTCCGAATTTGTCAGCTAAATATTTAATAAATCTTCCCATAATTATTCTCCTTGAGCATATCTTAACACAAAATTACACACGTGACAAGTGGGTTGAATGAAAAATTCCTAAAATTTTTTGCAATTTTACAAAACATTACAAATTTATTGAACTCTAAATTTAAAATTATATACAATTTTCATACAAAATATGGATTA
>JAZUAB010000053.1:0-13854 GCA_045637745.1 Candidatus Onthoplasma sp. | reverse complement strand
ATTTTATTTAAAAATATAAAAATAATAAAAAATAAAATAAATAAAAAACAATATTGGTAAAACCAATTAAAAAATAGGGCAAAAGTCCTATTTTTTAGAATATAAATAAATTTAATTTACAAAAATTTCAAAAATTAAATTTAAATATTAAAATAATTTTTCATCAATTTTTGGCAAATTATTTATTTGTGCTGAGAGTTCACTAATAATATAATCAAAATCCTCTTTATTAAAATTATCTACGGTAAATGCTGCTGCGGCCTTGTGTCCACCTCCATCGAAGTGTTTTGCGATTAAGCTGACATCAACCTCGTTTTTTGCACGGAGGCTAACGTGAATCATATGGTTTCTAGGGGTAATCAAAAGTGCGCATAACGCGTGCTTCATACAAAATGCTTGATTGATAATTGGATTTAAGTCCTCTTGTGTTGCTCCATAATATTGCATTTGGTCTGCGGTTATTTTCATAGCCATAATGGAATTGTGATTATAGAATGTTGCACTTTGCATTGCAGTATGTAGCATATTGAATTGAGGCATAGTGTTTCCACCAAAAAAGAAATTTTTAATGCGATAACAATCAACTCCTAGTTGTTGGAGTTCAGATGCAACTAAGTAGGTCTGAGATGTTACAGAATTGGTAGAGAAATTATTAGTGTCCGTGATTAGTCCTGCAAACAATTTACCTGCAGTGGATTTTTGTATTACGAAATTATTCGCACGTAATAGTATATATATATTTTCACAATTAGAAGAAACTAGGTTGACAATATTTAGTTGTGCAAAGCCAGCATTTGTTGAATGGTGGTCAATACAGATGGTTGTATCACTATTATTAAATATATCCACATATTCACCTAATCTTCCAATATCTGCAGTGTCTACGCATATACAAGTATCATAATGTTGCAGGGGTTCAGGGTTAAATGTTATATCTTCCACAAAAGGTTTAAATTCTTCAGCAATAGTTGTGCATTCTGCAAAACAATGCACTAAGCAATTAAATTTTGATTTAATATAATCATTTACAGCGCTAAGCGAGCCAAAGCAATCACCGTCTGGATTGATGTGTCCGACGATTGCGACTGATTTGCTTTGAAGTAAAATGCTGTCAATTTGGTTGTTCATAAATATCTCCTATTTTTAGATCAATGTGAAGTTATTATATCACATAAAAACAAATAATGTCAAAGCAAATTGCCAAAAGATATTATTTTGTGGAACAATCAAAAATATGTGTATAAATGGAAAAAGTTATCCACATTCCCCATAGGTTATTGTGGATAACTTTTTAAATATATCTATAAACAAGGCGATTATTAAGGGTGTGTAAAAGTTGACAAATTGTGGATAACTTTTTACCATTCATAATATTCGCGGAAATCATAATCAGGATTTCGGTGTGTGCTGTGATAAAAAGTTTTGCTCTGATTGGCATTTAATTTATTTTCATATTCGCAAATTTGTGGTAATGTTAAATACTTGTCATCGATAGTAATTTCAAACCCTAGGTCACATACGTCCAAAGTTAATTTGCATTCGCCTACAAGGTTGGCTTCTTGTGTTGTTGAAATACAAGGTATAATTATATTTTGCATGGAAGGAACACGATAATACTGAATAGAACTGTTTTTTAGTGCAAGATATAATTGAGTCTGTGGTTTGCTACTATCTATAAAAGTGTTGTATTTACTTTTAAGATAATTATTGCGTTCGTGTTTGTTTAACTTTTGCATAATAACAAATTGAGAGTTTTTGTCACCTATGTATTGATAACTTTCAATTGTTTGCCCAGCCAATGTTTCGGTGTATGGCTGGTTGGTGCCAATGTAACCATAATAAAGATTGTCCGAACTATATTTTTTAGCGGTTGGATTATGTATAAGATTTTTAATTAGTCCCATAAGAACTCCTTTTATGTTGTATATTTTAAGCAATCCAATTATACAAAACGTTTGTCAATTTGTCAATATGTGTTAAATAAAATAGTTTAACAATATGTTTGTGGCATAAATTAAAATTAAACTAGCATAGTTATATACTATGAAATTAAAAAACTGGTTTATTATTGTATTAAGGAAAAAATATGTAATTATTGCGTTAATGCTTTTTGTGGCCATTGTGCTTAGTTGTGTCATTGTTCCAAGCCTGAAAGTTGAGGTTAAACCTAAAGGCGAGTATACCATTGTAATTGATGCAGGACATGGTGGTAGAGACGGTGGAAGTACTGGTAAACTTGGGAGTATAGAAAAAGAACTTAATTTGCAATATGCCAAGACTTTAAAAAAAATGTTAAACAAAGCGGGTGTAAATGTTGTAATGACGAGAACTAATGATGATGGATTGTATGATGAAGATGCAAGCAACAAAAAATTAAGCGATATGCGCGCTAGGCGAGACATAATACGTGATGCCAATCCAGATTTGGTGGTAAGTATACATATGAACAGTTATCCATTACAAAATTGTTGGGGGGCAAAAACATTTTACAAAATGGGTAGCGATGCAAGTTTTGATATTGCTAAATCTATACAAAATAGTTTAAAGTATTATACTGAAAATGCTTCAAACACTGTTAGCGCGGGAGATTATTATATATTAAATTGCACTGAATATAATTCTGTGCTTGTGGAATGTGGATTTATATCTAATCCTGAAGAAGAAAGACTATTGATAACGCAGGATTATTGTGATAAATTAATGTATAGCGTGTATTGCGGAATAATGCTATATTTAGGGTTTTAAAAAATAAGGCATAATCGCCTTATTTTTATTTAAATTAAGAGCCGAATTGACTATTGAATAGTTGGGTATAAAATCCGTTTTTAGCAAGCAATTCTTGATGAGTGCCTTGTTCGATAATCTTGCCTTTATTCATTACAAGGATTGTATCTGCATTGATAATGGTGGATAATCTGTGGGCTACAATAAAGCAGGTTCTGCCTTCCATTATATAATCAAAAGCTTGTTGTATATACATTTCAGTTCTTGTATCAATATTACTAGTAGCCTCATCCAAAATTAACATTGGAGGCTTGGTAAGCATTATACGTGCAATACATATTAATTGTTTTTGACCGGCAGAAACGTTATCTGCATTTTCTGTAATGATTGTATCGTAGCCATCTGGCAATTTTTCAATAAATGTATGCGCGTGTGCTAGTTTGCTAGCTTCAATAATTTCTTCCATACTAGCATCAGGCTTGCCGTATGCTATATTATCGCGGATTGAGGCATTGTATAGCCAACTTTCTTGCAATACCATTCCATAACAATTTCTCAGGCTTTTGCGTGTGACTTTTTGAATGTCGCGGTTGCTAACCATAATTTTACCATTATTAATATCGTAAAATCGCATTAGCAAGTTTATTATTGTTGATTTTCCGCATCCGGTAGGACCTACAATTGCTATTGTTTGGCCTTTTGAAGCGGTAACATTAAGATTTTCGATTAATTTAGACTGTGGAGTATATGAGAAACACACATCTTTTAATTTTACTTCACCGTTACATGTGACTATATTAGGAGAGCCTTCATCGCTAACTTCATCCAACTCTTCTAACAAGGTAAATACGCGATCTGCACTGGCAACCGCTATTTGAATATCGGCAACAATGCTTGCTATCTCGTTAAATGGAGATGTATAGTTTTCAACATAGCTTAAGAATGTGGAAACTTGTCCGACTGAGATTTTGCCGTTAATACATACAAATGCGCCACTAACTGCAACTACGGCATATAATGTGCCGTTGATAAAACGTGTACAAGGTCCGGCAAGCGATGCATAAAATGACGCTTTTTCAGACGATTTATAGAGTTTTGAGTTGATTTCATTAAAGTTTTTAATGTTTTGTTGTTCGTTATTAAATGCTTTTACAATCTTAATATTAGCTATCATTTCCTCGCTGTAAGCACTGATTTCGCCAAGCTGATTTACACGCTGATTATATAACTTTTTAGATTTTTTAGTTATATAAATTGAAATCAATAGGCTAAGTGGAGCCAAAATTATAACAATTAAGGCCATTGGAATATTGATTGTAATCATAAATATAATTACGCTAATAATTGTTACCACTCCGGACAATATTGATTTAAATCCTGACAAAAAGCCGTCTGTGATGTTTTCAATATCATTAATAATGGTGCTCATAATGTCGCCATGCGGCTTGTTATCAATATATTTAAGTGGTACTTTATTGATTTTTTCAAAGCATTGATTTCGCATACTTTGGGCAGTCCTATTAGTTAGTATATTTTCGAAATATACCTCAAACCATTCAAAAGTTGCACTTGTGACTGCTTGAATTCCGATCAATATTAGAATTCTACCCAGTTTTTCAAAATTAACTGCATTTACACCCACAACGCAATCGATTGCCCAGCCTAAGATTACTGGAAGGAACATATTTAAACCGATTGCTAGGAAAGCAAATAATATAGACAAAAAGAAATATAGCTTATGGGGTTTTGCATAAGCTATCACCTTTTTTATGGTAGGCATCATTCCTTTTAGTTTATTAGTTTTCATCATTCCTCTCTTTGAGTTTGAGATATATATGTTTCACGATAAATATTGCAGTTTTTTAATAAATCCTTGTGTTTGCCCATACCTACAACGTCGCCGTGGTCTAGAACAATTATTAGGTCGGCATTCTTAATAGTGGTAGTACGTTGAGATATTAAAACGGTTGCACAATTAAGGTCTTTTTTAAGTGCTTTACGTAAATTCAAATCTGTCATAAAGTCTAATGCGCTGGCACTGTCGTCTAAAATCAGCAATTTAGGTTCGCCAATTAAACTTCTAGCAATTGTAAGGCGTTGCATTTGTCCGCCGGACACATTTTTACCTCCAGCCATAATCTTGTAATCTAATAAATTTGGCCAATCTTTTACAAAATCCCACGCTTGAGCAGTTTTTAATGCCGATATTATTTGTTCATCGCTAGCGTTATTATCGCGTATTTGCATATTTTCGCGTAGGCTACCTGAAAATAAAGTAGAACGTTGTTGAGTGATACTAATAATATCTCTCAATTGATTAACTGGATAATTTTTGATATTTTGACCATAAATCAATATTTCGCCGGTATTACAATCGTAAAAGCGCGTCATAAGGTTTGCTAGCGTTGTTTTGCCCGAGCCGGTACTACCAATAATTCCAAGCGTTTGATTAGGCATTAAGTTAAATGTAAGATTTTTGATAAACATACGTTCAGGATCGGTTTCGTGTATATTGTACGAAAATCCAACGTTTTTAAATTCCATAATAGGCTGATTAATGTCGGAATTAATGTTTATTGGGGTATCAATAAATTGAACACTAGTTTTTGCACGTAAAACTTCGTTAATACGGTGAGCGCTAGCAGTTGTACGAACTAAATTGACATAAATTCTAGATGTGGCTATTAATGCGCTAGACAATGTAATCATATAATTACAAAACGCTATTAATTCACCCTGAGTTAATCCGCCAACATTGATTTCTACCCCGCCAAACCATAATATTGCGATAATTGCAAAGTCAACTATTAAGAAAATTAACGGATTTAATAAGGCTGATATTTGGCTTACACCAATATTAGTTTTAACTAATTTTTCATTAGCGTCATAAAATCTTTCTTTTTCCTCTTCTTGATGATTAAATGCACGCACTACTCGTACGCCTGTTAAATTTTCGCGAGTTATACGTGACACTACATCTAATTTTTGTCTAACGAGTTTAAAGAAAGGCATTGTTTTTTTAGTAAACATTACTAATATAATTGTTAATATAGGAATTACTACCAAGAAAACTAAAGACAATTTTAAGTTAATTGACATTGATAATACAATTGAGCCGATTAACAGGCAAGGGCATCTAATCATTACTCTAATTAGTATAGAAACCATTAATTCAATTTGTGACACATCATTTGTAAGTCGTGTAAGCAACGATGATGTGCCAAATTTGTCAATTTCAGCGTGAGATAAATTGTTTATGTTGGTATACATATCTTCACGAATTTTGGATGCAATACCAACACTGGCAACAGATGCGCATTTTTGACAAACAACTGCGAATGCAAATCCCAAAACGTTTAAGGCAATAACTATAAGTCCATATTTTATAATAAATCCTGTATCTCCAGATGAAATCCCTATATCAATAATTTTGGCCACCAGAATAGGACAAGATAATTCTAATAATGCTTCAATTAACTTGAAAATAGGACCAAGTATAACTTGGAGTTTGTAATATTTAAGATACTTTGCCAAATTTTTCATTACAATTATTATATCACATTAAAAAATTATATTACAAACAAATTAATTAAATAAATATATAAAAAATCTCGCAACTGCGAGATTGGGTTATAATTTAAATGTGCTTTCTTCCATATCATTGGCGTATTTAAATGCAAGATATCCATCATTTTTAATTGTTTCAATAGGTTTAACGCGACCAAATTGGTAAAAACTAGAAATAGCTTTATCGATATTTTCAGCTGAATCAACTATGCCTGAGTTTACTTCGCCCGCCATTTCATTGTTGTCGGCAAATTTTACAGTGTTTAACCTTTTTTCACATTGATGAGTTTTATCATTAATGCGATATTCGCCTATAGCTAGGAAGGTGTTGTTTGGGAAACCAACAACATTGTTAGGTAAGCGCAGAACGCATAATTTATGAACCATTATTAAATCGGTGTAATAGTTTTTCATTTCAGAACGTGGAATAGTGATTTTATGCTCACGAACAGGATCTTCATCAAAATCTGGATCATAATCACACATGTTGTCAACAACTTTAATGGCCATTTGAACATCTTCTACTTTTTCTTTATGTCGTAGGTAACATGATGATATTGTTAGATCGCAATATCTTGCACCACCATTTTTAAGTATGCTGTTAATTAATTTTTCAGTGCGTCCCGCAAATTTATACGTATTCATATACACTCCTTATATTTAATAGGTATTATATAATAAAATTGCAGTTTGTCAAGATGGAAATTTGAATTTGATGAGTAAAATTCAACATTTTGCACAATATATATTTGGAGGTGCTTAATGAGCAAAGATTCTAAAAAATGGACTCCAGGTGAAACAGTGCCAAAATCTGGTACATATTCAGCCTACAGCCGTGAGGGCGAAAATGGCGGAAGTTTGTATTTAGAAAAGGGTAAAACATTCCCTGCGACACAACATTCTGGTAGCTATTATGTCCAAGCCGACTAGTACAGCCAATTAAAAAAAGGAGTATCAACTCCTTTTTTGTGTTAAAAAATCTCTAAATTCAATTTGAAGCACCCCTAACTGTATACATTATTGACTAATAATGTCGAAAATTAAGTTAAAATGGAGTTGTGGATGATTATGTTTTTTTGTATGCTATAATGCTCGTTGCGTATCATAGGAGAAAAATATGAGAATTATAGAAAAATTGATAAAACGAGAATATCAAAACGATGCACAATTAAACCCGATTTTTACGGAATGTTTAAAAATCGCAGAACTAGAAAAATATTTAAATAATTTACAAAAGATTGCAATTTTGTACAACAAATCTAACATAACACTTGCCGAACAGGCGTGCATTGATAAGTTACGGCAAAATCAAGAGAAATTACTTAAAGTGATTCGCTACGAGGTGATGCAAATTTTGGGTAAATATAAAGATGTTGTCAAAGTAAAGTCTTGTGCACAGCAAATTAATTATTTGATTGAAGATAATATTGACGATGTTGAAAGTAAAATAGAATTGGAAAAATTATACATAATTTCAAAATGCATTACAGATATGCCTAATACGAATCCAAAAAACTCTATACAATTATAGTATAGAGTGGTGTTTTTAAAATTTAATTTGGTTTGTCAGCCTCTGGTGCTGTAGGGCTTTCTATTACTTTTACAATCAACTTGTTGGTGCCGATTGATGCTATTTCACACCTATCATTGATTTTAAGTGGAGATTTATCGGTAGTGTATACTCGCCAACATACTCCATCAATTGTGTAATATGAAAAGTTATCGGTTACATTATCAATAACTAGTTTTTTGCCAATTAAATGGCTGTGTTTCTTAGATTTGTCGTCCGTTAGTATTTTCAAGCAAGGTTTACGAGTGCATAACAATAGAAGTAAAGATATACTTGCAAAAATTAATACTTGCCAAGCAAAGTGGAGATTTGGGATAAGGGCTACAATGAGTAAATCAATCAACCCGCCAGCCACAAACCAAACAGCAATAAGTTTGGCGGTAAAAAACTCTGCAACCAAAGCGATGGCGGTTATAATGCCCCAAATCCACAGCAAAATCATACAAACTCCTTACTAAAATCTAGCATTTGATACAAAAAATGTCAAACAAATATTATTGTTTCGACAATTTTTTCTATTTAAGTTTGTTTAAATTTTAATAATTTAATCTTGTTCAGCTTTTTTATGCTTTTTTGTGTTTTCGGTTAATTTGCCTTTATTTGCAATAATGACACAAGTTATATACACGGCAGAAATGCCGATAACAGTATATACAATTCGACTAAAAAGGTTTGCTTGTGTTCCAAATATCCCTGCGACAAAATCGTACTGCAACATTCCTATTGCAAGCCAATTTATTCCTCCTAGAATAGTTAGTATAAAAGCACCGATTTTTAACATAACAATCCTCCAAATACGAGTTTGATTTTATATAAATATTGTGCGCAACGTGTATAATTTTATGCAAAATAAAAAGCTTGGATTGCTCCAAGCAATTATTTGTCTTTACGTAGTCGCTTTTGTAAATGCTTATCAATTGACTTGTATTTAAATGGCGTTTTAGTTTCAATAATTGTGTATGGACAACTTTCTTGACATTTAAAACAATGAACACACTTATCATAATCAATAGTTGCATATTCGCCCGCAGTACATTGTTGCATTTGTATTGCTTTCATAGGGCAGGCTTTAACGCATACTTTACAGCCTTTACATATAGATTGTTTGATGATAGGGCGTTTTTGGATAAAATTATATTTGCGTTTAAAGTATGAGGTTGATTTGTTTAAAATATTGTCAGTCAATATAGAATATTGATAATCACTGCATATTAAGGGCTCAACACTGTCGCCCAAGTTGGTTGTTTTCATATCAAACATATTGCGTTTGCAAGCCTGTTGAAGCAACAGGTTTTCGCTAGGGGGCTGATTGATGATTTCAAGTGCCGTGCTATCGACGGCGTAAGGATTGGTGCCCACTATAATAGAATTTAATATACGCGGTGTATTATTCGCTTCACACCCAACAATGCCGTCTAATACATTTAATACAACTTTTGCTTGCAATGCTTGATATAGATCTATATTATAATTGTAATAGTCTGCTAGGCGATAACATCTACTCTTAATCAATTCTTTAATTTTGCCTGGCACCAAACCAAAAAGATTTTGACTGCAACCTATTAGGCCTAGGTTTTTATCACAGCGCAATTTCCCAACATTTATTATAACGTCAGCATCATTTATAGCATCAATAACATAAATATCGCGACAATGAGTTCCGTTTTGGTTTGAGATTATTGAAATGTGGTCATTAGTGCTTAATGTGGCGTGGCCATTATTACTTGCCTCTAACATTTTTGTTCGTCCGTAAGTACGGTCCAAGTTTGATTGACTAAACACACCCTTAGGAGAATCTGCTATAATGCATTTGGCTCCTATTTTGCTAATTAATTCTGCCAATGCACTTATAACGTGCGGATTGGTTGTCTTAGCTTCGTTTGGGTGTGTCGAGTGGTACAAATCCGGCTTGATTAGCACTGTTTGATGTGGTCGTATGTATTGCGATAAGCCACCTAAGAGGCTAAATGCATCAGCTAGAGTGGCGGTTATTAATTGATGATTATATTCTTTACAGGTCTTTACAACAACTTCATTATTAAGCATAGCCTCTCCTTTATATATGGTTGATACAATGTCGCCAACCCAATTGTTTACATATTAATTATCATATATGATTTAAACAAATAAGTCAATTGTATTTGATTTTTTTTAAATTTTACTTTATAATATGTTATTATGATTAAGATATGGGGCAAAATCATCAATGATGACAAAGTTGTTAAACATTATGTAGTAACCGTACAACCTAAAGAGTGTACATTTTTTGATATGATTAAAGGGTTGTGTGAGGGGCTGGACATACCAACCCCAGTGTTATTAAACAAGCATTTGTCAGATTTTAACAAGTTTTCAATGACGGTATTTAAACCTGTTGATTTTATTGAGAATGTTAATTTTGATAGATTTGTTATTGAATATTTGGCAGAGTAATATCGGTTTTATAATTATAATATGATATAATATTGTCATAATTTTATTGTAAAATCATATATAATATAAAAACACTCAATTTGGCTATGCGTTGGGCTAAAAATTATTGAAAATTTATTAAAATTTGTTGACTTTTGTTTGGTTTGGTTGTATAATCACTTCCGTAAAAGTAAAAACTAACTTTTGCATAGCAATAATACATGGCACTGAACTTAATTGGTTTAAGTTGTACGCCTAATTCAGTTTGTTCGAACTGAGTTTTTTAATTGTTTAAAAGGAGAATTATTATGGATGAAAAAGTTTTTATAAGTGCTGAGGGTTTGGTTGAAGTAAAAGAGCGTTTGGCTTATCTAAAAGGTACTCGTAGAAAGGAAGTTGCCGACAAACTTGCAGAAGCGCGTAGTTATGGTGATTTAAGCGAAAATAGTGAATATGATATTGCACGTGAAGAGCAAGCAACTGTTGAGGCTGAAATTTTTGAACTAGAAAATAAGGTTAAAAATGCAGTTATTATTGATCCTAGCAAAATTAACACTTCAAAAGTGAGTGTTGGTTGTACTGTGGAAGTGCTTAATATCAAACTTAATCGCCAAATGACATATAAGATTGTTGGAGACACTGAGTCTGATCCATTAAATGGTGTTATAAGCAATATCAGCCCTGTGGGTGCGGGATTAATGGGTAAAAAAGCAGGCGAAGTTGCCTCAATCAAAACTCCGGGTGGGTTGGTTGAATTAAAAGTGGTTAAAATTACTGCATAAAGGCTGTAAAAGAGTGTATTTTGCACTCTTTTTTTGTGGCAAATTGGTATATTGGGTATTGACACATTAAGTTGGCTGATGTATAATTATCGTATGACAAGCGGAACTTTCTTATTATTAATGGTGTGTTTTGTATATTTCTTATTACCAAAGATGTTATAAGTTTTGGATTTTTTTCAGACGCAATTAGGCGATATGCCTTATTTTTATTTGCAACTGCTTTCGAAGAGTGGTTTATTGTGGAGAATGTACTTGTTTTAATTGAAAAAAAATATTTAATATGATATAATAAAATTATGATACAATCATTGGCTAATACAGATATATTTAAAAGTTTAAGTAATGAAATTGCGCGCCCGGCACACGCGTATTTGTTTTACGGGCAAGATGAGATGTTGAATGTGGAAGTTGCCAAACTTTTTGCGATGTCAATATTTTGTGGTAAGTCTGCGTGTTTTAATTGTGAGGCGTGTAAGCGTACAGAATTATTTAAAAACCCAGATTTATTAATTATTGATAAGCCCAATATACAAGTTTCCGACATTGAGGGTTTGATTGACAACGTTCAATTAAAGCCTATGATTTATGATTATAAGGTTGTTCTTATAACCAGTTCTGAGGGTATGAATGAGTCGTCTCAAAATAAATTATTAAAAACACTAGAAGAGCCAAACCCTCAGGTTGTGTTTGTGCTAGCGTGTACAAATATAGAAAAACTATTGCCTACTATACGAAGTAGGTTAAACAAGCACTATATACCAAATATAGATATCGAACAAGTTGCTAATGACTTAAATATTCAAGGTGTTGACGTGTCAAGATTTATTCATTGTGATATCACATTAACGGACGCTGTAAGAATGGCATCTAAACAAGATGATGAGACACTTGATATGGTGGAAAAGTCAATTTATAATCTTAAATCTAGTTCGGACATACCGACAATTGTTTCGGGGTTAAAATTGACTGGAGAACAGCGTGTAAGATATTTGCAATTGATGTTGAATGCAATTAATTGCGCATTGACTAATTCTGTAGGAGTGTTTAATAGCGCATTGATTCAACATATACAATCGGTATACAAAGATAGAGTTTTAGTTAAAATCATAGAGCTGGTAAATATGGCTATTAGGAAGATTAATGCAAATGTGAATTTTAATTATGTATTAGATGAGTTGTTTTATAATATATTAAAGGAGAAGTATTTATGCAAGTAGGTTTAACATTTAATGACAATCCAAGAATTTTATACTACACAACAAACAAGCATTTTGAACTTAAGTCTCAAATTGTTGTAAATACGGCTAGAGGTCTTGAAGTTGGCAGAGTGGTAAAATTTAAAGATGGAGAGGCTCCAGAAGAATTAAATTTTGTGCGCAATGTAACTGATGCAGACTTGGCTCAAGCTAAACAAAACCAAGAAGATGCTAAAGCGTTAATTCCGGCGGTTAAAGAGGATGTGACAAAATTTAATTTGGATATGAAGTTGTGTTTGATTGAATATACTCTTGATAGGGAAAAGATTATAATAAACTACACCGCCGAAAATCGTATTGACTTTAGGGAATTGGTTAAGAGTTTGGCAACCAAGTTAAAGGCACGTATTGAAATGCATCAAATTGGTAGTCGAGACCAAGTCCAATGTATGGGTGCTATAGGGTTGTGTGGCAGGGTGTGCTGTTGCAAATCGCATTTGAATGATTTTGATAAGATAACTATCAAAATGGCAAAAAATCAAGGATTGTCGCTTAATCCAACCAAATTGAATGGAATGTGTGGCAAGTTTTTATGTTGTCTAAAATATGAAGACGACGTTTATGCTGAGATTTTGGCCAAAATGCCAAAAGTATCTCAGCGAGTATCCACACCTGACGGAGAGGGTGAAGTTAAATCGCTTGATATACTACGTGAAGAAGTTGAAGTTATGTTTGTTCGTGGTGAAGAAGTTGAGCGCAAGACTTATAATGTACACGATATTAAGTTTTCTAAAATAAGGCGAGAAGATGACTAAGTTTACTTTAGAGAAGTTTGAAAATGGTATACAACTATATCAGGACGAAAACTTATATAAATTTACATCTGATTCAATATTGCTAGCCAAATTTTGTAATATAAAACACAGTGACAGGGTGCTTGATATGTGTGCGGGATGTGGTGTTGTCGGGTTTTATGCATATAGTATAAACAAGTTTAATAGACTATATTTAAATGATATTCAACTAGAAATGTGTGAACTTATAAAAAAGAATATTCAGTTAAATGATTTAGGCGATAAATGTGATGTGATATGTAAAGATTTGAGTATATTAAAGGTTGAAGATTTTGGCAAGCCTTTGGATGTTATTGTATGTAATCCGCCATACTTTAAGTGTGGTGGCAAAATAAATGAAAAAGAAAGCGTTGCAATGTGCAGGCATGAAATAAGCACCAATTTAAAAACAATTGTTTCAAAAGCCAGTGAATTAATTAAAGTTAAAGGCAGATTTTATTTTGTAATACCAGCAACGCGTATTTGTGAAAGTGTAATAGAACTTAACAAAAATAATTTTGAAGTAAAAAATATACAAATGCGTTATCATGGCTCTATGATAACGTCGTGTTTTGTAGAGGCGGTTAAGTACGGTAACAGCGGAGTTAAAATAAAGCTTATTGGGGAAGGGGCATAGAAGTTAAAGTAGAAATATTTAGTAAAATATTATGCGGGTAGCCGTTCTTGTTGGTGTGTTTAAAATGCTTAATAGTGGCGGTGATTTTAATTATCGAAACAACTAGAAATAAAATAAATAAAAAATAAAATCA
>JAZUAB010000052.1:0-4029 GCA_045637745.1 Candidatus Onthoplasma sp. | reverse complement strand
GGCATAGCAGGGTAGCGAAGTACGGATTGGATAAACGCTGAAAGCATCTAAGCGTGAAACCAGCCTCAAGATAAGATATCCCATAACACAAGTTAGTAAGACCCCTTTAAGACTAAGAGGTAGATAGGTCAGGAGTGGAAGTGCAGTAATGCATGTAGCGGACTGATACTAATAGGTCGAGGGCTTGATCACCAGAGAATTTGGTATAGAATGCGAAATACTGTCTGATTAAAATATGTAGTTGTGATTGTACTTAAAGACAATCAACCAGGGTGGTGATAATAGCTGTGAGGACCCACTTGTACCCATACCGAACACAAAAGTTAAGCTCACAAACGCCGACAATATTGCATGGGAGACTGTGTGAGAAGATAGGAAGTTGCCATCTACAAGATAAAGCCTATACAGAGATGTATAGGTTTTTTTTAATGTCTCCCATGCAATCTAACTGGGGACCCCGCAAAGCGAATGCTTTGAAGGGGGAGAAGGAACAGCCGACTGCAAGTGCCAGTAATTGCGAATAGCAATTCAGCCTAAGGGAGGGTTGTGACGCGAGACTGTGTGAGAAGATAGGAAGTTGCCATCTACAAATTTAAGGACTATCCATTACGGGTAGTTCTTTTTTTATTTTATATTTAACAAATATTGACAAATTTGAAGATTTGAGTATAATATTGTGTGTAGAAGAGGAGAGAGTAAATGAATTATCTAACTAAACAGCAAGCGATTGATTTTGCAAATTCAATTGTGCCATGGTACAATCTAGATGAAAAGGAAGTTAAATATTTTCGTACAAGTTATCGTCAAGGCAAGTGTGTCGAATTAGTATTTATCGACAAAGGGAAATCACAAAAAGTTTTAGAGCAAACTACAAATTTTAGATTTTTTGAAGATGGAAGATGTGTATTTATTAAGCCAAACGAGGCTTGCGAACTAGATCTTACAGAGGCATACAATGAATATTGTAATAATACAACAATAGAAGAAACAAATATATTATAAATTTAAAATAACACAACAATAATAAAGTTGTGCTATTTTTTTTACAAATTTTGACAAATTTTCAAAAAGTTTTAAAAAATACTTTACAAATGGTTTGGGGATATGATATATTAAAAATAGGAATGATTACGAATTTATGAATTTTTCAAGGCAAAGAGAGAGTATAGTAAATATACTAAAATTCAATTACGAGCATCCTACAGCATATCGAATATATGAGTTGGTGAAAGAGGTTGAACCATCTATATCCAAGTCAACCGTGTATCGCAATTTGGAGCAGTTGGTGGAGGCGGGATTGGTTAGGAAGATATCAACCGGTGGAGATTTTGAGCACTATGATATAGAGCGTCATGATGGGCATAGCCATGTAATATGTAAATGCTGTGGGAATATTTTTGATATTGATTTGAATATGGATAGTATTGTGAATTCGATTAAAAATCAAACCCAAATGAGTTGCTGTAACGAAATATTAGTTATGGGAATATGTAAAAACTGTGATAAGGAGAAATAATGGATAACATTAACCAAAAGATTAGGGTTGCAATAGATGATAATAATCCATCAATCAAGCGTATTGAAAGCAAGTGTGTAAAATGTGGACAATGCGCCCAAGTTTGTAATGAGTTTGTGTCAGTTAACAATAATTACGACCTAAATGTTACTAAAAAACCTATATGTGTAAACTGTGGACAATGTATTAAGGTTTGTCCTATGGATTCGATTGTAGGGAAAGATGAGTATATGGCCGTGGCAAAGCATAGTGCGGATAATGACAAAATTGTGATTGTATCAACCTCGCCATCGGTAAGGGTTGGACTTGGAGAAGAGTTTGGATTGCCATTTGGAAGTTTTGTGCAAGGGAAAATGGTGGCATTACTTAAAAAACTTGGGTTTAAATATGTGCTGGATACAAACTTTGGTGCCGATTTAACTATATGCGAAGAGGCAAGCGAGTTGATTGAAAGAATTAAAGAAAATAAACATTTACCACAGTTTACAAGTTGTTGTCCATCATGGATTAAGTTTGCTGAAACCTTTTATCCAGAAATTATACCTAACATCTCTACATGCAAAAGTCCTATTGGAATGCAAGGGCCTATTATTAAAACATATTTTGCTAAAAAGATGAATATTGATCCTAGTAAGATTATAAATGTGGCGCATACACCTTGTGTGGCTAAGAAAATGGAAATAAGACGTGATGAGATGAATATATCTGCTAAAATCAACAATGTTGAAGATATGCGAGATATGGATTATGTGATTACTACTGTAGAACTTGCTAAATGGGCTAAAGAGCAAAATATTGACCTTAACGACCTTGAAGATATGCCGTTTGACAAGTTTATGGGTGAGGCTAGTGGTGCTGGTGTGATATTTGGCAACTCTGGCGGAGTTATGGAAGCAGCGGTTAGGACTGCATATTCATACTTAACCAACAATTCTCCTGCCGATTTGGTGTTAAACTTTGAGCCGGTACGCGGGCTTGATGGAATTAAGGAAACTAGTATTGAAGTTAATGGAATTACATTAAAACTTGCAGTAGTTTATGGGTTAAGTAATGCAAGAAAGATTATAGATAAAATTAAAGCGGGCGAAAAGTATGATTTTATTGAAATTATGACTTGCCCAGGCGGTTGTATAGGTGGAGGCGGTCAACCTAAGCACTTTAATAGAGAGGTTGAAGCGCAAAAAGCACGAATACAATCACTTTACACTCGTGATAGTCAGTTAAAAGTAAGGGCTTCACACGAGAATCCTGAAATTGTTGAACTATATAAAAATTATTTAATTAAACCACATAGTGAGTTGGCAGTGGAATTGTTACACACAACTTATGAAGATAAAAGTGGGAATTTAAAAGGAAAAGGAGAAAATAATATGAAAATGATTAAATATCAATGCTCTGTTTGTGGAGAAATTTTTGAAATGGAAGAAGGGGTTAAGCCAGTTTGCCCTAGATGTAACATTATTGGTGATAAGAATGTTAAAATTGGCGAAAGAGAAGTTGAAGTTAAAACTAATAAATATGCTGGAACTAAAAGTGAACAAAATTTAATGAACGCTTTTGCTGGCGAAAGTCAAGCAAGAAATAAGTATACATATTTTGCATCTGTGGCTAAAAAAGAAGGTTATGAACAAATTGCTGATATATTCCTACATACTGCTGACAACGAAAAAGAACACGCTAAAATGTGGTTTAAAGAACTAAACGGAATTGGAGATACATTGCATAATCTTGGCGAAGCGGCTGAAGGCGAAAACTATGAGTGGACTGATATGTATGATGGTTTTGCTAAAACCGCCGAAGAAGAAGGTTTCCCTGAACTTGCTGAAAAGTTTAGAGCAGTTGCCGAGATTGAACGTAAGCATGAGGAACGTTATCGTAAACTTATCAGCAATATCGAAACAATGCAAGTATTTGAACGTAGCGAAGTAAAAATTTGGGAATGTCGCAACTGTGGACATATTGTAATTGGCACAAAAGCGCCAGAAATTTGTCCTGTATGTGCACATCCTAAAGCGTATTTTGAACTTAGAAATGAAAATTATTAATTTAATATTAAATTGTCAGTTGCAATATACTGGCAATTTTTTATTATAAAAAAAAGGATATAGAAATTAATCTATATCGTATCTTTAATTATTAAATTTGATTAACACTACTTAGATAAGTTAGCCTTGTTGTTAAGTGTGGCGTTTTGTATGCGATTGTAGATAGATGCATACTGGATAGTTAAGTAGTGTAGATAACTACTGTCTCTGCTAAACTGCCCTTCGACAGCCACTATTTCTGGATGTAATTTCAATCGCACCCATTTGTCAAACTGCTTTTTAGACAGATTTAAAACAGTGTCGTCACAACAACTGTAAGCGCTAGAATAATCTTCAAAATTGTCGATTAATTCATCTTTAATAAATTTTTGTAAGTGTTGCTGTTTTCTGATTAAAATATTTAAGTTCATAGTTTGTATATTCAGGCATACCCATAATTTTTGACAATTCAACCTGCGCAACATCTAA
>JAZUAB010000051.1:0-7640 GCA_045637745.1 Candidatus Onthoplasma sp. | reverse complement strand
AGGAAGATAGTAATTATACCTATACTTCAAGTGAGTTCACTTTGTCTGCAAATGGTTACTACTATGTTACAGTATCGGCTAAAACAATAGGTGACAATAGCCTTGCATCAGTGTTCTTGATGAAAGATGATGCAATATTTGAAGATTGTATTATCCAAAACATTACATCAGTTGGTTGGTCAAACTATACATTCTTTGTAGCAACCAATAGTTATGAAGATGTTAAATTAAAGTTTGGTATGCAGATCGGTAGTCAAAACACACGCGCTAGTGGATGCGTATTATTTGACGAATTGCACGCAGGTCAAATTTCGTACGAAAGATTTGCCGATGCATTACAAACATTCCCTAACACATATAAGTTTGCTGAGTTCCGCACACCAAATGTGTACAAAGAGTACAACTTTGACACACAAATTATCGAATTTGTAGATGCTGAAGGAAATGTTATTAAAGATAATGATGGAGTACTTACCCCTTCAATAGTTGACAAAAATTATTTTGATACAAATACAAGCGGTGGCGGAGTAACTCCACCAGAATATATCAATAACTCAATCAATATTTCTACTACAGACGCTTATATTATTTATAAAGGTCAAGAAGAAGTTTTACAACCAAATACAACATATAAATTTGCAATCAATGTAAAGGCTAGTGAAGTTGAATCAGGCTCAGCATTTGTAAAGCTTGAAGAAATCATTGATGAAAGTGAAGACTATGATGATTTTATGGATTCTGAAGTTGCTGAAATTACAGCAAAAAGTTCTAATTTAACCATTAGTAGCACAACTTCAAATACTGTAACAGATGGTTATGTTGAGTATGCTATATATGTTCACACTGGTGCATTAGAAACCAGTAAAGTTCAATTTAGTTTTGGTGTTGGTTCAGAAAGTGCTAATGCAACAGCCAATGTAAGTTTCAAGAGATTTTATATTGAACGTGTGCCATATAGTGCTTATAGCAAAGCATCAACAGGCAGTACAATTGGCAAAATCGATATTGCTGATCGTATAAGTCTAAATTCAAAAGAATATTCAAACTATACTTTTGACAAGATGGAATCTGATAGTTTTGATGGGGTTGCATATCCTGCAACACCAAGCAGTTGGACAAGTTCCAAGAGTGGTGCTGGTTACCAATTATCAGGTGTTGTAAATTTAAGTTCATTTGATCGTGTAATGGCTAAATATGAAGATGAGGTTAACACAATTGCTACTCCTGCAAGTCTAACTTCAACATTAAATAATAATGTGCTAATGATTTATAATGGCGCTAAATCTAGTCAAAGTTATACTTCATCAAGCAAGAGTTTGTCTGCTAATAAATATTATAAGATTACAGCTTTTGTAAACACTCATTTATGGGACGCAACTTCAAATGGTGTTACAGTTGTTGCTAAAACTGGTGAAACAGTATTGGCTAAAGTTGATGGTGTGAAAACTGAAGGTGAATGGCAACGCGTTGTTCTATATATTACAGCTCCAAACAATAGTTTGAGTGTAAGTTTAGAATTATCACTTGGTTATAAAAACAAATTATCTAGCGGTTATGCGTTCTTCGATAATATTTTAGTTGAAGAAGCTGACAATGCTGATGGATTTAGCACTAGACACGATGCGTTTACAATTGCTGGAAGTCATACTGTTGATTTAAACAATCCAATGTTAAATGACGATTTGACAACATATGGCTATTATTCTCCAGTATTATTTACAGGCAAAAACAATAGTGAAAATACAATTAATGCGGGTATTGTTGATTTAACTGATGAAGATGGATTGAAGGCTGTTATTGCAAGTTCTAAAATGCAAGAATTAACAGACATCGCTGGCGACAATAAAAGCGTTTTGGCTATATCAACAGTGTTAAACAAAGATAGTCATTACGAATATACTAGTGTGTTAAAATATAACTTTGAAAGTGGAAAGTATTACAGATTTACATTTAGTTTGTTTACCGATAACATCTCTCAAGAAGACAAAGAAAATAAATACGATAACAACAAACTAGCAGAAGGTGCAAATGTTGAATTGACTGGCCTTGAAAATGCTAAATTTAGTTATCTTGTATCTGAAGGTGAGTGGGCTAATTACGAGTTTTACATTGGTGTAAATTCTACAGCAACATCTAACTTGGTGTTTAGTTTAGGTAACGAAAAAATGGGTTGTTATGGCACAGCATTCTTAGGAAATATCAATCTAGTTGAAATAACTGAAGATGAATTTAAAGCAAGTGGCAATAGCGACAAATCATTAAAAATTGATACAGTTGTTGTAGAAGAGGATGACGAGACTGAAACTACTACAAGTGACAGTTCTAATAACTTTACTTGGGCATACATTCCAACAATCGCAACATTTGCAGCCATTGTTATTGCTGTAATTGGTGTGTTTGTACGTCGCAATATCAAGTTTAAGAAGCGCGTTGGTAATAAACGTGTAAACTATGACCGTGATATTACAGTGATACAAAACAAATATCGCCGATTGGCTAGCGACCGTCGTGACAAGGAAATTCGTGAATTAAATAAAGAGTGTAACGAACTAATCACTTTACGTGCTGAGTATGAAGATAAATATAAAGAGGCATTAAACCGCTTACGTAGTGCAAAACTAACCAATAGAGATGGCTCAAAACGTAATGAAATTCTGGCTATTGAACGTGAAGTTAAGCATATTTCTAAGGAAGTTGCAAGATATGGCGTTCAAGTAAATAATTACGAAAATGAAATTGAATTTATGCAAACTGAGGGCTACTTAATTGACCTTGAAAAACGTATGATGCGCGAAGATGAAATCGCAAGACATCAATTAAGAAAAGAGTCTGAAATGCCTGAAGAAAAGCGTTTAGAATTTATAGCAAAACGCGAACAAAAGCAAGCAAAGACTGAACAAAAAGCGAAAGCTAAGGCTGAAAAATTGGCCAATAAACAAGCCAAACTTACAGAAGAACGCGAAGCCGTACAAAAGCAATTAGAACAAGCTAAAGCTATGGATGAACAATATATTCAACAACAAGAATTAATGAGAATTAAGGTTCAAGAGGCTAAACTTGCAAAAGAGCAAGCCAAAGCTGATAAAGAGTTGAAGAAACTTGAAAAGCAAAAACTTGAGCAAGAACGTGAACGTAAACAATTAGAACAAGAAATTGAAAAAGCAAAACAAGATGCTGAAGTAGAAGAGGAAAATCTAACCGAACAATCAGCAGATGCTGAAGAAATACAAAACACTGAAACTGTAAGTGAAACCGCTGAGGAACAAGAGGTTGTAGAGGAAAGTGAAACTTCAACTGAAGAGCAAACCGAATCAGTTGCGCAAGCAGATTCAGAACCGGTTATTGAAGTTGAACAAACTGTTAATATAGAAGATGCACAACCTGAAGAAAATGTATCAACTGATGAAAACAACTAATTTTAACAATATTTAGATATAACAAAGGAAAGCAAGTATGTATATTATCACTATAGATGGACCTGCATCATCAGGTAAATCAACGGTAGCACATATAGTTGCCGACAAGTTAAATATTGCACATATCAACTCAGGAGAAGCTTACCGCGCAATAGCATATTATATGCTTAATAGCGGTATTTCTCCTACGGATGTTGATGGTGTAGTTGATGCCCTTAAGCACAATTCATTTAAAATGATTTATGCAAAAGGTGTTCAAACATTGTTGGTTAATAATATGGATGTTACATCTCATTTGCATACCAACCAAATTAATGCGGTTGTATCGCAATATGGTAAAATCCCCGAGGTTATATACAAGGCTAGCGATATGGCTCGTGAAGTTGCACAAGATATTTCTGTAGTAATGGAAGGGCGCAATTTGGGAAGTTTTTGTTTCCCAGATGCAGAGTATAAATTCTTTGTAGACTGTGATGTTAAAGAGCGCGCGCGTAGACGTTTTGATGAAATGACAAAAAAGGGCGCGGATGTAGATTTTGAAACAATATACAATCAGACCGTTCAACGTGACACGTTAGATAAAACTCGTGCGGTTGCACCACTGGTTGTGCCAGAACATTCAGTGTTGTTAGATTCCAGCAATTTAACAGCTGAGCAAGTAGCAGATAAAATTGTTAATATTGTACTTGATTGCGAAATTAATAAGAGCTTATAGGAAATTCCTATAGGCTTTTTTAATATATAAAATAACATAGTATAGGCTAAAATTTGGTTGAGTATAAGTATTAATATAATAAATAATATATACACAAAATTAATAAATTAAATAAAAGTGTTGACAAATGAGAAAAATGTGTTAAAATAATTAATATATTAATCATTTAGGAGGCAATTATGGCTGACGAAATTAAAGTTACCGATAGAATTAAATATGATTCGCATTTGCAAAGGGTGCTTAAAAACCACACTCCACGTATAAGCGGGGGCGCGGCAGTCGGTGTTACTGTTGCAACGGTTGTTGGTGCACCATTAGTTATAGCAGGTGCATTTGCTGGTGCTGGTATTTTGGCTTTGGCAGGTGTTGGTGCGGTTGCAGTTGGTACAGGGGTTACTGCAGGTAATCATTATTTTAACAAGGCTGTTTTCCGTAAAACTTTCAAACGTCTTGAAGGTGATAGCGAAAATTTAACAGCAATTGTTGAATATATAAACGAATATGACAATAGTGCTAAAATCTATCGTCAATTATTAAACAATCACCAAGGTGAAAAAATAGTACCAATTCAAGATGAAAATGGCAACATTCAACACGTTAAAGTTTCCAAAGTTAAAAAATGGATTAAAGAAAACGAGGAAATTACATATAATGGTTTAAAATATTTGTATGATAAAGCATTGGTGTATAGCAACCAATTACGCGATTATTTAGGGCAAAAGAAACTTAATAGTGCCCAGGAAAAATCAGTTGCTGAGCTATATGATAAATTGGCAATTATTGGTGAAGCTACAGTTGATGTCACAATCGATAGAACTGATTACAATCCATACAAGAAACTTATTATTGATACCCTTCACAACGGATGCCTAATTGGTGTTAAAAAGGAACTTCGCCGTTATGTGACCAATGATAAAGTAAACAAGCAAATTGAAGCAATTAAGGGCGAAAAAGACATCGAAAAAGTTAAAGAATTGTATTCAGCAGTTTATGAAACTGCAGCCTTTAGAAAATTGCAAGAAAGGGAAGAAGAACGCAAGAAAGCTCAAGAAGCAACTAACGAAGATTATCAAAACTACTTGTTAGGGGTTAAATTGTTAGATAGATGTAAGGGCGATTTAACCAAACTATCTCGTGAAGAAAGAATCCTTGCTGAGAAAGCTCAAAAAATACAATATAATCAAAAATTAAAATCTGATTTGGAATCACTAATCAATCAAGCTAAAGGTTATACAGACAAACTTACAGGCAAGATGAAAACCGAATTGTTAAAGGCAATTGCAAGTGCTGAGCAAGCTTTATTGTCCGGCGAAAACAATAAGATGTTGCCAGCAAAGAACAATTTAAACAAGTTAAATGCTTCTGCCCAACAACTTGTTGAAGATAATGCATATAAGGCTGGACGTAACAGTTTGGCTGATGAAATTAATGCTTACAAGGCTCAAATTAAGGCATATCAAGCAGATATTAGTAGATTGGAAATTGTTGAGTCTGCATCACTAAAGAAAATTTCAAATTATAATAATCTTTATAATAGTTTGGAAAGAGGATTTAAGGCATTATCTCAATACAAGCAAAATTCTTTAGAAGAATTAACTTCTAGAGCAAAATTAATCAAGGCTTTCTACGAAATGCTAGATCCTACAGCAATTAGCGATGAAGACAAAAAATTGTTATCAAATGTTGACAGGATATTGCCTAAGATTGATAAAGCATCTACAGAGGCGGTTGCTAGATTTGCAGAAGATATCAATGAATTACATATTCATACTTATGAAATTTTGTCACGCGAGATTGGTAAGATTAGAGGAATTGTTGCCAGTGAGGCTCAACGAGCAAATGAAGCTGAAGCAAGGGCTGACCGTGAGGCAGAATTACACAAAAAGGCTACTGAACGTGGTTTGAATAAGCGAGCAGAGAATAAATCACTTAAATCTGAGAATGAGAATTTGACTAAAGCGCAACAAGCTCAAATTGCTGAAATGCAATCAATGTTTGATGAAAATATTAGACTTAATAAACATTTAGGCTTAATTCAAACCTTCCTTGACGGAGAGTTTGCTTCTACTGATGAATTAAAGTCGTCAGTAGACCAATTAAGTGCCCAAATTGCAAGTTTAAGAAAGGCTTTGACTGGAGCTAAAAAATTAAGCCTAGAGCATTTAGATGAATACAAGCAAGCACAAAGCAAATTGAAAGAATATGAAGATGCGATTAAGCAATTGCAAGTAAAACTAAGTCAAATGAAGGCTGCTAAAGCTAATGACGTTGCTGATAAGGAAGCGTATGTAAAAATTATCACCAAATTGGCAAAGCAAAAGGAAAAACTTGTTGACAAGGTGGATAGCCTAGAAATAAGTTTACAAACTGCAAGATCATTATATGATGCAATGTGTAAGGCTCAAGAAATTGACGCTAAACGCGCTAAAAATGATTTTGTTAAAATTTCTGAATTAAATGATTTAAAGAAGAAAATGGAAGAACGTATTTTATTCTTAGAATCAAAAGTAAAACAATTGCATGAATCTGTTACATTGCGTGACCAAACCATTGAGAATTTAAACGAAGACATAAATAGACGCGTAATGGCTACATCTGAAAACATTGGCAGAATAATTGAATTAGAATTAGATGTTGAAAATAAAGATGGTATTATAAGTTTATTAAATGCAGACATTGATAACGCTGTAAAGATTGAGAAAAAGCTAAAATCGTATATCGCAGAATTACAAGCAAATATCACCAAGTTGCAAGAGGAAGTTGCTTACGAAACTCATAGACGTAAACAAACTGAAGATGAATTGGCTGATAGCACTAAGCGTCTTGAGGAAGCTATTGATGCAATCCTTTCAGCTGAAGAGCAACACAAGCAAGAACGTGCGACTGATGGAGCTAAATTAGAAAAATATGAATACGAAGATTATAAGTTTGAAAAGGGCGGATTAGAGTATCGTGTAGGCCTATTGTTAGACAAGATTCACGCTCATGTAGAATATACCAAGGAAAATCAACCAAACTATGACAAGCAAGCAGTAAAAGATATGATATATTATATTGAAAAATTGCGAACTCAATTGATTGAATCTGAGAATGGTATTTTAACTAATTCAGGCTCAATTGGTCCTATGCAAGAACTTGAACAAAATTATGAGTTGACTCATAAAATGTATTACACCGAGTATTCTAAACGTCTAGCACCAATTAACGCTAAGAAATTAAATGCACTTGCTAAAACTTCAGGAACACTGATGGTTAAACCAAAAAGTGATGGACACGGCTTTGGTGGTTAAGAGAGAGAATTATTTCTCTCTTTTTATTTTGTCGATTAGTTGCTTTAATGTTCAACATCTATAATTTGAAATTTAGATTTTTATTGGTTATAGATTTAGTTGACATAATTTTAGGCTTAATGCTATAATCATTTATGTATGAATCAACTAATAATTGATGGATTTACTGTATTGGGTCAACCTATTAAGTTCTACGGCATTATTATTGCTTGTGCCCTA
>JAZUAB010000050.1:0-1107 GCA_045637745.1 Candidatus Onthoplasma sp. | reverse complement strand
ATATTGTTTGGACAAGCGTTATGCTTCTTGGGTTTGGTTTGCTTATGATTAATAATGTTGATTTGGCAGTGTCAAGTATGCTAGATGGTGGTAGTAAAGCGATTACTCTGTCTTTAAAACTTTGGGGAATATATGCCGTATGGTTAGGTGTTTTAAAGGTTGTAGAGATAACTAAACTTGACGAAAAAATAAGTAAACTTTTGTCTCCGCTAATTAAGTGGCTAGTTGGCAAAACTGATGACTATACTAAAAATCAAATAGCAATAAATATAACAAGCAATTTGCTAGGAATGGGGAATGCTAGTACTCCTAGTGGAATGAACGCTATTGCAGGTATGGATAAAGGTAGTAAGTATGCTACTAGTTCTATGATAATGATTTTAATACTTAATTCTACAAGTTTACAACTAGTTCCGACTACTATAATTGGGCTTAGAGCAATGGCTGGGAGTACAAGTCCAGCAGATATCATAATACCTACTTTAATTGCAACTTTGATAAGTACTCTTGGTGGGGTGCTACTCGTAAAACTTTTCTCAAAAATATTTAAGGATAGAGAAGAATGAGTAAATATATTTTGCCAATTTTAATAATTGTGCTACTATTATATTGTTTAATAAAAAAAGAAAACGCATACAATTGCTTTGTTGTTGGAGCAAAGTCTTCATTTGACTTAGTGCTTACATCGTTTCCATATATTGCAACAATTTTTGTTGCGGTTGAAATTTTTAATGTAAGTGGGCTGAGTGTTATGTTTAGTGATTTTGTAGCGCCTGTTTTTGAGTTCTTTGGCGTGCCTAGACAGTTGTCGCAATTAGTAATTTTAAAAAACTTTACGGGCTGTGGTTCTCTTGCTCTTCTGGAAGATATTTTTGTAACTTTTGGTGCGGATAGTTTTATGGCTAGAGCAGGATGTGTTATAGCAGGTTCTAGCGAAGCAATATTTTATGTTACAGCTGTTTATTTTAGTAAGACCAAGGTGTCTAAGTTTAGATATGCAATCCCCGTGGGAGTGCTTGCAAATTTTCTAGGTGCAGTTGCTGGTTGTTGGTTGTGTAGATTGATTTAACTTTCATTTATATAGAGTTTATTTTTTTGAGAATATAT
>JAZUAB010000049.1:0-1566 GCA_045637745.1 Candidatus Onthoplasma sp. | reverse complement strand
ATATGTTTTAATAGTTTTAAACCAAGGAGCACTATTACCTATCAAATGGTATTTTAAGTAAGTTAGTTGTGTTATTTTGGGGTTTTTACGACCTTTAGTATTTGAGATGAATCTATCAGTATTTAACAACATCCATTGTTCACATAAATTCATTATATTCTTAAACAAAGCATCTTCTATTAAATTGTTTCGTATTGCTTTATCGTACCATCTAAATTTTTCTCCAGGTAATCGTACTTCAAGATTTAATAATAACTTTTTGCGTGCTAAATGTGCTTGTGTTTCTTCGTCTAAATATTGATGCTTTGTATTACAAATAATCTTGCTTTTATTTTCTTCAATCCATTTTGCGCATAGTTGGAAGATTTCTTGGCAAATTTTATCTTTTGATAGGTCACGCCAGATTTCTTCTTTTTGCCTAATGTGACTTATTTCTTCGCTTTTGTCTAATACTTTGATTAGTTTACCTCGTCTGAAATTTAGTTCTACCACTTTTTTAAACATCCATAAATTACGAATTTCGCTATATCCATATTTATCACGCATATAATCTTTAACTATAATGACTTTGCCTGTAAATTTAAAATCAAAGAATATATTATTGTAACTTGCTCCAAATCCATAATATGGCGTTGTTGTATTGGCATTTGTTCCCATAAATTGTGGGTAGTTATCATTTCTGTTATTAATATTGAGTGTTATTAAATTTAATCTACCATCTCTAATTGCGTAACAGCATTGATATCCACGCCAACAAGCAGTAGTACGATAGTAGGGTATGAACCCGTATTTATATGGTATGAACCAACCTTGTCCCCTAGTTATAGTTTTTTTAATAGTATAGGTTTGACCGTTAAGAATGAATGTATCTCGTATTTGAAAAGTCATGGTTACATCTCCATTTTTACCTTGTCATAGAAAGCAAAAAACTTTGTGTTACCAAATCCATAACACAAAGTTTTTAGTAGTTATAAGCGTTTTGAAGCATATGAAATGATTTTAAATATACAGTTGTCGATGATATTATCTGTCTCATAAAAGCACCTCCTTAAAATTTTTTCCTACTTTAGCACAAGTTTCTGGCATTTGTCAAATTTTTGCTTTATATGCTCTTGAAATAATCATTCACAAGTATACTTTCATTTCTCTGCGCATAAAGCAGGATTTAACACTTCCTACATATAATATTATAGGAACACGATAACGCGAGGAGCGATTACATGATTAAGGCAGTTACTAATAAAAGTAATAGACAAGATAAATATCC
The DNA here is from genome assembly GCA_045637745.1 of Candidatus Onthoplasma sp. Classification (GTDB taxonomy): domain Bacteria; phylum Bacillota; class Clostridia; order Christensenellales; family UBA1242; genus Onthoplasma. The sequence continues at coordinate 299 of JAZUAB010000049.1, read as the reverse complement.
TGTTGGCGAATATGGTGTGGCTAAGGCGCAAGAGGTTTGTGCCTACCATCAAAGTTATCCGGAATATTCTATGACTCCGTTGGTGAAATTAGATAACTTGGCAAATGCCTTAGGCGTGAGCAAGCTCATGGTTAAAGATGAAAGCAAACGATTTGGTCTGAATGCCTTTAAAGTTTTGGGCGGTAGTTACTGTATTGGTAAGTACATTGCTGAACGCCTCAACTTGCCTGCTGATAAGTTTAATTTTACAACGCTCGTAAGTGACGATGTAAAAGCACAGCTTGGCGAGCTGACCTTTG
>JAZUAB010000048.1:0-6803 GCA_045637745.1 Candidatus Onthoplasma sp. | reverse complement strand
TATGAGTAGAACACAATCAAGAGAGAATGCATTTAAACTTATTTATTCTAAATTATATATAGATGATGCCGAGATATCACCCATTGAAGAGATGGATGATTTTTGCACAAGCATTGTAAACGCATTTACAAATAACTACGAAGCAATCAAGCAAAAGGTGGCGGATAATTTGCGTGGCGTTAGCATTGATAGGGTATATAAACTGGACCTTGCGCTAATCTATGAGGCGGTTGCTGAAATATTTTATCTTGAAGGTAGCGAATATAAAGTGGTTATCAATGAAGTGGTAGATCTTGCTAAGAAATATTCAACAGATAAAAGCCCTAAATTCATCAACGGCGTTTTGGCGGGTCTTGTTAAATAATGTTGGCGTTAACTGTTACGCAACTTAATAAACGAATTAAAGATATTTTGGAGAATGAAGTTATACTTGAACACATTACAGTAATGGGCGAAATATCTTCTTTTTCTGTAACACGAGGTATTGCATATTTTAATATCAAAGATGATGATAGTTTGCTTAGTTGCGTGATGTTTGGGTGCGGGCAAACATTCAATATAGGCGACAAAGTTCAAGTAACGGGAAGCATCAATTACTACGTTAAAGGTGGCAAATTATCACTTAGCGTTAGTAAAATTGAGCAAATGGGGCAAGGCGAATTATATCAACAATATTTGTTATTAAAACAACGTCTTGAACTTGAAGGATTATTTGACAGCAATATTAAAAAGCCTATACCAAGATTTATCAAACGTATTGGTGTAATCACATCTAAAACAGGTGCAGTATTACAGGATATAATTAATGTAACCAGCAGGCGTAATCCAACAGTAGACTTAGTGCTATATGATACACAGGTGCAGGGCGTAGTGGCAGTAGACCAAATAGTGGAGGCAATTAATTTCTTTTCAAACTATGATGGCGTTGATGTTGTAGTAGTTGCGCGTGGCGGTGGCTCGTTAGAAGATTTACAACCATTTAACGAAGAGGCAGTGGCTCGTGCGTGCTTTAATTGTCAAAAGCCTATTGTATCAGCAGTAGGGCACGAAACAGATTTTACAATCATTGACTTCGTGGCAGACTTGCGTGCTCCAACACCATCAGCAGCAGCCGAATTGCTTGCATTTGATTATTATGATACGTGCGATGTGTTAAATGGCTATATTGAACATTTTAATAGGCAAATAGAACGTACGTATAATGAGTATGCAATGATGATAACAAACTTCGTTGCCACCTTTCAAGACCAAGTTAAAGAACTGGTGTTTAGATTGGAACTAAAAGTTAGAGAACTTCTAAACACTTGCGAAAATATAGTCCAAGACAAGATTGATAATTCAATATATAGTGTAAATATATTGTTAAATACACTAGATAAGTTAAATCCGATTAATCTTTTAAGGTCGGGATATGCAATAATAAATAAAGAACAAATTCGTATAAAGGACTATACAAATATCAAAATTGATGATATAATAACAATAGATACAAATACCAATCAAATCACAGCAAAAGTATTAGATAATAAAGCACGAGCAAGTGATGAAGATATGAAAGTATGAAAATATGAAGACGCAAATAAAATTGCTAATTGCGGAAACTATCATATTAAATTATAAGGAGAGAGTATGAAATTAGAAGAAAGTATGAAAAGACTTGAGGTGATTGCTCAAGAACTTGATAGTGGTGAAAAGAGTTTAGAAGAATGCCTTAAACTTTACGAAGAAGGCGTAAAACTTGCCAAGGCTTGCCTAGACAGTTTAGAAAACACAAAAGGCAAAATAACCGAAATTAAAAAGAGCACAAATACTGAAGAAGATTTATAAATTTAAACACATATATTAGGAGAAATAAAATGAAAGTGTCAAAAATTGGATTAATATCTAAAAAATTAACTAAATTAGACGAGCAATGCCCTGTGCAAGACATGTTGTTACAAACAGGACAACTTGAGCAATTTACCGCTGGTGTATATGCGTTTGGTCATATACCATTTTTGGTAAAGAAAAAATTAGATGCAATTATTTCGTCTACCCTTACAAAATATGGTTGCTCAGAGTTGTCTTTGCCAATACTTCAACCTGAAAAAATATGGCAGGAGTCTGGTCGCCTTGATAGATATGTTGAAGATGGAGTAATGTTCCGCTCACTTACTAAAAACGGGAATTATTGTTTAGCACCAACAGCAGAAGAAGCTGTTGTAGCTTATGCTAAATCACGACTAACAACATATAAACAATTACCTGCTACATATTTTCAAATTGGACCTAAGTTCCGTAATGAAATTCGTACACGCGGTTATTTGTTAAGAGGTAAAGCCTTTGATATGATGGATGCTTATAGTTTTGGTAAAGACAAGCAAGATTTAGATGTTGAATATGAACGTATGAAGCAAGCATATCTTGATATATTTAAGGAATTACATTTGCCAGTTCAACCAGTGGGTGCTGATAGCGGTGCTATAGGCGGAAGCAAGTCAGAGGAGTTTATGTGCATTTCACATATTGGTGAAGACACAATACTATTTGATGAAGAAACTGGCAGAGCGTTTAATTCAGAACTGCTTGAAAGAGAAGATGCTAAACAATATTTACTTGATACTTATGGCATTAAAAATATTGACAAGTTAACTACTAAAAAAGCAGTTGAGTTGGGTCATATTTTCCAACTAGGTGACAAATATTCTAAATCTATGAATGGTACATACATTAATAATGATGGCAGACCAACACACTATGTAATGGGCTGTTATGGCATTGGAGTAAGCCGTACACTTGCAATGATATATGAAAACAACATCATTGTTAGAGATGGCAAATTTGAAGGAGTGGCACTACCAGTAAATCTTGCTCCATATCCAGTATGCATTATACCTAAAGTAGATGATGCTGAAAAACTAGAAATAGCTAACAAGATATATGAAACATTATTAGAAAATGGCATTCAAGTATTATTTGACGATAGATTAGATGTTTCAATCGGTGCTAAAATTAAGGATTCTAAGGTATTAGGAACTCCTTATACTGTAGTATTTGGAAATAGCTTAAAGGAGGGTAAGCTAGAAGTTGAAAACAATAAAACTGGCGAAAAACAATTAGTTAATGTAGAAGACTTTGTAGAGTTTGTAAAAAGCCTTTAAAATAGGCTAAAGTAAACAATATTAATAGTTATCATTAAAGGGGAATAGATATGAACGAAACAATAAAACGCGCTATTAAGACAGATGATACGGCAATCTTATTGGAATATTTGGAAGATTGCTATAGTACAGCATTTAAAGACAATTATCAGGAAGACTTTGCTCAGGAAATGATGCACACATCATATAATCATATTTATGCCAAATTAAAGTCAATAGCAGACAAAAATGGAATTAAACCTCAAAGTTTACCATTAATAGATGAAATTAAGGCTAAGTTTCAGCAAATTAAAACAGAATTTAAACAACACAAAAATTATGATGTATTAAATCTTGAGTATAAGCGATTACATGAAATGTCTAGACAATATATAGCAGAGTTTATCCCTTATGCAGAACAATTAACAGAAGTGTTTAACAATCCCGAATTAATTGATAGAAAACAAGAATTAATAGATAAATGGGCTGAAGAAGATAGAAGTTTTCCGTTGGAAACTCCTAGAATGGTGTTTGACATTGACCAAGATGGTTGGCCAATTGACGATAGTGAGCATTTGGAAACAGAAGATGAAGTTACTAAACGTATATCAGATACCTTAAAGTATCGTGAAGATATTCTAGCGAGAAATGAATTTGGAAGCAGTCGTGAATTATTTGAAAAGTGGTATCAATTTATATGCAATATTAAAGACTTGGCTAGTATAAATGAAAAGCTAATAAAAAATATTAAAAAAACGTTTGAAAAGAATCAAGAGATTAAACTAGAAGAATTTAAATTAGATGCCGAATTTTACGATGAACTATTAAAAATAATGGAGCACGACAAACATAAAGAAATGTATTGGTATCATGGGACTCAAGATGTGGAGTCGGCACACTCAATAATTGAACAAGGGCTAGTTATGGCTAGAGATGATTTGACTACAACAGCTTATAGTGAATTTGCTCCAGACCAATTATTGCTATACTCTAGAGGTTTGGGCGGTGAGATTGGAAGTGATGCTATTGTAATATTTAAACAACCTATAGATGAAAATGGCAAATATATTGACATTATCAAAAAGAATACTAAAAAGTTAAAAGTTGTTCAGTCGGGTTTGGGCGGATTTCAAGATAAATTAAACTACATTATTCCTAGCGAATATATGGTGGGAATTGTAAATAAGCGCGACCATAAAATCATCTACGCGCATGAATTAGTAGATAACAAAAACATATCGTTTTAAAATATTAATAGGGTAGGGAACTGCTCTATTTTTTATTATGCAAAGAATAATGGGTATATAATAAAAATGCAACAACTAAACATTGCAATTTAAATATTACATCTTTTAAATTTATGGCACAATGCATTGTTTTTTTGCAAAAGAGATGGTAAATTAAGGCAGATTATGATATAATTAGGATAATTGTGTTATTTTGCGAATAGATGCGAACTGAATATAATATATATACACCATGTAAGCCAGATAATCTTAATATTTTATAAATAGAACAAAGTAGGGGAGTATAAAAAATTAAATTTATCTAATTTATTTTGTAAAAATAGTTGTAATTTGTAAAAGTTTATGTTATCATATACGAGTAATCGATATATTTGTTTGATTTAACCCCCTTAACAATCAATAGGTATGTTGTTTTACATTATTTGCCCGTATAGTCTAGAGGTTAGGACATGGCCCTCTCACGGCTAGGACAGGGGTTCGATTCCCCTTACGGGTACCAATATTAAATCCTTATCGCAAGATAGGGATTTTTTTAATAAATTTTGTATAAAATTTAACCCAAATGAGAGATTATGTGCTATAATACCATAAATGATACTTAATAGGAGATATGGATTTGGAAAACTTAAGGCAAAAGTTAAAGATTTTTAATTACAGACCGCTTGTCTTGGTTTTTTTAGGGCTTATCTTTGGCATTTTGGTTAAGAACTTTATAAAAAGAAGTACTACTATTGCAGTAATAGGAATTGTTCTGGTTGTTGGCATATTGTTGTTGTATAGCGTTTTGCACAAAAAGTTTAAATATGTTGTAATATTAGGGCTAACATTTGTATTAGGTTTTGGGATTTACAGCTATTATATTGACAGTCGCACGCATATTGCGCCTGATATGGTTGAAAAAACGGCAGTAGGAGTGGTGAAGAGCATTACAACATATGATGATTGCTTGGATCTTTTGCTTGAAGATGTAGAAGTTGATGGTAAAAAATTAGATTATAATGCAAAACTCTATTACTACAATACTGAACAGGCGGGCTATATCAAACTAGACATTGGACATAAAATTAGTTTCAATATTGAGGCGCAAAATGAGCCGGATCGCTTTGATGAAGAGGGTATGCCTCATACATATAACTATAAAAATAATGTGGGTGCAGAATTTGAGACAGATAAAATAACGCTTTTAAGCACGAAAGCTAGCGTAAAAATGAAATTGTTAACTCGCGTTAGAAATAATTTAAGGCTAGGGCTTAATAACCAAAATGGCAATATGATATATTCAGCGATGTTTGGTGATAAAAGTGAATTAAATCACGACCTATATGATGCATATAAAATGTCGGGCGTTGCACATTTACTGGCAGTTTCGGGACTTCATGTTGGTTTGGTTGTGGCAGTGCTAAATTTTATAATGAAAAAACTGCGCGTTAAGGGCTGGTGGCGTGTTGGAATAATTAGCTTATTGCTGTTAGGGTATGCATATTTATGTGGATTTTCATATTCTATAATTCGCGCAAGCATTATGATATTAGTATTGATGATTGCACCGCTATTGTTTAGTGAATATGACTTGCTTAGCAGTATTTGTTTTGCAGGCAGTTTGATTTTATTAATTGAGCCAATTGCATTATTTGACTTAGGCGCTTTGCTAAGTTTCGGCTGTGTGCTTGGTATTGCAATGTTATTTCCAGTATATCAACGCTGGTTCAGTAAAATTCCTATTAAACAGGGGATTAAAGACTCTTTTGGAATAAGCCTTGCTACCATTATTGCAACACTGGCTGTAATGGCGTATTTCTTTGGCTATGTTCAGCCTATTGGACTTATTTCTAATATTATAATTATTCCAATATTTTCAGTTTTGTTTAGTTTAACTTTTGTTTTGGCAATGCTAAGTTTGATATTGCCTTTTGTTTCTTTCGCACTAATTTTGATAAACCCCTTGTTTGAGTGGCTAAATTGGGCTATAATGTTTATAGCAAATCATAGTCAAGAGCTATTGTTGCCAAATATAAATTATTTAAGTGTTCTGCTGTATTTTGTTTTGATCGTATTCGCTAGTAAGTTCAATCTTAAGAAAGGATTAAACAAGTTGAGTATGGTGAGTGCATGTTCATTCATACTGTCATTACAAATCGCACTTATTTGATGAAAATATGAAACTATGAAGATGACTAATGCCTTATGAAAATATTAATAATAAACGTAAAAGGATGATATATGAAATTTTTAGAACTAAAAAAGAGTTTGGAAAGTCCTAAATCAATTTATTCAATAGTCGGTGATGACGAATTTTTGATTAGCCAAGCAGTAAGGGTGATTAAAGAAGGTTTGGTCACTTGTTTTGACGAATTTAATTATCTAAAAGTTGATATGGACAACACTCAAACCAAAGATTATGCAAATATTCTTAATACTATGGCATTTGGAGATAGTT
>JAZUAB010000047.1:0-1155 GCA_045637745.1 Candidatus Onthoplasma sp. | reverse complement strand
GATTTCTTTACGGCAGCTATATTTGCGAGTCAATTGGGGATGGTTGTAAGTGCAATTGCCATTCCACAAGGTATGGTATTTATGAGTTTATATGCTTTGTCTGGTCTAATTATGCCATATGTTACAGGTAGTATGTTTGCGGATTTTAAAGCTTGTGGCGGCTTGTTAGTAATTGCGACTGGATTGCGCATGATGAAGGTTAAAGATTTTCCATTGGCGGATATGGTGGTATCGATGTTGATTGTTATACCGCTTAGTTGGTTATGGATGAGTTATATTTTGCCAATGATTTTATAAAGATATGATATATTAAAAGGCATTTGATGCCTTTTTTTGTTATATCTACGATTTGTCTAGTACAACTATGTATTGTATAAGTTTTAATGCCCATAAAAAATTCACGTATAAATATTGGTTTTTCATGCAATAAAATAGATTAAATGCTAATAGAATTGTGCTATACTATTAAAGGTTTGTATAAAAGGAGTTTTGTCATGAAAAAGTGGGAGAATTTGTTTAAAATAGTAATTGGTAATTTGATATTAGCTTTCTCAGTTAATATGTTTATTCTTCCTTTTGAATTTATTGCCTATGGTACAACGGGTTTAGCATTAATTGCGAATCATTATTTTAATCTTCCATTTAACACTGTAGTAACAAGTATTACAGTTATCATGTTTATTATTGGTTTAGTTGTTTTGGGTAAACGTTTCGCTTTAACAACGTTATTATCAAGTTTGATTTATCCAGTATTTTTGGAAATGACAGCTAATGTATCTTCTGTTTTTGTGTTGACAAGTGATCCATTGGTTGCGGCAATTGTATCGGGTATCTTGTGTGGTTTAGCTTTAGGATTGGTTATTCAATCTGGTGCGAGTACCGGTGGTATGGATATTCCACCACTAATTTTGGAAAAGAAATATAAAATTCCTGTGGGATTGTCTATGTGGATTATGGATGCGACAATCATGTTGGTTCAAACGCTATTTGCGCCTACTAGTGGGATTTTATGTGGATTGATTTTCTTATTGATTGTGACTTTTGTTATGAATCGTATTTTGGTTATGGGAACTAGTCAATTCCAAGTATTGGTAATGAGTGAAAAAACTGAAGAAATTCGTGATGTGTTTATTCATGAGTTGTCTAGAGGGGTTA
>JAZUAB010000046.1:0-1133 GCA_045637745.1 Candidatus Onthoplasma sp. | reverse complement strand
TGAACTTAAGAGAAGAAATATCGCTTATAGTTTTTCTTGTGCAGATTACTGGCTTTGGAATGTGCTTGGTAGCTTTATCATTGTTGGACCGTTTATCTATTACCATAAGTTATTTAAAGCAACAAACCTTATGTGTGCAGACTATAATGCAAAGGGTTAATGCGTAACAGGGACAAAAGAATATACCTGGTTTTGTTGTTAGTCGGATATTTTGCCATTGCATATACTGCAATGCACTATTTTGACATAACATGTGTATTTTTAAAAATCTTTGGGATACCGTGTCCTGGATGTGGAATGACACGCGCAGTTTTATCATTGCTGAAGTTGGATTTTTATAGTGCTGCAAAGTACAATATTCTAATCTTTTTTATGCCGTATGTATTTATGTATATATTTTTTGATTTCAAACATAAGATACATGATAAAATCTTGATTGGAATAGCCTTATTTGCAATTATAAATTGGGTATTAAAGTTGATAACATATTTTTAAGGAGGGAAAACATGTATTGTAAAAATTGCGGAGCAGAAATCAACGAGAATGCAGTGGCTTGTATGAGTTGTGGATTTGCTAAAAACAGTGGTGAAAAGTTTTGCGCTAATTGTGGTGCCGAAATAAATCCTGGAGCAATAATTTGTACAAAGTGTGGTGCTAACGCAAAAAACACAACAGTTGTTAGTGGAACAGAAAAGAAAACACAAGTTTCGATGATCCTTGGCATAGTAGGAATTGTATTTGCTTGGGTATTTGCTCTTGTAGGACATATTACATCTATTATAGGTATTGTTTTGGGAGCTAAAGAATACAAGGAAACAAACAAATCAATAGGATTAACATTAAGCATCGTTGGTGAGGTTTGTTCAATTATTTCTTCACTTATCGGTATTATTGCTTTTTCGGGCTTATATTAATAAATTTTAATTAAATACGGAGGAAGATATTATGTATTGCAAAAATTGTGGAGCTGAAATTAATGAGAATGCAGTGGCTTGTATGAGTTGCGGGTTTGGGAAAGGCACAGGTGAGAAGTTCTGTTCTAACTGTGGTAAAGAAATTAATCCCGGAGCAGTTATATGTACAAGCTGTGGCGCTAGTGTGAAGTCTGTTGCAGTTAATACATATGGCGAACA
>JAZUAB010000045.1:0-6737 GCA_045637745.1 Candidatus Onthoplasma sp. | reverse complement strand
TCTACCACAAATGAAGATTAAACAAATATTTTGTTTAATTGATTAAGAAGGAAGTATTTCGAATATTATGCTATATAGATTGTAGCAGATTTTACTTTTTGCAACGCCTTAGTTTTAATAATAGGCTTGCCGGTACCTGTACGTGATGTCACAGGTATATTGTTAACATCCATAGTATTCAAGTTACCTTTGCTATCTGTAACCACTATTTCGCCAGTGACTACAGGTGAGATTGCATATGCTACTTGTTCGCTACCAGATGTTACTTTTAGCCCCTTACGATTACGAGCACTGATACCAAACTCGGTTAGCGATATACGTTTAGCTTGTGATGTGTCGGTGACAATTAGCACTTTGTCACCAAGATTTACTTGTGATGCAAAGCATACTTTGTCGCCTTCATTTAAGCTCATTCCAATAACGCCCGTGCCTGCACGTTTTTGTTTAGGAACAGATGCATATTCAACATTAACACCCATACCATTTTTAGAAATCATAATAATACTAGCCATATTATAGTTAGGTTGAACGCCAATTAATCGGTCAAAGTCATGCAACCCAAGCGCATCAACGACAGGCTTATTAACCACAAATTCGCTCATATCGCTACGCTTAATATACCCATCTTGGGTAAACATTATAAGTTCGCCTTGTGATTTAAATTCATCTACTTCAAATATATTAACCAGACGTTCATTTACTTCTGCTTTGGCAATTTGAGATAGATTAGTGCCTTTGCCATTAAATTTGCATACAGGAATATCACCTACGCTAATCTTGTACATATTACCAAGATTAGTAAATGCATATATAGTGGCATTTGATGTGGTTTTTAATATATCACGATGCAATACATTTACGCTATTATATTTATCAAAAGTATTAGAGCCAAGTTGAGCATTGATTACTATATTCTTTAGCCTTAACCCATCTTCGCTAACTGCCACCAAACACTCGGTGTTAACTAGTTTTTCAATAGGTGTCATAACATAGGTTTCATGCTCCTCCACCACCTCAGTCTTACGTGGTGTTGGATAACGCTTTTTGATGTCTAATATTTCACGCTTAACAACAGTCAATTGTCTTGCACGGCTTGACAATATCTTTAAGTATTCTTCAATCTTAGCCTTTAAGTCCGCCATCTCTTGCTCAATCTTGGTGGTTTCAAGATTAGTTAATCTTGCAAGTTTCATATCAAGTATTGCCACAGCTTGTACTTCGGTTAAACTAAAGCGTTCCATTAATTTGGTCTTAGCCTGTGCGGTTGACTCACTTCCCTTAATAATAGCAATTACTTCATCAATATTTTTAATTGCAACCAACAACCCTTCTAGAATATGCACACGTGCAACCGCGCGGTCATAATCATATTGAGTACGCTTGCGTATAATGTCTACTTGGAAGTTTACATAGCAATCCAAATATTCAAGCAATCCTAGTTGTTTTGGTGCGCCGTTTACAATGGCAACCATATTCATATTGAAATTTTGTTGCATTTCAGTATGCTTTAAAAGTAACGCTATAATACTATCTGGGTCACCATCTTTCTTGACAGTGATTACTGCACGCATACCATTTTTATCTGTTTCGTCAGTAATTTCTACAATGTTATTAAGTGCGCCCTTTACCTTATCCTTAACCTCCATAATATGTTGTAGGAACAAAGCTTTATTAACTTGATAAGGAAGTTCGGTGATAACAATATTTGTTTTACCATTACTTAATTCTTCTTTATGGAATTTGGCTCTTAAGGTGACTTTGCCCCTACCGGTTTCATAAGCCTCAATCATTTCCTTACCAGTTGACATAATAGCACCTGAAGGGAAATCTGGGCCTTTAACATAATGTAACATTTCTTCCAAACTAATTTTAGGATTGTCAATATATGCAACAGTGGCATCAATCATTTCGCCCAAATTGTGTGGGGGAATATTAGTTGCTAGGCCTACTGCAATACCACTAGCACCGTTTACAAATAAGTTAGGAAATCTTCCAGGGAAATAATCGGGTTCCTTTAGCGTATCATCAAAGTTTAAACTATAAGATACAGTGTCCTTGTCAATATCAGTCATCAACTCAAGTGACAATTCACTAAGCCTTGCTTCTGTATAACGATATGCTGCTGGACGATCGCCGTCAATTGAGCCAAAGTTTCCGTGACCTTGAATTAAAGGCACATTAATAGTAAAGTCTTGCGCCATACGTGTAAGTGCATCATAAACCGAACTATCGCCGTGAGGATGATACCGTCCTAATACGTCACCGACGATTTTAGCACATTTTCTAAAAGGCTTGTCTGGTGTTAAACCAAGTTCTTGCATTGTATATAGTATTCTGCGTTGAACCGGCTTTAAACCATCTTCTACGCGTGGCAATGCACGGTCCATAATAACAAACTCAGAATATGGCAACATGCTTGAGTGCATTACTTCTTCCACGGTTTTTTCATAAATCTCGCCCTTTGGCGCCTCTATAATCTTTTTTGCCTTAGCATCTAATGCACGCTTTTTGGCTGGCTTAGAAGGGGTCTCAGGCTTAAACATATTGATTTGATCATCGTTAAAAATATCCATATTACTCGCCCTCCTTTGCTTTAATTGGTTTGAAATTGTCTACTTTGTTAAAATTTGCATTGTTAGTAATATAATCCTTACGAGATTTTGCGTCATCGCCCATCCAGGTAGTGATTATTTGGTCTGCCTTAACCGCGTCATCAACTGTAACCCTAATCAAGCTACGTTTCGCAGGATCCATAGTGGTTTCCCATAGTTGTTCAGGATTCATTTCGCCTAAACCTTTGTAGCGTTGTAAAGTATATGTTTTATTGCCAATTTTACTGGTAACTTCTTGCAATTCTTCATCAGTATAGCAATAATGATCTTCACTCTTAGTTGAAACCTTATATAGTGGTGGCAAACCAATATAGATATTACCATTAGTAATTAATGGTCGCATATATCTAAAGAAGAATGTAAGCAATATTGCTCGTATGTGAGCGCCGTCTTGGTCGGCATCACTAAGAATAATGATTTTGTTGTATTTTAAGTTATCAATCTTAAAGTCTTCGCCAATACCAGTGTTAATCGCACCGATAAGTGTACGAATTTCATCATTTGCTAGCACTTGGTCAATACGCTTCTTTTCGCTATTCAATGGCTTGCCTTTTAATGGTAAAATCGCTTGATAATATCTGTCGCGCCCTTGCTTAGCACTGCCACCTGCTGAGTCGCCCTCAACTATAAATATTTCGTTGATATCTGGATTACGGCTAGAGCAATTAGCAAGTTTACCAACCAACATACTGCCTTCAATGCTGTTTTTTGCACGGGTTAAATCCTTAGCTCGTTTAGCCGCCGCACGAACTTTTGCAGCGCCTTTAGCCTTTTCTATAATCAATTGACCAATATATTCGTTCTTTTTGCTATTAAAGAAGTCTGTCAACTGGCTTGTGCATATATTTTCAACACGTGAACGCGCTTCCGGGTTGCCAAGTTTCGTTTTAGTTTGACCCTCAAATTGCACATTCTTCATCTTAATGCTGATAACTGAAGTAATACCCTCACGGAAGTCGTCACCAATAAATGCCACATCTTTGTCCTTTATAAGATTATTCTTCTTAGCAAAGTCGTTTAGCACTTTTGTCAAAGCAGTTTTAAATCCAACTTCATGCGTTCCACCTTCTGGCGTTGGAATATTATTAACATAACTAAATATATTTTCAGTATAAGTATCTGTATATTGTATTGCAACACTTATAAATGTTTCATCCACCTCGCCCTCAATGTATATTGGTGGTACAAATAATGGCTTTTTATCTGTGGTAAGATTTGCCACAAAATCGGCAATACCGCCTTCGTAACAAAATTGCTGACGCTTGTTAGTGCGCTCATCAATAAGTTCAATATTCATACCCTTATTCAAGTATGCATTTTCACGCAAACGTTCCGCCACCGTTTCATATGAAAAATGATTGTCTTTAAACACTCTATCGTCCGGCAAAAATCTTACATAAGTTCCAGTTTGGTTGGTTGTTCCAATTTCCTTTAAAGGTTCAGTAACTATACCTGACACAATTTTGCCTTTACGCTCAACTGATTCAAATTTAATAAAATACTTTTTGCCATCTTTACAAACAGTAACTTCCAAAAATCTGCTAAGAGCGTTAACTACCGACGCACCTACGCCGTGCAATCCGCCAGAATATTTGTAATTATGGTCACTAAACTTACCGCCGGCGTGTAATTGAGTATATACTACTTCAACACCTGTTTTCTTAAGTTTTGGATGCATACTTACTGGTACGCCACGACCATTATCTTGCACACTTGCCGAGCCGTCTTTATGAAGTGTAACTATAATCTTATTACCATAACCGTTGGCCACTTCGTCAATACTATTGTCTACTATTTCCCAAAGCAAATGATGCATACCTTTGTTGCCCGTAGTACCAATATACATACCAGGGCGCATACGTACTGCATCCAAGCCCTCTAATACTACTAAATCTTTACTATCATAACTAGAATTTGCCACAAAAATCTCTCCTAAAAATTTATTTTTAATTTATAATGCAATTACTTGAAGCGCTTATATGGATAAGGCAACAATTCGCTTGCTTTAACTTTTAAGTTTTTGCCGTTCTTAACGTCTTCAACAATCACATTCATATCAAGATTAAATTTTTCAAAAATATATCTACATACACCGCAAGGCGATACAACTCTTGTTGAACCATCAGCATTCATTTTAACGGCAACTATGGTATCAAATTCACGTTCACCACACGCTAAAGCTTGTCCTAGTGCAACCTGCTCGGCACATACTGAATGAGATGTTTTAATGTTAACCCCTTTATATATCTTACCAGATTTCGCTTTAATTACACATCCTACGTGCATAGCCAAGTTTGAATACATATCACTATTAGCTTTTACCACTTCAGTTGCTTGATGGATTAATTCTTTATCTTGTTCGTTTAATTTCACAGTTCATCCCCCTCGATTTACAATGTTAATTATACCAAAATAATGCTTTTAAGGCAAATCATTTTAATTATGTTTAACCTAAAACTATTAATTTTCATATTAAATTATATGGATATAAGAGAATTTTATAAATCAAATCAACAAAATCAATCTAATACAAATAATCGCACTAACAATAATTTTAATTCTAATAATACTAATAAAAACGATTTTAGCGAATATCAAGACACCATTAACAAATATAAGGATTTATCTCAAGAGCAATTGTATAGTGAATTGCTTAATCAGGCATCTAACCTAAAATCGCAAGGCAAATTAGATACTCAAATGCTTAACCAAATATCTTCCACTCTGGGCCCTATGTTAAATAATGAACAGCAACAATTGTTAAATAGTATTATCGAAAAATTAAAATGATAAGCAAAATTCATCCCGATTTATTTAATTCAGTCAGCACTCTTTCATCAAAAATGGTTGACTGCTTTTTATATGCAAATCATTATGAAACACTTGAAAACGAGTTGGTTAAAGGCAACATCCAATATGTTGCCTATCCTTTTATGCAAAGTTTTCATGCAAAACTTCCAGCCAACAAAATAGTGGCATTAAGCAAGCTTAGTAGCATTAACTTTATCACAAAAACAACTAAAGTTTTTACATTAATTGATAGGGCAAAACAATTTATGAACATAAGCAATGACGATTTAAATTGTAATCATAGTATTGCCTTTATCGATACAGGCATATCACCTCATTTAGATTTTTTATTACCTCAAAATCGCATTATACACTTTAAAGATTTTATCAATAATAGAACGCTGCCCTACGACGATAATGGACACGGAACTTTTATTGCTGGAGTTTGCTGTGGAAATGGTGCTTGCTCTGCAAATAAATATGCTGGAATTGTTCCTAGTGCCAAAATTGTTATGATTAAAGCGCTAGACTCTAACGGCGAAACCAACTCCAACACAATTATTGATGCTATGCAATATGTATATAACATTCGTAAAAAATATAATATAAAGGTTGTGTGTATGAGTTTTGGTGCCGACTATAGCGGAACCAATGATCCTCTACAAAAAGGCGCACTTGCGTTATGGAATAGCGGACTTGTAGTGGTTGCCGCCGCGGGCAATAGTGGCCCAGATTCTAATAGTATTAAATCCCCCGGCACAAGTTCTCGCATTATTACTGTCGGAGGGTTGGACGACGGCAGGAACGATGGTGAAATAAAAATTGCCGATTTTAGTTCTCGTGGACCGGCCGAATATAAATTTAAGCCAGATATTGTGGCACCGAGCGTAGATATCACTTCTACCAATTATAACGCCAAACAAGGCTTATACACAACTATGAGCGGAACCAGTGTGGCAACCCCTATGATTGCCGGAATCTGTTCTCGTATTATCAGTCAAAAACAATCAATCAACCCCGACAAAATCAAATATACCTTGCTCAACCTATGCCACCCCCTAACCCATAATAAAAATGATGAGGGTTATGGATATATTAAATTTGATTAATATTTGATCAAGTCTTTTAAGTATAGTTTAGTAACAAAACAAATTTTATACAGTTTTCCCGCCTTTATATTGCCATCTCCTAACATTAATTGTCTGTAATTGTAATACTTAATATTACATGCCTTGCAAAATTCTTTTATTGTCAAATGATTTTGTTTTAAATAATCTTTAATTAAGTGAAAATTTACATTTATTTTGTTCATTGTTTCATCCCTTTAATACTGTT
>JAZUAB010000044.1:0-1838 GCA_045637745.1 Candidatus Onthoplasma sp. | reverse complement strand
ATATTTACAATATTTTTATTCAAACAATTCATATTTAAGGGCTTTAAGTAAATAATATTTAAATATGAACAATATAACTTTAAAAAATGATTGTAAATTTGGTAAATATGTGTTAAAATATTCTCATTATAATAATGAGGTGAAATATGGTAGCTAAAAAAAATAATAACAAGCGCACCTTATGGATAATACTTTCAGTATTACTGATAGTGGTGCTAATATATAGTGTGTATGCCGCTAATAAAAACGACAAAAAATTAAATTACACTGATTTTAAACAAATGGTTAAAACTCAGCAAATTGAAGAGGTATATATCAACGACTATACTATTTATATCAAAAAAGCAAATAGCAAACTAAAAGATGATGAGTTCCCAAGCAAATACGACTATTATTGTTCATATATGAATAATGAAGTGGTTATCAGTTTTATTGAACAATACAACGAAACCTTGTGGTTAAATGTAGGCGATTACTACGATGAAGCAACTGGGACTATAACCACAGCTGAAGAAGTCGCAAACGGGGCAACACCTATTGGTGAAATAGTAACTGAGGCACATTATGCTAAAGGCCATATCAAATATGATGGTCAATGGGACACAGGCTCTTGGCTAGAATCTGCATTGCCTTGGATTAGTTTAGTGCTATTAATTGGTCTAGGTGTGGTTATATACCGCTCAATGTCTAGTGGCGGCAACAAAGGATTCTCATTTGGTCGTAGTAAAGCAAAATTGGTAGTATCATCAAAGGTTAGATTTACTGATGTTGCTGGCGCTGAAGAAGAAAAGCAAGAATTAGAAGAATTGGTAGAATTTTTAAAGAATCCTCAACAATATACTGAACTTGGAGCCCGCATTCCAAAAGGAGTGTTGCTAGTCGGTCCTCCAGGAACAGGTAAAACTTTACTTGCAAAAGCTGTTGCAGGTGAGGCTAAAGTTCCATTCTTCTCAATATCTGGTTCTGACTTTGTAGAATTATATGTGGGTGTTGGTGCATCTCGTGTGCGCGACCTATTTACTCAAGCTAAAAACAATGCCCCATGTCTAGTATTTATTGATGAAATTGATGCTGTTGGTCGTCAACGCGGCGCTGGTATGGGCGGTGGAAATGACGAACGTGAACAAACATTAAACCAATTGCTAGTTGAAATGGATGGTTTTGAAAGCAACAGTGGTGTTATCGTTCTTGCAGCAACCAACCGTTCGGATGTTCTAGACCCAGCACTTACTCGTCCAGGAAGATTTGACCGACAAGTATATGTGAATATTCCGGATGTAAAAGGACGTGAAGATATTATTAAAATTCACGCACGCAACAAGCCTTTATCTGATGATGTAGATATTAAACGTATTGCACGACTTACAAGTGGGTTTGCCGGCGCTGATATTGAAAATATGCTTAATGAGGCAGCCTTACTTGCTGCACGTGATAAACGTGTAAAAATCACAATGGTTGATATTCAAGAGGGTATTAACAAGGTGCTAATGGGACCTAAGAAGAAGTCTAGATTAATTACTGAAGATGACAAAAAAATTACCGCAATACACGAAAGTGGTCATGCAATTATTGCTCACTCACTTCCTAATTGCGATTCAGTTCAAGAAATTTCAATTATACCACGCGGTCACGCTGGCGGTTACACATTAACCTTAGACGAACAAGACCGCACACATATGACCAAGCAAAAACTTTTAGACACAATCACAATGATGTTAGGTGGACGTGCCGCTGAGGAAGTTATGTTAAACGACATCACCACTGGTGCATCTAACGATATTGAACGTGCTACTAATATTGCACGTAAAATGGTGGCTGAGTGGGGTATGAGTGAAAAA
>JAZUAB010000043.1:0-13751 GCA_045637745.1 Candidatus Onthoplasma sp. | reverse complement strand
TAATTTTTTTATTAATAATTCCAATACCAATTAAAATTAAATTAAATTTTAATGTTTTGCGCCTTAGTGGAAAGGTTGAAGTGAAAATACTCAAAATAATTAACTATAAAGTAGGCGTAAGATTTAGGGGACAATACGTTTTTATAACCACACGCAAAGGAGCCAAGCGAGAAAAGTTGACTGCAAAAAATTTCAATATTGCGTTTGTTTTACAGTTTATTAGGCAAATATATTTTAGAACAATAATTTCGTCACTAAACTTTGCTAGCGAAGAGGGCTATTCGCTTAATGCAATGACAACTGCAATGATGAGTTCAATAACAGACATAATTAGTAGATGTGTGTTAGCACGCATAATTCATAATAAAAAATCTGCACATATTTTTATATCGAATGACGCAAAATATAATGAAGACTGCTTAAGAGTAAAAATTGAATGTCAAAGTTATATATCAATTTTTGATGCGATATATTCCTTGATTAATTCACATCTGAGTTTAAAGGGGGAAAAGTATGAAAGAACAAAATCATCGTACGAACAATATCAAGAATTTGATTGATTCATCACTTGATAAAATTAGAAATATGGTAGACGTAAATTGCGTTATTGGCGAGGCGGTAACATTGCCAGATGGAACGTCACTTGTTCCTATATCTAAAGTGTCAGTTGGATTTGTGTCGGGTGGTGGTGAGTATACCGACTTAAACTCCAAACGTAATCAAGATGAATTCCCGATGGTTGCAGGAACGGGTGGTGGTTATTCGGTGTCTCCTATAGGATTTTTTGTAATCAAGGAAGGTAAGTTTAAAATGGTACATGCAGATAAATCTTCGGCGTATTTGACCTTATTAAAAAATGCAACAGAAGTTTTAAAAACTATGGCCAACAAAAAGGAGAAATAAAATGAAGCAAAGGGTCAAAATTTTATTTTCAATATTATTATGCTGTTTGGCATTTACAGGATTAGGGCTTAGCAGTATTAATAGCGCACAAGTCGAAGCCACAGCGCTTACAAGTGCTAGAAGTATGTGTGTGCTTGACAAAGGCTCTAAACGCGTGTTGTATCAACATGATATGAACACACAACGCGCAAATGCATCTACAACAAAAATTGTAACAGCCATAACAGTTATTCAACATTGTGATAATTTGGACGAAATCATTACCGTTCACGACAAAAGCATCGGGATTGAAGGGACATCAATTTATTTACGTAAAGGCGAACAGTTGTCGGTAAGAGATTTATTGTATGGGCTAATGTTGCGCTCTGGTAATGATAGTGCAGTTGCGTTAGCATACCACATAGGAGGCTCGTCAGATAAATTTATTGATATGATGAATGAACTTGCTATTAAAGCAGGCGCCACTAACAGTCATTTTGCTAATCCTCACGGGCTAGATGAATCGAACCATTATACAACAGCATATGATTTGGCGATGATTACGGCATATGCATTAAATAACCCTATATTTGCCGAGATTGTCTCCACGAAACACCATACAATCCCCGCAACCAACATAAGTGAAGCAAGATATTTAACAAACAAAAATCGCTTATTAAATAGTTTGGATGGTTGTATAGGCGTTAAAACGGGATTTACATCACGTGCGGGCAGATGCCTTGTAAGTGCAATACAGCGTAACGGAGTAACACTTGTATGCGTTGTGTTAAATTGCGGACCTATGTTTGAGGAAAGTGTGGCACTATTAAATAAAGCATATAATGAATATGATTTTAGTCCTGTAGTGATTAAGGATGAGCCTATATATAACGAATACTATACTGACAGCAAACGTGGGCAATTATGCTTGTATGCCAATGAAACGTATTCATTCCCTGTAAATAGTGATGAAAAAGACAAGGTAAAAGTAGTTTATACCCTATATCACTTGACAGATAATGTAAAAGAAGGGGATGAAGTTGGAGAAATTTCAGTATTTTATGATAAACACTTGCAAAAAACATTAAAATTATATACAATAAATAAGATAGATGTTCTTGAAAATCAAGACATATTCAATTCAATAAAATTACAATGGGAAAAATAAATGAGAATTAATAAGTATTTAGCAGATTGTGGCGTCGCATCAAGACGTAAATGCGACGAATTAATAGGGCAAGGCAAAGTTAAGGTAAATGGCAAGGTAACGCGTGAACTAGGGGTTGATATTAAGCCGACAGACGTGGTTATGTTTGAAAATAGAGTGGTGCGCCCTAACGTTAGACGCGTGTATTACAAACTTCATAAGCCTAAGGGGTATGTTACCACAGCTAGCGACGAAAAGGGACGCAAGACAGTAGTAGAATTAATGCGTAAAGTTCAAGAGAGAGTGTACCCTATAGGTCGTCTTGATTATGATACCGAAGGTCTGTTAATATTAACAAATGATGGCGATATTACCAATATATTAACACATCCTAAAAATCAAGTTAAAAAGACATACGTGGCAAGCATTGAGGGAGATATTACTGCCGAAGAGGTTAAAACAATATCAAAAGGCGTAGACATTGGTGGTTATACCACTCAACCTTGTAGCGTAACTATTAAGGACAAAGATGACAAATTTACTCGCCTTGAAGTAGTAATAGCGGAAGGCAAAAACCATCAAGTTAAAAAGATGTTTGAAGCAGTTGGCAAAAATGTGGCATTTTTAAAGCGTGTCAGCATTGGCGAAATTAAACTTGGCGGGCTTGCTCGAGGTGAATATAAGACATTAACAACAAAAGAAATTGCGTATTTAAAGAGTTTACAAAGATGATAATATATGATTTAATTGTAATAGGAGCAGGAGCATCTGGATGTATGGCGGCAATACAAGCGGGCAGAAGGGGTGCTTCTGTTTTGCTTGTTGAAAAAAATGAAAAGATTGGCAAGAAGATATACATTACCGGCAAAGGCAGATGTAATTTAACTAACAACAGTGATATTCAAACACATTTAAACAATACGATTAATGGTGAAAAATTTATGAATGGCGCAATTAGAAAATTTACGCCACAAGACACAATGGAAATGTTTGATAGTTTAGTTCCGCTTAAAACTGAGCATGGAAATCGCGTTTTTCCGGTTAGTGACAAGTCAAGCGACATAATTTCTGCACTTAACAAAATGCTTTCAAATGCGGGGATAGAAATTAGACTTAACACGGCTGTTAAGAATATTGAAAAATCTAATAATATCTTCAACATAAAGTGTAGCAATAGCGATATATACCAAGCATATAGTGTGCTGGTTGCTACTGGCGGAAAGTCTTATTCAGCTACAGGGAGTACGGGAGACGGCTATAATTTTGCACGAAAATTTAATCACAACATAACAGATATCAAGCCAGCATTAGTGCCAATTATAGTAGAAGAAGATGTTGCCGACATTGAAGGTTTATCATTAAAATTTGTTGAAGCAAGTGTAGTAAAAGATGGCAAGGTGCTTGCTAAAGAATTTGGTGAAATGCTATTTACTTCAAACGGTGTAAGTGGGCCAATTATTTTGACTATTTCAAGTAAGATATGCCGTAAAGATATTTCTAAATCAAAATTGCTAATAGATTTTAAACCAAAATTAAGTCAAGAAGTTCTTAATGATAAATTTTTGCGCGAATTTGAGCAAAATGCTAAAAAGAATTTATCGACTTATCTAAAAACTTTGTTGCCAAGCAGTTTGGTGCCATATTTTATTAAGAAATTTGGTTTTTGCGACAAAAAATTAAGCGAAATCACAAAACAAGAAAGAAATATATTAATTAATGGCTTAAAAAAATTTGACTTATCTATTAAATTATTAGATAATATAGATAAAGCTATTATCACTAGCGGTGGAGTGGACTTAAAAGACATTTCTCCAACGTCATTTGAAAGCAAGTTGGTTCCAAATCTATATTTTGCAGGTGAGGTGTTGGATATTGATGCCTTGACAGGTGGATTTAATCTACAAATTGCATTTTCAACTGGATATGTGGTAGGCGATAGTGTGAGGTTAAAATGATATTTTGGATTTGTTTTGCGTTGTTATTTCCAATAATTACAATATTGTGGCCGACATCTGTTGTTAATAGAAAAAATTTGCCACCAGCTAAAAAGCAAAATGTAATTATTGCTTGTAATCATATGAGTAATGTTGACTTGCCTTTGGTGGCTATCAAGTTCCGTCGTAAATTTACATATATTGGCAAGGCAGAGTTGTTTAAAAACAAGTTTTTAGGATGGCTGTTGAGAAAGTTTGATGTTATACCAGTCGACCGAACTAAAGCCGATCTTGGCGCTATCAAAAAGGTGTTGAATGCAATTAATCGCAAACGTCACGTGTGTATCTGCCCACAAGGCACTAGAAGTAAGCCGGGCGAGATTGATGAAAGCACTGTAAAAGATGGTATTTCGTTGTTTGCATTGCGTACAGGCACTCCAGTTCTACCTATGGTTATATTAAAAAAGCCACGTGTATTTAGGCACAACAAGATTGTAGTAGGTGATTTAATATACCCAGATATGTCAAGAGCAAAGGACAAGGAGTATAGCGAAGAATTTACTAAGTTGGTAGTAGCAAAAATGAATGAATTGTTGGCAAGCGGAGGTAAAAATAAAAATGCAAACAAGAATGAAGGACGTTAATATTAAATTTACACAATATAAAAAGGGTGACATAATCACTGGCAATATAGTTATGATTACCAAGCGCGGAGCGGTGGTAAACATTGGAGGTATGAAAGACGGTATTGTGCCTATTGACGAGGTTGATAGTGTATACAAAGTTGGCAATGCAATATTGGTAATGGTTACCGATCAAATTGATGAATTTGGATGTATTGTGTTAGACGCTAAAAATGTTAATAGGGCAATTGAACAACGTGAAAAAATCAAAGATTTAAAGATCGGTACAACAATAAGTTTTACCGTGCAGGATGTTACCACTGCGGGAATCAAAGGTGAACTACTTGGATACACAGTATTTTTGCCATATTCGCAATGCTCTAAAGATGATTATGTTAGTAGAGACAACTTGAAAAATAGAGAAATACAAGCGGTTATCATTGAACTTAACAGTTTAAGCAAGTCAATAGTTTGTAGCACTAAATTATTGCAAAAAACAGTTGATTATTCAGCCATTGAAATAAATGTTAATGATATCGTTACAGGTGTTCCTATTAAGGTGTTTGATAAATATGCTATCATAATGCTTCACGACGGATTAAAGGCTAAAATCAGTATTCAAGACGCTAGTTACGATCATATTAATTCACTTGCCGATGTTTTGGAAGAAAATAAGGAATATGAATTTAAAGTTCTAGATAAAACTATTGACAATTCTAAGATAAACTTAGGCTTAAAACAATTAAAAACAAATCCATTGGATGAAATATTTGCAACAATAAACCTAGGGGACGAACATTCTGGCGTGGTAGAGCGCATATTCCCAAGCGGAGCATTGATAAGATTAGAAAACGGGTTAACTGCATTTGCGTTAACGCGTGAAAATAGCGAAAATGTTAATACAGCAACACACCATATTTACAAACTTGGTGCAACTGTAAATGGCTATATTAGCAACATAGATAGCGAAAATCATAAATTAAATATAATTACATTGAAGAAAAAAGAACAGTAGGAGATATGGATGTCAAAATTTGACTATAAGGCAGAGGGAGAGTTAAATTCGCAATATTTGCTAGATTTACTAAATGATTATCTAGACAAGGTTTTGCAAGCCAATGATACAAATGGCATAGTGGAAGATGACTTTAAAATTAATCCTAAAGCAAATAGATTTGCTCAATGGTTTAATCACACAACCAAGTCAATGGGATTAAAATTAAAAAACAAGTCAAAACTTGAAAATTATAATCACGTATTAGCCTTACAGTACACTAAATCAATTCAAGACAAGATTCAAATTTTTACTCAAACTAATGTGCTTAGTGCTAAACAATTTTTTGATTTAAAACAAGTGTTGAAGGCAATTAAATTTGACATCGTATTGCCTGAACTTGAGGCTAATCGCGATAAAGTTATTAAGCAAAGTGAAAAGCAGTTTTTGCGTGCGTTAAATGATGTTAAATATTTACGTAATGCAACGATTGATTATGTGTTGTTTAATCCGCCAGTGGATGATATTAAGCCTTTCTTAAGTGATAAGGTCACCTCTCATACACTTGATATGTTGCAATTACATAACTTAATAACTAATTTTGTAAATAAGCGTCACAATGAATTAATTGCTGATGAATTTGAATCCTACGAAGTTGAATTTGATACAAAGGTTGAATACTTTTATGCCTATAATATTACAGATAGCGGTATAGGAGAGGATGTTGAACGCTTTATACGAAGCAAGATGCTACAAAAGCTTGAAATATTAGCTCATGATGAAGAGCTGATGGAAGACAGGCAGGCTCAAGTTAAAGAAATAGATTTGCTACTAAAGCGCTTAAAAGTAAATAAAATTGAGCAAATGATGCAAAAACTACTTGTATTGCAAACCAACCAAGCGCAAGCCAAAGAGGTTCTTGACAAGTGCAAAGATATTATCAATTCTTCAACTATTACGGGCAAGAGTTCTATATTTTTAGTAATGGATAATTTGTATTATAGACTATGCAAAAAGTGTGATGCCTTGATGCAGAAAATCAAGCTAAAATTGCAAATGGTTGATAAAGAAAAAATGTTTGCGTTACTTGAGACTATTGAAAGCGAGCAAACAAACACGACTTCCGAAAAAGCTTCATCATTTAAAGGGATTGCGAGTGACTTGTATGATGACGATGAACCAGACGAAATTCATATCAGTGAAGACGATGATGTTGAGGCAGAGGACGAGGTTGTAATTGACGAATAGAATTTTAGCGCTAAAGCCTTGTGTTATATTTAAAAATATGATATTATATGTAACATAAGGCATACGCGCTTATTATGCTACTGTGGCTCAGTCGGTAGAGCAATTGATTCGTAATCAATAGGTCGGCGGTTCGATCCCGCCCAGTAGCTCCATTAATATTAAAGCAAAATTTCTTTTTATAATTGGATGAGGAGGTTGACCATGTATCATCAATGGTTTAATAGCGCTGAATATGGAAAAAAAGAAAAAGCATTAATAAATGCTATAAATGCCTTAGGCCCAAAAAATATACCTTATGGTGAGCAACCTAATTATGACCAAAAGATTGAAACACTTAAAAATGCGTTTGATGCATATATAAGTTTTTGCGAAGCGGGACACAAACAGGAAGTTGAAAATAGAAAAAGTGCCTCAGATGAGTTGAACTTGACCAAATAAAATTGACTTTCGCGCATTGATAGACCTTGTCATATACAAGGTTTTTTCTTAACTATTTTAAAATCTTTTAATATATTAAATTTAACCTAATGCAATACATAAATTTATTTATTCTAAAAATCGACAATATTAGATATTTAACTGCATTTAATTGTATCGCTTTTGTTTGGTTTTGACCTAATTTTAAGGTACAATTGCCTTGGTAAAAAAAGGAGGTAATAATGACAGCAAATAAAAAATCAGGGGTGCTGTATAATCTGGCAAAACAAGCCAAACAACGAATGAAAAATTTCAGCAGGGGTGGAATCCAACATTTGTCATACGCAAAACTTGCATATTCGGATAGGGATCAAAATTTATATAAAAAAGTATGCAAAATGTTAGATGAAGACAGAATAATTATTAATCCAATTAATGAATTGATTGACAAGAAGTACTATAACGAATTGTCTATTGAAAGCAGACAACGATACATATTAGATTTGTCCGAAAAGTATAAAGAAATGAAAGAACGTTATGACCGTGAACACGCATTTTCTCACGCATCAAGTTATTAAGATTATAAAAACTACAATAATTAAAGTTGTAGTTTTTTATTTTTAAATTTGGACAAATGAACTAGAAATAAGCATTTTATTATAAGTTTTTAATTAATTATATTTATTTTAGTTGTAATAATTATTTATTTTGTGTTAAAATGCTTTTAGGAGATTTCTATGTTTGTTGGAATATTGATATACGCTATTTTAACACTGGCAATGATGATTGCTGTTATGTGCTTTGAAACCGATTGCAAAAAGATTATTTTTTGGAATTTAATAATTGTTATAACATCAATTTTTGGCTTTGGTGTTTATTTTATTTGTTTTTGCGACAAACCGCACATTAAGAAAAATATTAAGAAAAAATTTGAGCAAGATGAGATATATAAAAATCTTATTGAATATTCGGCAAGCAAGACCAGTTCAAATAATGAAACTTTGAATTTTAACAAACGTCACTTTTCGGCTGAAATATTTAAGAATAACGACATTAGGGTTATTGACAATATAGACGTTTTTGTTAATTCTGTAACAAGTGATATTGAAAAGGCAGAAGACTATATTATTATTGATACTGAAATGTTTTTGTCTGTAATTAATAACGAAAACGTTATATCACTACTAAAAGAAAAGCAAAATCTAGGTGTTGACGTTAGATGCATTTATAGTAAGCGTAAATTCGCTGACCGAAAAATAATCAAAGAACTTGCTAGCGCTGGGGTAAGGGTGGCTAAATTTAACAAGGCAGACTGCTTTAACAAGTACTATAAAAATTCTAAAAATTTGATAACTGTTGACGGCAAAAAAGTTTATTTATATAACTCATTTAAATTAAAATTTGCTGATAAACCTACAAGTCATTCCTGCCTATTTTATGTATTGCAAGGCGAAGTGTTAAAAAGCATCAACTTAGATTGTTATTTAGATGTAACATTTGCAACTCAAAAAGTTTATGAAATAGACAATTTAAATACCGTTCCAGTGGGCGACACTGAAATGCAATATGTGTCTAGCGTTGCTGATATGGACTTTGAAGCACTATTTTTAAAAGCCATTAATGACGCTAAGAAACGCGTTATTATACATATCAATAAATTCATTCCAACACCATCAATTAAACAAGCAATTCAAATGGCAATTATGTCAGGTATTGACGTAAAGATTATGATTGCAAAAAGTAGTGCAAAGTACTACGCATCTCGTGCATATTTAAAGGAAATGGCAATGTATGGTGCAACCGCGTACATATACGACGGAATGATAAGTTCTAACTTTATTGTAATTGATAATTTGACGTTTATAGGCAATTTTTCATTAGTTAATCTTGAAATTAGAAATAACTTGCAAAATACATTAATTATTAATAATGCAGAATTTACCAATAATACAAAGGATTATTTCGGCGAAATGGTTAATAATAGTTACCGCATCTGTAAGCCTAAAAATGTGCTATTGCGTGAAAAAATATTTAAAAAATTTAATTAGGCGTGCTAGGTATATAAAAACTATAAAAGGAAATGTTATGGTAGCTAAATTTGGAGTGGCAGGCGTGCCAGTAAACTATACGGGAAAACCAAAAGACTTTTATGATTGGCTTAAGTGTATGAATTTAAATGCATATGAAGTACAATGTACTTTTGGTTTTAAAATGAGTGACAAAAGCAAGGAACAAGTGCTTAAGGCTCAAGAAGACGGCTTTTTCATAAGCATTCACGGACCATATTATATTAATCTTGGCAGTATAAATGACACCGTTGTTGCTCGCAGTATTGACATTTTAACTAAAGGGGTTGAACTTGCTAAATCAATCAATTGCGAGCGCATTATTTTCCATCCAGGCGGAGGACACGAAAACACGCCAGAGGGGCGCAAACAGGCAATTCAACGAATTATTAATCATTTAAATGATATATCATCTAGCATTGATATGGGGTCGGTGCGCTTTTATCCAGAAATTGGAGGAAAAACGGCTAACCTTGGCTCGTTAGATGAAATTATTGAAATATGTAAGGGATGTGAATATGCATATCCTTGTATTGATATTGCACATCTTCACGCGCGTGAGTTTGGTTCAATCCAGTCAAAAGACATTTTAAGGGCAAAATTAGAGCATTTAAGACGTGAGTTGCCTAATAAGTTTAATCAAGTGCATTTTCATGCGTATACTATCAATTATGGCGACAAAGGCGAGATTAAACACTTAGTACACGGGGCGTCAATGCCAGACGGTAGTGAGGGGTTGCCAAATCTTGACTGGTTTATAGAACTATTACACGAATTTAAACTTGAACCATGGGTAATCAGTGAGGCGCATGACAGCCAAGAATTAGGTGCAAAATATATGCACGATAAATATAATGAGACACATTAAGATATTGTATTATGGAAAAATTAGAGTTTGTATCAACTGAAAACAATGACTTGTATGTGGCATTGCGTAAAGCACTGCCTCTTCTTTCTAATTATCAAATTGAAAAGCTATTTAAAGATAAAGACGTGAAGGTAAATGGTGCTAGAAAAATTAAAACTTGTATGTTAAAACCAAATGATAAGGTCGAAGCTTATTATAATATAGTAAATGAACAAGCTTGGTATAGCGTTATCTATGAAGACGATAATATTTTGATTGTCAACAAACGTGCTGGTATTGAAGTAGTAAGCGTTGACGACAGAAATCTGCTTGATATACTGCATTTAGATTATAAAGAACTGTATGCCATTCATCGCATTGACCGAAATACTGAAGGGCTGGTAATATTTGCAAAAAATAATGTTGCCGAAACTGAATTATTAAAGGCTTTTAAAGAGCGCACTATTATAAAGAAATATCTTTTAAAAGTAAAAGGCAAAGTGGAAATTGAGGCAATTAAGCCTAAATTGTATTTAAAAAAACTTGCAGACAAATCCAAAGTGATAATATCCGAAGTTAAAACAAGTGGCTATGAGGAAATTATTACTAAATTTAGTTTAATCAGGTATGTAGAAGGTGATAGTGTGCTAGAAGCAGAACTGGTTACAGGCAAAACTCATCAAATACGTGCCCATATTTCATACTTTGGATATTCAATAGTAGGAGATGGTAAGTATGGGGTGGGCGAAAATAAGCAAATGTGCCTTACTGCTTATTCAATGGCGTTTAAATTTGATAAAAAGTCGCCATTAGAATATTTAAATACTAAATATTTTGAGATCATTCCTACTTGGTGGGAGCAAGATTTATAGAGCTAAAATAGCTCTTTTTTTGTGTAATTTGGCGCGATAGGGGAGCAAACCGATTAAAATATTCCACTATATTATGAGTTTTAACTTTAAAACTACAAAATTGTGTTAAAACAGTGGCAGTAATAGGCCTTTTATGGCAAGAAATATGTTATAATTAATTCAGTTATGATAATATTAGGAAGAATATGAGGCGTCTTGCGAATAGATGCAAACCGAATTTAAGCTATTTATTGCCCTGGAAGAACAAGCAAGATAAAATTTATAATATTATGAAGTAGGGGAATATGCTATAAATAAGAGGTTTGTGAAATTTTGTTAAAAAATTTTTAAAAACTTTAAAAAAATTATAAAAAACGGTTGACATTGATTTAATTTTGTTGTATCATATAAAAGTCAGCATAAATGACGGGGTGTAGCGCAGTTGGTAGCGCACGTGGTTTGGGACCATGGGGCCGGGAGTTCGAGTCTCTTCACCCCGACCATCTCATTTGGACCTTTAGCTCAGTT
The DNA here is from genome assembly GCA_045637745.1 of Candidatus Onthoplasma sp. Classification (GTDB taxonomy): domain Bacteria; phylum Bacillota; class Clostridia; order Christensenellales; family UBA1242; genus Onthoplasma. Next base: position 2,214 of record JAZUAB010000043.1, on the reverse strand, counting down.
GGTTAGAGCAACCGGCTCATAACCGGTCGGTCCGCGGTTCGAGTCCGTGAAGGTCCACCATCTAATTTTATTAGAGGGGGATATAAGTGAGAACAAATGCTGATTAAGCACTAAAAGGCAATATGGCCCGGTAGCTCAGTTGGTTAGAGCGCCAGCCTGTCACGCTGGAGGTCGAGAGTTCGAGCCTCTTCCGGGTCGCCAATGCCTCGATAGCTCAGTCGGTAGAGCAAAGGACTGAAAATCCTTGTGTCGTTGGTTCGATTCCGACTCGAGGCACCAATTCACAAGATTTTCAATCGAGTGTGGGACTACAACCGAATAGTCCGTATGGGAAGATTGCAGAGCGGCCAAATGCTACGGACTGTAAATCCGTCGTCTTATGACTTCGATGGTTCGAATCCATCTCTTCCCACCAAATGCTAGTGTGGCTCAACGGTAGAGCAGCTGACTTGTAATCAGCAGGTTGGGGGTTCGATTCCCTTCACTAGCTCCATTTGCACCAGTTATGGTGCATTTTTTATTCTATAAATGCATTTTAGTACTATATTAACGGAGGAATTAATGACAATAGATTATCAGATAAATGAATACAATTTACGTCACAATATTAGAAATATCAGGGATTTCAACTATCTTGGTTTTAGTGATGAACAGTGGGATAAAGTTTCTAGCAAATTCAGCAGACGTTTGCCTAAGAACTATAACAAAATACACACTAAAATAGTGGTTGAGGCCACTAAATTTAATCCCATTGTAAAGCTATATTATACTTCCAAAACTAATGAAGAATTTATGTGCATTAAATTAACTCCTTTTGAAGTTATGATTGCAGTTAATAGCGATAGCATATTTAAATATAATAAACTATTAACACACGACTGGCACGATATATTAGAAGGTGTATTTGGAGAAAGCTACGCGCAAGCTAAAAATAAACATTATGGCATAAAACCTATTGAAAAATAGATAATTATGTGATATTATATAGATGAAGGTTAGATATGGATACAAAAAAATTGATAAATTTAATTGAGTTAAAAGATAGATATGCAATCGCTTTAATGGACCATTATATAAATAAAGGACTTAACACAAAAGATTTACAAAAGTATACTGATAGCGTATGTGATGATTGGGCAAAAACTTTTATTGCGCTACATAATCGAGAACTTAGTGATAGACAAACACAAATCGCTATTTTTAGATATTTAGATAGCCTAGGCGTAAAGAAAGGGCATTCAAGCAAGCGTTTTAGTGAAGCATTACATAGACAATTACATAATATATACTCAAATAATGAATCAAAAATCGAACTATCTAAATAAATTTCAAAAATTCATTGACAATACAAATAAAATAGGGTAGAATAAATATATATGAAGAAATGTTGCTGTAACTTAAAAATTTAAATGTACAAGATTTTGTACACATTTTTGAGTGGTGCAATCAAGATTTAAATATTTTAGGTCAAGAGGAACACAACTCTTGGCCTTTTTGTTTGTAGTAGTCAAAAATTTTAATTAAAACATATATATTAAGGAGAAATAATATGAGATTTTATAATAGTTTAACACAAAAAATTGAAGAATTTAAGCCAGTGCAAGATAATGTGGTTAAGATGTATACTTGTGGCCCAACAGTATACCATTTTGCACATATAGGCAATCTTCGTAGTTATATTATGGAAGATGTACTTGAAAAAGCACTTAGATTTGTCGGCTACAATGTTGTTAGGTGTATGAATATTACTGACGTAGGGCATTTAACAGGCGATAGCGATGAAGGCGAAGATAAAATGCTATTAGGAGCTAAGCGTGAAAATAAAACCGTGCTAGATATTGCCAAGTTTTATACTGAAAAATTTAAATCAGACTGTGATGCGTTAAACATTAAATGGCCTGAAATTGTAGTTCCTGCAACTAGTTGTATTGATGAATATATCCATATGATTGAAGTATTGCTTGAAAAGGGCTATGCATATCAATCGCAAGGCAATATATACTTTGATGTAAGCAAGTTGGATAATTATTACACCTTGACTAATCACAAGGCTGACGATATGCTTGTAGGCGTGCGTGAAGGCGTTGAACAAGACGATGGCAAGCGCAATCAAGCCGATTTTGCATTATGGTTTACTAAATCTAAGTTTGCCGACCAAGAGCTTAAATGGGATAGCCCTTGGGGTATAGGATACCCTGGTTGGCACATCGAGTG
>JAZUAB010000042.1:0-4238 GCA_045637745.1 Candidatus Onthoplasma sp. | reverse complement strand
GTTTGCCTGATGGCTATGGTCGTGGCCGAATTATTGGCGACTATCGCCGTATTGCGTTATATGGTATTGACAAATTAATTGAATTTAAAAAGCGTGACCTACAAGGTGAATACATTGAATCAGTTAATATTGATGAAAGTATTAGAATTAGGGAAGAAGTTTGCGAGCAAATCCGCGCCCTTGAGGCAATTAAGCAAATGGCGCTAAGTTATGGCTTTGATATAAGCGTTCCTGCACAAAATGCACGTGAGGCAATACAATGGGCGTACTTTGGCTACCTTGCTGGAGCTAAGGAGAATAATGGCGCTGCTACATCTATTGGTAGAAATGCAACATTCTTTGACGTGTATATCGAACGTGATATTCAAGAAGGAACATTAACTGAGGCTGAGGCACAAGAATTAATCGACCAATATGTAATCAAACTAAGATTAATTAGACACTTGCGTACACCTGACTATGATGAACTATTTGCAGGAGACCCTACTTGGGTTACTGAGACGGTGGCGGGCATGATGAGCGAGGTTAAGAGTTTGGTAACTAAGAGTTCGTTTAGATTATTACACACATTGATTAACCTTAATCCAAGTGCTGAACCTAATTTGACTGTGCTTTGGGCTAATGGATTGCCTGAAAACTTTAAAAAGTATTGTGCTAAAATATCTATCCGAACCGACTCTATTCAATATGAGGGTGATGACACTATGCGTCCATTATATGGCAATGACTATGCTATTGCTTGCTGTGTGTCTGCTATGCGCCAAGGTAAGCAAATGCAATTCTTTGGAGCACGCTGTAACCTTGCTAAATCATTGTTGTATGCTATTAATGGTGGTGTGGACGAAAAAACTGGCAAACTAGTAGTAATGGGACTAGATAAAAATACTGAAGAAGTGTTGTCGTACGAAAAAGTAAGGCGTGATTATAGTGAAATGATTAAGTATATTGCTAAGATTTATGTTGATGCAAACAATATCATTCACTTTATGCACGATAAATACGCTTACGAGGCTAGCCAAATGGCATTGCACGATACTGCAGTAGAGCGTTTGATGGCGTTTGGTGTTGCAGGATTTTCGTGTGCAGTGGACTCATTGTCTGCAATCAAATATGCTAAGGTTAAACCTATTAGAAATGAAGATGGAATTGCCACTGACTTTACTGTTGAGGGTGACTTCCCTAAATTTGGTAATGATGATGACCGCGTAGATAGCCTTGCTAGTGAATTGGTGCAAGAATTCTTTAATGCGATTGATTCACATACATTATATCGTAACGCTAAGCCTACACTTTCATTGCTAACAATTACATCTAACGTTATGTATGGTTTAAAAACTGGTGCTACACCTGATGGTCGTAAGGCTGGTGAGGCGTTTGCTCCTGGTGCTAACCCTATGCATATGCGCGATTGCACAGGTGCATTAAATTCACTTAACAGTGTGGCTAAAATCAAATTTGAAAACTGCTGTCAAGATGGCGTGTCTAATACATTCTCAATTGTGCCAAGTGCTTTAGGCAATAACGAGCAAGAACAAGTTGACAATCTTGTTAGCATATTAGATGGCTACTTTATTCAAGGTGCACAACATATTAATGTTAACGTGCTTAACCGCGACCTGCTAATTGATGCAATGAACAATCCTTGGAAATATCCAAACTTAACTATTCGTGTGTCTGGCTATGCGGTTAACTTTAACAAGCTTGATAGGGCACATCAAGAGGAAGTTATTGCACGTACCTTCCACGAAAAGAGATAAAACAGCAAACAAGTTTGCTTAGTGAAAAGTGAAGAATGAAAAGTGAAAAATTTGAGGTTGAATTATAAATATTTGTAATTTCGCCTCAATATTTTCATTTTTAATATTAAAGGGATTTTATGATAGGTAAAATTACAGAAATTGAAACTATGGGTTCGGCTGATGGGCCTGGTATTAGATTAGTATTATTTTTGTCCGGGTGCAAACTTAGATGCTTGTATTGCCATAACCCTGAAACGTGGAATTTGGCAGGCTTTAGGCGCGAAATTACTAGCGAAGAAGTGCTAGCATTATACAACAAATACAAGGTATACTACGGCGACAAAGGTGGTGTTACATTTAGTGGTGGTGAACCGTTGTTGCAAAGTGAATTTGTGTTGCAGACATCAAAGTTGTTAAAGCAAAACAACATTCATATTGCACTTGACACTGCTGGTGTAGGTGATTATAGTGATGAATTGTTAAAGTTGGTAGATTTGGTTATACTTGATGTTAAAGCGGTTGACGGTGACGAATATAAACTAATCACCGGCAGAGATATGGCCGAATTTAATGCCTTTGTATCTAAGTGCCAACAGTTAAACAAAAAATTATGGCTAAGGCAAGTGATAGTGTCTAATATTAATGATGACGAGGCGCACGTGCTTGCATTAAAACAATTTGCAAATAGCCTAACAAATGTTGAGCGAATAGAGTTGTTGCCATATCATTCAATGGCCAAGTCTAAATATGCTGATTTAGGCTTAAAATATAGGCTAAATGATACGCCAGATATGGATAAGGCTAGGTGCAAGGAATTACAAAAGTTATTGGAGAATTAACGTCTCAGGATAAAAAAGAAACCTATTGATATAGGCTTGTTTTTTTTGTTCGTACTAGAAATTAGTTGCAATTTCTAGTTGTGTTACGAGTGCTGTTTTGTGCATTTGATGTTCTTGAATTAGATGCACCTCTAGCGCCACAATTTCTTGAGCCTTGTGAACCGCAGTTTCTAGCACTTGTGCTTTGAGAATTTGAGCAATTGCTTGTTTGAGCATTTTGCGCGTTCTTCTCTTTTTTATTGCGTCCGAACATAAATCCTCCTAAACCTAACTAAATAGGTTCAAAGGTAGTATTTGTAAAAAAACTGAATTTAATGCATTAAGTTATTAATTGCTGTTATTTTTGCACCAATTAAAGAATAATTGTCCAAGCCTAAACATAGATTTAAGTATGAGCAAGATTTGGCTATTTATGATTATTAGTAGCTTATTTGTGATAGTTGCCACAGCGCCCGAACAGGCCTTGATGGTTATGATGGGGGCAAGCGCAAATGGCGTGCAAATGAGTATTGAATTTTTGGGTATTTACGCAATATGGCTAGGGATTTTGCAAGTGCTGGATGATACAAGATTGAGCCATAAATTATCGCAATTATTGTCCAAGCCTATACGTATGATTTTTGGACAAACCAACCCCGAAACCGAGAAAAATATATGCCTTAATGTATCTTCCAATATTTTAGGGCTTGGTAGTGCAGCCACACCATTTGGGATTAAGGCAATGCAAGGTATGGATAATGGTAGTGAATTAGCCACTAAGGGTATGATAATGCTGGTGGTGATTAATTCCACAGGCATTCAAGTATTGCCAACTACTGTAATAGGCTTAAGGGCGTTGGCGGGAAGCGTGTCACCGTCTTGCATAATATGGCCAACAGTTGTGGCAACGTTTGTGCCAACAATAATAGGGATTTTGCTGGTTAAATTGATTTATAGGAAAGGTGTTAAGACGCTTTTCAGTAGGCCTAAAAAATCGAAAAAGATATAATTGGATTAAGGAGATATTATGGCGGATATATTGCTACCGACTCTAATTGCGTGTGTATTAATGTATGCGCTATTTAAAAAGGTTGACGCATACTCAAGTTTTGTAAAAGGTGCTAAAGAGGCGGTGCCGTTAGTGGTGTCGCTTTTGCCATATATTATTGCAATGTTTATTGCTATCGAGTTATTTAGGGCTAGCGGGTTGAGTTCAGTGCTGTGTAAATTGATTTCGCCGTTATTTAATCTGTTGGGAATTCCAACCGAGGTAAGCGAACTTGCAATAATCAGACCGTTTAGTAGTAACGCGGCATATGTGCTGTTAAAAGATATTTTTAATGTTTATGGTCCCGACAGTTATATTGGTAAGTGTGCAAGCGTGATTATGGGCAGTAGTGACACAATATTTTACGTATCAAGTATATATTTTGCTTCAACTAAGGTTAAAAAAACATTGTTGACAATACCGATAGCCTTACTATGTAATGTAATAGGCGCATTTTTGGCGTGTTTTTTGTGCAGGTTTATATAATATATATCAAATTTAAGTGGCAAGAGCATATTTTGTTGCAATAAATCAAAAAGTGTGGTATAATAAATATATGAAAATATTTAAATGGTTAAAGTGGTTAATAATATTTGCAATACTAGTAATAGTATGTGTATTTACACTTATTAT
>JAZUAB010000041.1:0-2816 GCA_045637745.1 Candidatus Onthoplasma sp. | reverse complement strand
GCTGAAATTAATACGGTAACGATTGATTTAGATAGATGACCATCAAATACAGAACTCGGCTTATAGACCAAACTGCCACCTAAATGCTTTCATCCTTTTGGGATGACAAAAAGAGGACGAAATTATCTCGCGTCCTCTTTTTTTATTCCAAAATCGGCAAAATTGGGGATAAAAATCGGAAAAATTTCTGAATATTTAACAAAAATAAAAAATTTTAAAAACACTTTTTATTTTTCTCTTGACAAACCGATTTTTAGTCACTATAATGCAAGCATTAATTAATTTTTTTAAAGGAGATAATATATAATGAGCGAGCACACCACCCAAGCCGAAAGTCTAATCCAAAAGGACATCAAACGCCGTACAAATTATGGCGAAAATTACAATCGTCAGTCATTTTATGACACAATTGATGAATGTATGGAAACAGGTGAACAATTAGTATCACTATACCAAACCTCTAATGACCCAGACATTGCATATTTGAACAATAAGTGTACTAACCAAGCCCTAAGGGAAATTCGTAAGATTAGATTTATGCGCGACTTAGCAACAGGCATCATAACCGAAGAAGACTTTAAGAATTATGTCTACTAAACTTTGGCAATAAAAAACTTCTACATTCCGTAGAAGTTTTTTATTTCTTATCCACTCCGTAAAAAGCCGTAATTGGACTTGTTATAGAAATTTCCTTAGTTAAAAACTTTGCCTCCTCTCCATCTTGAGTGAATGGCTCGTTAGAGTGATTTTCTATTTTAACGTTTTTACACTTTTGTATAACCACGTTTTTAGATTTTCTAACACTATTTAATCCAAATAGGAACATTTTTAGCAATATAAATAACGCTTTTATGTAACTGCGCTTTTTTTCTACCAAAATCACATCCATCAATCCGTCATCAATATCGCGTTCTTTATTAATCTTAAAACCAGCCGCCGAAGTACTATTAAGCACCATCATCATTATGTATCTACCATGATGACGCTCACCATCAATAGTAACAGTAAGTGGCAACGTTCGCATACTAAACAACTGCTTTGCTCCCGTTATAAAATATGCAAGTTTGCCCATTATGCGCTTGAATGTTGTGCTTGTCTTAAAACTTGTACTTACGAACATCCCGCCAGCAAAAGTGTATATCATATAATTGTCACCTTCTTGCATAATGTCATATTTAACAGTTTCACCGCGTAATATAACATCAATTGCTTTGTCTAAGTCACGCGGAACATTAAGCGTGTGACACACATCATTGACCGTACCATAAGGTAAAAATCCTAAAGTTGGACGTCCTTTACCTTGCTTTACGCCATTAATAACGTTATGTATACTTCCGTCTCCGCCCGCTACAACAATGCAATTGTATTTTTCACTGTTCTTACGTGCAAGGTCTATCATATCTTCCGCACTCTTACTTTGCACCGCTTCGCAAGGCTTAAATTTGGTAGAAAGGCGTTCCAAAATATAAGGCATAACCTCTTTGATTTTGCCTTTGCGTGCATTTGGATTGTATATCACTAACAACGACTTTTGTTGCATCTTTCCTTTTCCTTACGATAATTTATATTTTAGTATTGCATTTAACGTGCGAAAAACTTCTATTCAGATTTAACGCAAGTTATGCTTTCTTGCGTCTTAATATATCATACTTATGTAAAGGCTTGTCAGTGTAAACATATACTTTTTGCTGAACAACCTTAACATCTTCGACAAGATTTCCTTGTTCGTCTTCAATCTTGTTGATATTTATTATATCATTATTTTCAAATTTAGACAACTTTTCTAAAGAAATATTTGTTAAAAATCTATTTCTCATTTCAACTAATGCTTTCCCATTGGTTGTATCTTCAAGCACTATGGCTACAAAATCATAATCTGCTTCTGGCATTGAAGTTTGTAAATTCTGCTTTGCACCACCAAAGAAAAAACCTGTGCCATATGTTCTATGACTAGATTTATTAACTTCATTAACAATTTCATCAGGCAAATTATATTCATTGTTATTATTCATATAATCAAGTGCTTTACGATAAGCATTGATTATGTTCGCAACGTAATATTCCGACTTCATTCTGCCTTCTACTTTAATGCTGGCAATTCCGGCATCACGTAATTTGTCTAAATGCTCAATCATACACATATCGTGTGAATTTAATATATATGTACCCTTGCTATCTTCTTCAATAGGATATTCGTTATCTTTACTGGTTTCACGTATTGTATAATTCCATCTGCAAGCCTGAACACAAGCGCCACGGTTAGCATCACGACCAGTCATAAATGCAGACAACAAGCATCTGCCCGAATAACTAATACACATTGCCCCGTGTGCAAATGCTTCCAGTTCAACATCATCAGGCAAGTTTTTGCGTATATCTTTGATTTCTTCCAAACTTAATTCACGTGCCAATATTATGCGACTGGCACCAAGACTAGCATAAAAGTTGGCAGTTTCGCTATTAGTAACATTGGCTTGAGTGCTGATATGTATTGCCAAATTAGGTGCAACACGTTTGACTACTTGCATAACCCCCAAATCCGCCACAATAACCGCATCAACGCCTAGTGTATCAAGATATTTAATATAATCTTCAAGTCCATCAAAATCACTATCATGCGGAATCATATTAATTGTAATATATATCTTTTTGCCAGCATCGTGAACATATTTTACAGCAACTTTAAGTTCATCAAGGTCAAAATTGCCGGCAAAAGTACGCAACCCAAAGCGCTTAGATGCAAGATATACTGCATCTGCGCCGTAGTGGATTGCCAATTTTAATTTATTCATATCTCCAACAGGGGCTAATAATTC
>JAZUAB010000040.1:0-3157 GCA_045637745.1 Candidatus Onthoplasma sp. | reverse complement strand
AAATTGACAAAATTTGTAAATAATATAGTAATGCAAAATTCAAAAATTAAAAAATTTAAGCCTTATTTTATTGCAGTATTAATTTTTATTGCAATATTAATTTTTTCGACATTAGGATTTATAACACTAAGCTATATATCCACTCCATTAAATATTGATGCGCTTAATTCAACTAGTTTGGGGGTTCAAATATACAATGAAAATTCACACAATTCTAATGCAATTAGTTATTCATATAACAAAAAATTGATTTCATCCAACAATCTTCAGCCACATACAATTAACGCCTTTATCGCCATTGAGGACAAACGCTTTTATGAGCATAACGGCTATGACCTTAAACGTATTGCCAAAGCAAGCCTTGTTAATATTAAAAATCGAGGAAAATCACAAGGAGCTTCTACAATCACTCAACAATTAGTCAAAAATATATTACTAAATAGCGAAAAGACATATTCGCGCAAGTTTAAGGAAATATTGTTATCTATCAAAACCGAAAAGAATTTTACTAAGGACGAAATATTAAATATGTATCTAAATACCATATACTTTGGTAGCAATGCCTATGGAATTGAAAGTGCAAGTAACCTATACTTTAACAAGTCGGCTAGCGAATTAGATATTAATCAATCGGCAATATTAGCAGGAATAATCAAATCACCTAATTATTACTCACCTATCAATCATCCAGACAATTGTTTTAAACGCAAAAACCTTGTGTTAGAGCAAATGTATAAAAACAGCTATATAACTCTAGAGCAATACAACGAGAATAAAGAAAAGGCAATACAAGTGTCATCACATAAAAACACTTATGATAACAGTTATAACCAGCAAACAATATTAGAGGCTTGTGATTTGCTTAACATTAGTGAAAAGGAATTATTGCGCCAACAACTAAGAATATATACATATCTCGACAATGACATTCAACAATATGTTCAACAATCATTAGATAACAGCTCATTTATCGCAGATAAATTAGCAATGGTGGCGGATAATAGTGGACGTGTGTTGGCTTATTGCGGTGATAGCCGTTATAATCTAAGTCAAATGCACAGAAACCCAGCATCGACTATTAAACCGCTTTTACTATACTTACCCGCAATAGCATCAAATATGGTATCACCTGCCACACCGATTTTAGATGAACCACTGCAACAAGACTATTCGCCTAAAAACGCTGGTGATAATTATCTTGGATGGATTAGCGTTCGTGAAGCGCTTGCGCATTCATCAAATGTGTGTGCAGTTAAATTGTTGGAACAAATCGGTCTTCCTACACTAAATGAATATGCATATAAACTAAATTTAAGCAATGCTTATCATTCTAACCCGTCTATCGCTCTTGGAAATATTACCAATGGCATTAAAATCATTGATTTAGCTCGTGCATATGCAGTGCTACAAAATAACGGTATTGATAAAGGCTTAACCTTTATATCTAGAATTGAAAATAAGGATGGTAAAATCATATATCAAAACAAAGGTTATTCAAATACTTTATTTAGAGCTGAAGATTGTATGCTTGTAAATGATATGCTAAAAACTTGTGTATCAATCGGCACGGCAAAGCGTTTAAATGACCTTCCTTTTGAGGTCGCCAGCAAAACCGGTACGGCGCAAAATAATGGCAAAAATACAGACCTTTGGAATGTCGCATATACTACTGAATATTTAACTATCTGCTGGTGTGGTGACGCCACATCTAATGGCTTGGACGCAAACTTTAGTAGTGGGTTTCACCCTACTCTAATAAACAAAAATATTCTTGCTAGCATTCATTCCAAAAACGTTCCTAAACAGTTTAAATTTAATGATAATATCGTAAAAGTGGCTCTTGATAGCATTGAATATAACGAATTGCACCAATTATCTAATGCTAGCGAAAATGCTAGCGAGAGATATATTTTTTATGACTATTTTAAAACAGATAATCTGCCCGATCAACCATCTTCTACCTACCAAGCGCCAAACTTTAATTTAACTGCAGAATTAACTACCAAAGGTACATTGATTAAACTTGAATCTAATCCGCTATTTAAGTATGAAATATTTAGGAATGTTAATCAAAATCCTATATCATTAGGCATATATTCCAGCGAAAATCAATTAATTGATGACAAAGTGTTTAAATATGATTGTGTTGAATATTATGCGGTTGCGACTAATAATTACACTCAGCAAAAATTTAACAGTGAAAAAGTTCGTCTATACCCTGAAGAATTTTTGATAAATCATTTAAATCAACAATTTGTTCAACAAAATCGAAACACAAAAACTAGATGGTATATTTAACTTATTTACTGTCTTGATTGTAAGTCTTTAAATATTTTCCATAGTTTGTCAATATATGATTTTGTAGGAATCGTTGATACCATCAACACGCTGCCCTTTTCGCTATAATTTGGCTTATCTATAACAAACTGTTTGACAAATTCTTTGCAAGGTAAAATAAGGCGTTTGTTTGAAAGCGATTTTGCAAATAAATTATGCACCAACTCATAATGAGTACAGCCAAGTACTACATTTTGCTCTGTTATATTTGCTTTTTGTATTGTTTTATCAATCTTACGCGCTAATGTCTTTTTATCAAAATAATCGTCTTCAATATAACTTGCCATCTTATTTAATGCTGTTACTTTCAAGTTGTTATATCGTTTGCTTGATAATTTGGTGCAGATAATTTTATAATCAGCTACTGCATATTTATTTAAATCTAAGCCATATACTGCTAAACAGGTATTTTTAGCCAAACCCTTTAAACAAGTTGCGCTTGCTGTGTTGCAGGCTAAAATAACCATTTTAATTTCAAACGTGTTGTTTAGGTAATCTATAAGTTCTAATATTCTATTGTTTAAAAATTTAACGCCTTTATTACCATAAGGCATATTTGCATTATCTGCTAAATAAATGTAATTTTCATTAGGGAATTTGGCAACCAATTCGCTTAGTAGCGATAGCCCGCCAATACCGCTGTCAATCAATGCAATTGCTGAATTTCTGGCACTATTCATAATAAAATTTATGAGATATTCAAAAATTTTGTTAAAAAACCTTGCATATTGCAAATTTATTTGCTATAATTGGTGCGATGGAGGTTGAAATGGCTAATATTAAATCAGCAAAAAAGCGTATTAATACTATCGAAAGACAA
>JAZUAB010000039.1:0-2888 GCA_045637745.1 Candidatus Onthoplasma sp. | reverse complement strand
TTTTAGATTTAGTATTATTGTTTTTTAATTGCATATTTTAAAATTTTATGTTATTATAAAATAAAAACTTAAGATTGAAGGCGAATAAAACGTGAAAAAATTACTTTCTATTCTTTTAGCAGTAGTTCTTATAATAACCGCGGTGCCGCTAGGCGCATTTGAATTTAAGGCAAATGCATTATCGGAAGGGGATTACACCTATTCAGTATCAGATGGTAAAGCAACCATTACAGGTGTTAGTAGGTCAATTAGCGGTGCTGTAACCATTCCATCAACACTGGGCGGTTATCCCGTAACAAGTATAGGTTCTATGGCATTTAATAATTGCACTAACCTAACAAGTATAACCATTCCTGATAGTGTAACAAGTATAGGTGACAGTGCGTTTATTTATTGCCTTAGTCTAATGAGCATAATAGTAGAAGAAAATAATAAACACTATTCTTCTTTAGATGGGGTTTTGTTTAATAAAGATAAAACAACTTTGGTTTGTTTTCCATCTGGTAAAACTAATGAAGCCTATATCATTCCAAATAGCGTAACAAGTATAGAGCCTTCTGCATTTTTTGCTTGTTTACAATTAACTAGTATAACCCTTACTAATAGTGTGAAAAGTATAGGTGATATGGCCTTTGTTTATTGCTTAGCGTTAAATGAAATTATCCTATCAGATGCAATAACCAATATAGGTGTTTCTACGTTTTATGGTTGTAGGGAATTAACCAATGTAACAATCCCAAATAATGTAACAAACATAGGCGCTGGCGCTTTTTCGGAGTGTACAAAATTAACTGATATAACCATCCCAAATAGCGTAATTAGCATAGGCGAAGCCGCATTCTCTTATTGCTCCGGTCTAGAAAGCGTAACGCTCTCAGATAATGTAACAATTATTGAAAAAGAAGTGTTTATGGGTTGCTCTGAGTTAACAAGCATAATACTCCCTAATGGGTTAACAACTATTAGCGAATCTGCCTTTAGTCGTTGCTCAAAACTTGAAAGTATAACCATTCCTGACGGTGTAACAAGTATAGGCAATAGGGCATTTTATGAATGTAAAAATTTGACTGATATAACTATACCCAATAGAGTTGCAAGCATAGGCAGTGGCACTTTTTCTAACTGTGTAAATTTAAATAATATAACCATTCCTAATAGTGTAACAAGTATTGGTGAATCTGCGTTTTCTTATTGTTCTAGTCTTAAAAGTGTAATCATCCCAAATGGTGTAATAAGTATTGGCGAAAATGCTTTTGAGGAGTGTACTGGACTTGAGGTTTTAATTATTCCTGATAGTGTAACAAGTATAGGTGATAGTGCATTTTATGGGTGTGAAAGCCTCGAAAGCGTTTCTATTCCTAGTTGCAGCATAGGTTACGCGGCATTTTATTATTGCTCTAACCTAACAAGCATAACTATTGCTGATGGCGTAATAAGTGTAGGCGGTAATGCATTTTATAATACCGGTTATTATAATAATTCAGCTAATTGGGAAAACGACGTATTATATATAGGTAATCATTTAATTAAAGCCAATGATTCATTATCCGGTGATTATGAAATAAAAGCAGGAACAATTATTATAGCAAATAGTGCATTTTCTAGTTGTGACAAACTTAAGAGCGTGATTATTCCGGATAGTGTAATAAGCATAGGCAATGAGGCTTTTTATTACTGTACCAAGCTTGAAAGCATAACCATCGGTGATGGCGTAAAAAATATTGGTGATTACGCATTTTATTCTTGCTATTATCTAAAAAATATAACTATCCCTGATAGTGTAACAAATATAGGTGGTGAGGCATTTTATGGTACCGGTTATTATGGAAATGCAGCTAATTGGGAAAACGGAATATTATATATAAGCAATCGTTTAATCGATGCTAATGAGTCAATTTCAGGTAATGTTGAAATCAAACCTGGAACAACCACCATAGAAACTGGTGCCTTTGCTGGCTGTTATAACCTAACTGGTGTTATTATCCCTGATAGCGTTAAATTTATAGGTGATGACGCTTTTATGTTATGTAGTAGTTTAACCGATATTACTGTATCAGATAACAATGCTTATTACCTGTCAGTTAATGGTGTTTTATTTAACAAAAGCAAAACCGAAATCATCTGTTATCCTATAGCTAAAACAGAAGAGAGTTATTCAATTCCAAATGGTGTAACTACTATTGCCAATTCCGCGTTTTCTGATTGTGTTAATCTAACTAACATAATAATTCCTAAAGGTGTAACTAGTATTGGTAATTATGCATTTTATTATTGCAAAAATCTCCAAAGCATTACTATCCCAAATAGCTTAAAAAGTGTAGGCCGTTTGGCATTTTTTGAGTGTTATGTGAAAAACGTGTATTTTAGCGGAACAGAAGAAGATAAAGTTAGTATTTCCTTTGATTTAAATAACAATGGTTTAATCAACACCACATGGTATTATAACGCGTGTATTGGCGCTGTTGAGCATACCTATGGTGAAAATAACGCTTGTGTAAAATGCGGCAACGTCACTGTTTTAGGCGACATTGATGGCACGGGCGAAGTGGATATGGAAGACCTTTCTGTTTTAGCTAAATATTTAGCGGGTTGGGAAGTTGAATGCAACGAAGCCGCTCTTGATTTTAGCGGTGACGGAGTAGTAAATCTTTTTGACTTAGTTCGTTTAGCGCAGCATGTTGCAGGGTGGGAAAAACCTGTTCCACCACAAGGGCCATCAGATTCTGATGGATGGACAGGGGATTATATCTTACCGTAAAAGAACCATCTTGCACTAATCATACCTTGTAATATGCCTTCTTCTTAACTATTTTAACAAATTTACTATTTTTAAAAAAAACACTTGATTTTTATCATAGTTTGTGGTATTATATTCTAGCATTTGATTA
>JAZUAB010000038.1:0-10137 GCA_045637745.1 Candidatus Onthoplasma sp. | reverse complement strand
AATTTATCATTATATGTATTCATAATCTAGTATATGCAAAGTCTATTAGGTTGGTTAAAATTCCAAAATCAAATTTGTTAAATGATATTTTATTTAAAAAATTGTATACAAAATATTATATATATTTTTATATTTTAGTATTCTTGGGCGCATCAGTACCTCTTAACATCAGTTATCGTATTATAAATTTACAATTTTTATACTTCTTCCAACTCTTTAACCATATCACAAATTGCATTTAAGGTTTTTTCTCGATTTTCAAAGGTGTTAAAATAATAAAATCCATATTTTTCACACTCTTCTTTTAAAATTTTGCTTTTGTTTATAACATTTTTACAATGCCCAAGCATCCACTCATCATCTTTTTTATGAGTCCAATCAGCTTCCGTGTCACACTCTCTAATCTTATCTACTATCAACTGCGGATTATCTGCCTCTACCCCTAAAAAAATAACAATGTATTTATCTTTTTTTTCATACTCATTAATGGCTTCCGGTGAAAATTGAGAACCAGGAAAAACAGTAACTATATTTCCATATTTCAAATCTCTACAAAAGCCATTTAATACTTCAAATAAAAAAGGTTTAAATATTTCTTCCGCTTTTTGTCCGCCTTTGTGCGTAATACCAAGTTCTGGAAAAACCTTATCAAAAGCATTTACAATAGTGTCGTTTTCGCATTTAGAATATTTTAGTTTTTTAACTATAAGATTTGCAAGAGTAGTTTTACCCGCCCTTGTTGTTCCACCAATTATTATATTTTTCATACACTCTCCTCAACTATCTCTGCAACAATATTCCAGTTTTCTTCATTCTCAAAACAATGCTCATCATCTACATACGTTATTGCATACTTATATCTACTAGCAATTTCTAAGGTATCATTAATTGGAATAAGAGAATCCCTTTTCCCCACAACTATTTGCACTTTACTTTCAATATTATGGTTTTTTGTATATAAATCATTGTTAAATAAGTCATCTAAAAAACATTTTTTTATAAACTTATTTAAACTTCTTTTCATTATAATTCTATCATTTTCGTTAAGTTCTAAGTATTTAAATTCCTTAACTTTTTCAAGTATGCTTAACATTCTAAATGCAGGATTAATAAAAACAACCTTACTTTTTTCAGGCTTATACTTAATCAAATATTGCATAACTCTATAAGCTCCATAACTCACAGCAACGAGTATTATAGGTTTGTTTTCTATTTTCTTAAAATACTCTATTACCGCATTAATTTCTTCTAAAATAATATCAAGCCTCATTTCTTCTGAAGAAATCATACTATCACCGTGACCACAAGAATCAAAAGATACAACCAACGAATTATTTAATCTCTTTTTTAATCCGCTGTATGCATCTCCCCATTTATTTCCATTAAAACCATGAAAACAAATTACAATGTTTTCATATTCCTCTGCCCCATTTGTTAAAAGTTGAATAGCGTAATCTTTTATCTCTAATGAAATTTGCTTTTTCATAACTTCTCCCCTTGAGTAAAATATAACACATTAATAAAAAAATGTATACAAAATATTTATGCTTTGCATACACTTTATTGAAAAAAATCTAAATTTTACTCTTTCTACCCTGTCTATCAACATTAAGCACAACCCCTATCGCACTCATAAAGACTAGCAAACTTGTTGAGCCTGCAGAGTTTTCGGGGCCCCCACAAAGCAAACGCTTTGAAGGGGAAAGGAAAAACCGAGTGTTAAGCGAATGTGCAAACCTTTATGGTGTGCACAAGCAGAACAAACGAGAGTTTTGACGCGGGTAATCCTGTTGGATGGATTGAACCTCTTAACATCTGTTATTATATTATGAATTTTTTAATTAAACAAATGCAATCTGTCACCTTTTTGAAAATCACCTTTAGAAAAACCTTTTAAAAGTATCCCACAAAAATCACCACTATTTACACTTGATAAAACAGTTCTATTTTTTTCAATAGATTGAACTCTATATTGTTTTTCATTAAAATATACAGAATCTCCTACCTTGAAGGATTTAACTGCTTGTCCAGTTATAATAGCACGATTTATAATATAAAATATATCTCCAACCACAAAACACTCTTCAGCTCGAGGAATGATAGACTTTTTCCCATTAGGGTTTATTTCAGTTTTACAATATTCACAAAATTTAAGTTGACTATCAACATCAGCACCACAATTTTTACATCTCATAATTTTTTCTCCTTGTAATTTTTCATGTTTATTATATCATACAAAATAAAAAATGTATACATTTTCGCATACATTTTGAATCTTTCGTGAATCATTACTGAATTATATTTCTCCTACTCTGCCTATCCACATTCAGCACAACCCCTATCGCACTCATGAAAACTAACAGCGAAGTACTACCTGCGCTTATGAACGGAAGAGGAAGCCCTGTTGGAGGAATTGAGCCGGATACTACGCATATGTTGAGCATTGTTTGAATGCCTAATACACATGCAATCCCTATACATAAAAATTTGGAATAATTGTCGCTAGATTTTAAGCCTACTTTTATTATTGTAATTATTAGTGTTAAATATACTAGCAATATCGACACTCCACCAATAAAGCCAAGTTCTTCACAAATAATTGAAAATATAAAGTCACTTTCAGCAAAGGGCAAAAATAATTGTGCTTGACGGCTGTTACCTAACCCCACACCAAACAATCCCCCACTGGAAATTGCATATAGTGATTGAATTAGTTGATAGCCTTCTTCCAAGGGATTTTGCCAAGGGTCAATAAAGGCAACTATGCGTTTCATTCGATATGGTTCTAGCATTACCAACCCTACCCCTAGCAATATAATTGGTATTGCACCAATTGCAAATGTTTTAATATTTAATCCGCCTATAAATAGCATTACAACCAGTGTAAGCCCTACGCAAATAGTAATTGACATATTGGGCTCTAACATAATTAACACACAATACAATGCTCCAGCAAATAGTACTGTTAATAACTTGCTTGGTTTGTTAATATCTTTACCTTTGGTCAATGCCACACTCAAAAATAATACTAAACAAAACTTAGCAATTTCACTAGGCTGAATAGTAAAAAATCCTAGGTTAATCCAGCGTGTTGCTCCATAACTAGTTTTGGCTAGTCCGGGTATAAACAATAGTGCAAGTAACACAACCCCTATACCATACGCCACAATATAAAATTTCTTGTAAATCTTATGATTAATTAGTGATGTAACAATCATTCCTCCAATCCCTAACACTGCGCCAATTAATTGCTTAGTCATATAAAAATACTTGTTGCCATAGTTTACATCTGCCGAATACTTGCTAGCACTATACACCATAACAACACCAGTAGTTACCAAAATAATAGTGCATAACACAATTATTATCGAATTTTTGTAAGATTTAATCATTATAAAATAAATATATTAAAGGTTTGTCCGTTTAATGACTTATATTAAATCAAATTTATAACCCTAATAAATAATCCGTTGTAACACCAAAAAATTTTGCTAGTTTTACAACTACATAACTATTCAACATTCTATCACGACCACATTCCCAATTTTCTAATATGATAGAATTTGTCATAATTTCTTTGGCAAGTTGTTCTAAATCCATTCCCCTTGCTTCTCTTAATTTTTTTAATCTCCACCCACAATGTTGCATATTATACTCCTTTTCGTATATTATATATGGCAATCTGCTATCTGTCAAGTATTTTATAGCAGTTTGCTATTTAAGTTTAAATTGATGGCAATTTGCCATATCATATTAGTATGATAAATAAATTAAGTCAACGACTAAAAGAATTAAGAAAAGAACGACAACTATTGCAAAAACAAGTTGCCAGTGATTTAGGTGTAACTCAAGTATGTGTGGCCAAGTGGGAAACCGGTGATAGAGAGCCATCTATAGATATGCTAATTAAAATTGCTAAATATTTTGCAGTATCTACTGATTATTTGTTGGGTTTAGAAGATTAAAAAAATTAAAAGATGCATTATGCATCTTTTTTTTTAGATACACTCCGCTCGCAAATAAATTTGCTCGGTCGGTATGACAAAATATAATAGTTACAATAAGCAAACTTGTTTGCGTCTTCATACTTTCATATTTATAATGCAAAACATAAGGTCAATAATATGGTAACAAGTCCTATCATCAAAGTAATGACTTGATATACATACCCTATTTTCGCTTCACTATGTCCGCACTTTTGAAAGTGGTGGTGTAATGGTGCCATTTTGAATATACGCTTGCCACCAGTCTTTTTAAAATATACCACTTGAATAATATCAGATAATGTTGTAACCACAAACATAATACCCACTATTGCCAGCATTAGTTCAAAGCCTGTGATACATGCTGTAGACGCAAATATTCCACCAATGCCTAGCGAGCCGACATCTCCCATAAACACGGACGCTTTGTTAGTATTAAATATTAAAAATGCCATTATTGAGCCTGCTAATATGGCTAGCAATATTGCAGTGTCCTTATACATATTTACAAAACTATCCACTTCGCCAGCCTTAAATGCAATACTTGCAAAAATTGCAATTAACGTAATAAATATTCCGCTATATACTACGCTTACACCACCTGCCAGCCCGTCCAAACCATCAGTTAAATTAACGCTATTGGTAGTAGCCAAACACACTACAATAACCAAAGGGATTATCCATACACCCAAATCAACTGCCTTATATGTAAATGGCACATATATTACACCTTTGTTTTGTGAAAAGAAATATACATACACGGCTAGTATTAGTGCTATACCAACTTGTCCAATAATTTTTTGATATGGACGCAAGCCTAAATTTTGCTTGAATTTAACCTTAATAAAATCGTCCAGCAAGCCAATAATGGCAAATCCAAGCCCTACGCCAATACTAATAGCAATATCGCTATTGTAATCAAACAATATTATTGACACAATCAATATCGCCACAAAAAACACCACCCCACACATCGTTGGCGTACCCTGCTTAGATTTATGCTCCTCTACATAATGTAAAATGGTTTGTGAGCAACTAAGCTTTTTGATTAACTTAATTACAAATGGAGTTGATATTAATGTTATTAAAAAGCTTAGCAAAAAGCCCACGATTATTTTTAGCATAATATTCCTTTTATTGTTTTAATTCATTATCTTGTTCAAAAAATTCATCCACTACTTTGTAATCGCTATAAGGGTGTTTATAACCCTTAATTTCTTGATACGCTTCGTTGCCTTTGCCAAGTATTGCTACAACATCATTAACGCCAGCAATACTTAAAGCATAGTTGATTGCACTTTGACGATTTTCTATGCTAATGTGCTTATTCTTGACTGATATACCCTTGTTAATATCGGCAATAATCTGATATGGGTTTTCATCTCTTGGATTATCGCTAGTAACAATAGTATAATCGGCCAATCGGGTGGACAATTCACCCATTATTGGACGCTTAGACATATCACGATTTCCGCCGCAGCCAAATACTGATATAACCCTACCCTTTGATATTTTACGCAACTCAGTAAGCACCTTTTCGATTCCGTCAGGAGTATGTGCATAATCTATCACTACCGGGCATTTAGATGTTTGAATTATATTTAATCTACCAGGAACTACAATTTTAGTATTATTTAAGGCGGACAATATGTCACTAATCTCAAAGCCTAGTGAAACGCAAAAACCAATAGCCATTAATGTATTGGCAAGGTTATATTCGCCTACTAAATTGCTGTTTAACATATATTGCTTGCCATTATGTGTAAACACTGCCTTAGTGCTATCTACAGCTAGGCTACTTTGCTCCACCATCACATCTGCAGGCTTGTGTACAGACAAGCTTTGCTTTTCAATATCGCATTGCTTGTATATTGCACGAGTGTATTTATCGTCAATATTTATTATTGCTCGTTTTGCTTGTTTGTATGTAAACAACTTGCATTTTGCGCGAGCATAATTTTCCATTGTGTTAAAATAATCTAAATGGTCTTGTGTTATATTTGTAATACCTACAACATCATACATAATGCTATCTACTTTGCTTAGCGCTAAGGCGTGCGCAGACACCTCCATAACAACATATTCTATACCATTTAAATCCATATCACGTATAGTTCTATGCAGTTGTATAGGGTCTGGTGTTGTCATATTTGCTGGAATCCGTAAATCATTGATATATATTCCTTCAGTACCAATCATTCCTACAGATTTGCCTAATGATTGTAGTATTTGACGTGTTATAAATGCTGTCGTTGTTTTGCCATTAGTACCAGTCACACCAATAAACTTAATATTTGACTTGTCAAACTCATAAAACTTGGCACTCAATTGCGACATTGCCACTCTTGCATTGTCTACAAGTATTTGCGTTGCAGGTGAATTTAAATATCGCTCTACCACCAAACACACAGCGCCATTGTTTACCGCTTGTTCGGCATAATCGTGACCATCAACCCTGCTACCTTTTAAACAAAAATATAAGCTATTAAGCAAACTTTCATTTGTAGTATTAGTTAAATTATCAATTTGTACATCTTTATAATTTTTTATTCCCCTAAAAGCAAAATTTTGTATTAATTGTTGTAATCTCATATTACCTCCATTTTAATCGCTTGAAACCAACACAACGTCTTCGCCTTGATACAACATAGCGTCCGCAAGCGGTAGTTGACTGACTATATGACCACCTAATCCGTCAATATCCGCATTTAGACCTAAAGATTTTAGTTTTGCGCACGCATCTGCCACAGTTAAGCCAATTAGATTTGGCATCTTAATATTAGGCTGATTAGACAACTGGCTTGCATCGTCTGGCGAAATGTTTTTAATATTAAACATTTCTTGAAATATTTGTTGTCCCACGGGTTTTGCCACCATACCACCATAATAAACCCCATTTGATGGCTCATCCACACTGACAAACACAACATATTTAGGTTGTTTGGTTGGATACACTCCAATAAAACTTGATACGTATTTACCTTGAGCAATTGCACCATTTTCAAACTTTTGCGCAGTGCCAGTTTTTCCGCCAACATCATAGCCCGCAACAAACGTATATTGTCTGTCAGTGTTTATGTTATTGGAAAGCATTTGGTTGATAGTGGCAACAGTTGATTGTTTTAATGTCGTAGTCTTAGTTGTGTTTAGATGAGTATATAAATTTCTATTGTTAGTATATATACTCTTAATCAAATGTGGAGCGTAGCTACTGCCACTGGTGATAAATCCAAATGCAGAAGTTAGTTGCAAAGCAGTTACCGCCACCGATTGTCCAAATCCAATACGCGCTAAGTCCACGTTTTTCACCAAATTTTTGTTCATAACAATCCCTGAACTTTCGGATGCAATGTCAACACCCGTTTTTGTGCCAATGCCAAATAGTTCCATATATCTGTAAAGCCTCTCAACACCTAGTCTTAGAGATAGTTGTACAAATACACAGTTGCAACTATTTTTAAAGCCTTCCACTAGTGTTTGTGAGCCGTGACCTTGTGTGCGCCAACACTTTATTCGTTCGCCATCTACAGTACAACTTCCGCCACAATAAAACCTTTCTTCTACATTTGTTAATCCTTCATTAATTGCCGCCGTCATTGTGATAATCTTAAATGTACTTCCGGGCTCATATACGTCTACTACCGCCTTGTTTTTGCTTATACTAAATAATTCAGTTAAATCATCACGCGGGACATTATTTAGGTCAAAATCTGGCAAATTGCTCATTGCCAAAATATCGCCGTTGCTTACATCTAATATAATTCCTGTAACACCTTTAGCCTTATGCTCAATAAGTGCTTGGTTTAAGTATTTTTCTAGCACTATTTGCAATGACACATCAATAGTTGTCTGCAAGTTAGCCCCTGCAATGCTTGGAATATAATATTTTAATGAATTATCAATTTCCAACCCTTGTGCATTGGCTTGAACTAAACTTTTGCCCGCCACACCTTTGAGGTACTTATTGTAATAGCTTTCTAGCCCAGTTTGACCTACGTTATCAATTGAACAAAATCCTAATACCTGTGTTAGTAGGCTTGAATATGGATATACTCTGCCAACGTTTTGTGAAAGATATATGCCCTTTAACCCTGACTGGACAAGTTGTAGTGATATATCTTCTGGAACTTGCAGTTTTATCAAACTTTCCGAAATAGATTTGTTGGTTACTTTTGTATACGTTTTATCAAAATTTAATCCTAATGTATTACTTAGCAAAGTTGCCAATTCACTTGGATTATCTACCGTTCTAGCCCTTACATATATATCATAGGTAGTTTCGCTGGTGGCTAACAACACTCCATTACAATCTAATATATCTCCACGCTTTGCAGACAGTGGCAAATCTCTAAGCCATTGGCTTGATGCTAACACTTGCAAATCCTTACCGGCTACAAATTGTAAGTAGCCTAGGCGTATAAAAATAACGCTAAACACTGTTATAAATGCTAGCAAAATTACAAACACGCGTTTTTGAAAAGAAAAAAGATTGTAAAACTTCTTAAGTCGTTTCATACTTAATTGTATTTTACAATCTAATTATTTATGCTACTAAATTGTTTAGCCAAATAGTTTCATTAAGAATATACTTAACTTGTCAAACCAAGTAAGTTCGGAAGTGTCGTCCGGATAATTGCGTGGCAAGGCAAGTTTGTAACCAACCTTTTCGCCACCACCTTCAACTAGCGAACTATCAATATCTATTTCTTGTTGTTGCAATTCAGTTACTTGTTCGGTTAATGTGGCAATATCTTTATTGTTATCAGTAATTTCCTTTTGCAATAACGCTAACGATACACCATTTATCAGTGCTAATGCCGATAATAATACTCCTACCACCGCAAAGCATCCAACAGCAATTTTAAATCGCTTTTGATGAGTGTTGTTAGGTTTTATTTCTTCCTTTTGTTTAGGCTTGGTTTCAAAGAATGGAAGATTGTTGACCTCTTTCATATCTTTGATTTGGGTTTCAGGTTGAATTTCGGGCGCAATCATATCTTCATAGCGTGGCAAATTTTCAAGCTTGATATCTTGATTTTCTAGCAAAAATTGTTGCATATTTTCAATTTCTAAATCTTTCAACACGGTAGTAGATTTTTCTTGCTCGTCCATAACAACCTCCCTTTATATTTTATTTCTTTTCAACAACTCTTAACTTAGCACTTGCCGAACGTGAATTGTGCAACAATTCTTCATCTGACGGAATGATTGGCTTTTTGCTAATTAATGTTATGTCACTAATATGTCCACATACACATTTAGGCAATCTTGGTGGACACAAGCACTCCGTTGAATGTAATTTAAATACATTCTTTGCAATTCTATCTTCCAATGGATGAAATGTAATTACGCATAATCTGCCATTAGGATTTAATAATTCTATCATATCTTCAAGACTATCTAAATCTTCAAGCTCGTTATTAACTTCTATACGTATCGCTTGAAATACTTTGTTGGCAAGCGCAGGCTTGTTTCTATCCTTTGGTGGATAACACGACACAACAATATCTTTTAGTTCAAATGTGGTTTCAATCGGTTTAATATCTCGCTGTGTAATAATCTTTTTTACAATTGCAAAAGTATTTTTTTCCTCACCATAACTAAACAATATTTTTTGCAATTGCTTATCAGTATAGTTGTTAACCACCTCATATGCGCTAATGCCTTTGGTTTGATCCATACGCATATCAAGTCGCGCATCATATCGATAACTAAACCCACGCTCAGCAGTATCAAGTTGATAAGATGATACACCTAAATCACACAAAATCCCATCAACCTTATATATACCTAAATCATATAAGCATTGTTTAATATTTTTAAAATTTGAATGAACAATTGTAATCTTATTTAAATGCTCGCCCAGTACTGTGGTCGCATATTTAATAGCATCTTCGTCCTTGTCAAAACAAATCAATCTTCCAGTAGTTAAACGCTTGGCAATTTCAAGCGAATGTCCGCCACCACCTAAAGTACAGTCCACATAAATACCATCAGGTCTAATATTTAAACCTGATATACTCTCCTGCTTCAATACTGATATGTGGTTAAATTCCATTAGCTATAATTCTCCTAATAAAATAATAAAACTTAATAATATATTTGTCAAATAAAAAAATTAAATATTTTTAAAATTATTTAAAAAATTAATTTA
>JAZUAB010000037.1:0-1562 GCA_045637745.1 Candidatus Onthoplasma sp. | reverse complement strand
CGATATGGGTGATGTCAGCGTTTTATTCCCAGCAATCCACGCTTAT
Organism: Candidatus Onthoplasma sp.; assembly: GCA_045637745.1. Classification (GTDB taxonomy): domain Bacteria; phylum Bacillota; class Clostridia; order Christensenellales; family UBA1242; genus Onthoplasma. Next base: position 1,516 of record JAZUAB010000037.1, on the reverse strand, counting down.
GCATATGGCGCAAGTGGAATTTCGCACGGCAAAGATTACTATATAATCGACCCAAAAAGATGTTGTGTTGATAATGCAACGGTTCAAGTTTGTATGGTTAGAAATTTGCTTTCTAACAATGCAGAAAAAGCAAAGAAGGTTATTGCAAACTTTAAGCCTCAATTTGATTCTATTGAAGATTATATTGCACACAAAAATTCTGTAATAATGAACAAAAAGACAGTTACATATAATGAAGACGGTACAATTAAACTAGATTTCTAACTGATTTAGTGTTATGCGAGAAAGGATAAGTTTAAAAAATATAGAAGCAAAAAGACATAAAGTAGGCAAAATCTTTATGTTTACTTGTGCTTTGTATTATATTTTAAGCGTTGTTGCAAAAGGAATTTTTTCAGCAGAAGTTAGATATATCATTGAAATTTGAAATTTAACCCAAGCGCAAGTTCAACTTGCAAATACCTGCTATTTTATTACTTATGGATTAGTCCAGATAATTTTATTCATTTTTATGGAGAAAATTAACATAGTAAAATATACTTTTGTAACAATTCCTATATCTGCAGTGGTGTCCATTGCCATGGGGCTAGTGTCGGGTATTAAAGGAATTTGGGTGCTATTTGCATTGGTTGGTGTCTTTCAAGCAGGAATGTGGTGTGGTTGTAACTATTTGATAACAAAATACGTGCCAAGAAAGTTGTTGACATCTGCAAATAAACTCTTAGCATCGGGCTATGCAATAGGAACTGCTGTTTCCTTTGTTGTTTCAGCATTTTTTGTTGGTTTCAATATGTGGCGTGTTCCTTATTTTATATTTGGTGGAATGCTTTTAGTTTGCACGGCAGTTTTATTTTATCAAACAAAGTTAATTGCAAGATATAGTAGGATAAACAAAAAACTCGATATCAAGCAAATGATGCTTGAAAATAAAGAAAATAATTCTAATGATTTAGAGCCTTTAACAATGATAGAAAAGCCAATTTTCTCGCTTTCATCTAACAAAAGAAAGGTTATTTTCTACACGGCAATACTCTTAGTTTCATTTTTGATTAACGGATTATATTATGGAGTAATGAGTTTTGTCACAAGTGTATTAGTAGATATTTATGCACTTCCACAAGATGCATCAATTTACATAACAACAATTATACCTATTATCATTATATTAGGTCCGTTAATCACTATAAACTCTTGCGAAAAACAAAAAGATTTTATAAAAGTTGCAATTAAATATTTATTTATCATATTGCCACTTCCAATTCTATTGATAATATTTTACGATAAAAGCATGGTTATATATCTAGCACTTATAGTCATTTATCTAATATTTGCTAATGGCATAAGGGTAATCTTAAACAACGTTGTTGGATTTAAGATGAAAGATTATATAAACATTGCTGCATTCGTGGCGCTTATAAATGCATTTGCCTCAATTTCGGCAAGCATTTGGCCACTTATAATAGCATATATCAAAGATAACGGCACTTGGGGTGCAACCTATTGGGCTATTGCAATT
>JAZUAB010000036.1:0-10484 GCA_045637745.1 Candidatus Onthoplasma sp. | reverse complement strand
GTTTTCAAAAAAGTATCTATTATCCATTACTTTTTGCCTTTTAATGCCTGTATTGCTTCATATGCGTCATTATTGTAGATATATGAACCGCTAACCAATATATCTGCGCCAGCTTTAACCGCCTTGTAGCCAGTAACATCTGTAATCCCGCCATCTACTTCAATTAAAATACGTTTATCAATCTTCTTAATAGCTTTAACTTTTTTTAGTGCTGTTTCTACAAAGCCTTGACCGCCTTTGCCAGCTTTAACAGTCATCACAAGCACAAGGTCGCAATATTTAAGGAATGGCTCAATTACCTTTATATCGGTGTCTAGGTCAATGGCAATTCCCGCCATCATTCCATATGATCTAATCTTCTTTAATGCTTTAATAAACGCTTTATCGTCTGCAAACGCCTCATAGTGAATGGTCAAGATATTTGCACCAGCCTTCGCATACTTTGTAATTACTCTTGTAGGGCATTGTACCATCAAATGCACGTCAAAAAGTAGCACAGATGACATCTTCAACTGCTCAAGATATGTATAGTCAACGGTTTGATTTTTAACAAACAGACCGTCCATCACATCTAAGTGATATAAATCAGCTCCAAAATTTTGCATTTTTTTGATATAATCCAACTGGCTAGACATATTTCTGCCTGCTGGTAGACTTGATGCCGCTACTACTACTTTTGCCATAATTCACCTCTTACGTATTCTATTTTAAATCAAAATTAATAATGTTTGTCCGCTTGCTATTTTGTTCTATGCTCTATTTTGTTATACCGACCTAGTAATTTAAATTACAAGTGGAGTGTATCTCACATTTAATTTTTAAATATAATACATTTCTACTAATAGTATATCACATAAAAAAATTAATGTCCATAATTTTGGACACTAACTTTAAACTTTTAATTGTCTATTTCCTTCAATCTTTTAGCTCTTAGTTGACCACAAGCACCGTTGATGTCACTTCCTTGACTACGGCGTAAACTTGCGCTTAAGCCTAAACTTTCAAGTTTTGCAACAAATGCATACGCCTCTTTCTTGGTGGTCGCCTTTAGGCTTCCGCCATTAGGGTTTAGGCATATTACATTAAAGTGGCACGTAATACCCTTAAATAGTTCGGCTAGTCGCTTACAATCATCAAAACTATCATTTACGTCTTTGATTAGGCAGTATTCCAACACTACTCTACGTTTAGTAGTTTCGCTATACACTCGTAACGCTTCAACAATTTCATTAATAGTATAGGCATTGGCAATAGGCATTATAGTTTTACGCACTTCATCTGTGCTTGCGTGTAATGATACACAAAGTGTAACACTTAAATCTTCCTTCATAAAGTCATAAATCTTTGGCACAAGTCCGCAAGTAGAAAGAGAAATATTACGTTCGCTTACATTAAACCCTTGTTCACTGGTTATAAGACGCAAAAATTTAACTACATTGTCATAATTATCAAATGGTTCACCACTGCCCATAAGCACAATATTGGTAAAATTACGCTCATTGCACTTGCCATTATCCGCACTTACACACGCGATACAGCTTAGCATTTCGCCCGCGCTTAAATTACGGATTAGTCCATTACAAGTAGATGCACAAAACTTACAACCCATACGGCAACCCACTTGCGTTGACATACAAATAGTATTGCCATAATTTTGAGTTAGGAACACGCATTCAATAATGTTATTATCCCACAACTTTAACAAATACTTTTTAGTACCATCGCTTGACTTGTATACTTCAAAAATCTCAACCGGCTTTAAAATATACTCATCTTGCAATTCCTCGTACATCTTTTTAGGAATAGTAGTTTGATTATAGTCCTTCGCTTGCATTATTGCATCAAAAATCTGCTTAACCCTAAACTTAGGCAAGTTAAGCATCTCTTGTAATTCATTTAAACTATAATCCGCTAGTATTTTCATGTGCTGTGAGCGCACCAAATAAGTCAATAAATCAATTTAAACTGCAAATACTATTATTAAGTTAACTTTATTTTGTTTGGCAATAAAATGATTTATTAATTCTGGTGCATTTCTCCTTTTATTTTAATAATTCATCTACTGGTTTTTGTTTAAGCTTTGTCCAACCATGTAGGCGGTTAATTTCATTATTTTTTGCATTTGCTATATAATTATCAAATTTATCAATATCAGTTGTAAATGTTGTGTTATCATCAGGAAGAATTTTTCTAAAAGTGTATGTATTTGCCACTTTATCGATTTCAACAATCATCCATCTAGCAATTTCGCCTTTATATCCAAATCTAAACTTGTCAAATATTTTATATTTCATAATTCCTACCCTCTATCCAATATTTGCTGGTGCTCACAGCACCTCGCCAACTTTGATTTTTCCGCCGTTGCAGAATGCGCGAGCTTCCATCATTGGTTTGCCTTCTGGTTGAATTGTGATTATTTCAATAGCACTATCGCTGGTGGCTACAATAAGCCCTTTCTTTGCACTTGCCTCTAACACCTCACCTGCTTGACCTTTCATATCTACCACCTTTGCAAATGCAACCTTGTATCTTGCACCGTTAAAGGTAAAATACATTGTATTGCAACTATATTGCCCACGAATTAGATTAACTAACTTCTCACTAGGTGTATTAAAATCAATATGTGCCATTTCCTTGGTTAGCATTGGGAAATAAGTCATTTGGCTTTCATCTTGCATCTCGCCATTATTTATATAATGCTCGGCATTATCCAAAAATTCAACAACTGCCTCACCACCTAGTGTGGCTAGTTTGCTAAATACACTATCGCTTGTGTCTTCTGGCAAAATTTCAAGTTCCTTTTTTAAGTACATTTCGCCACAATCTAGCCCCAGTTCAGTTTTCATAATAGTTACACCCGTAACCTTTTCGCCATTAATTATACTCCATTGTATAGGTGCTGGCCCACGATATTTAGGTAACAACGAGCCGTGCACATTAACTATTGCTTTTTTAGGTAAATCCAATATATTTTGCTTAATAATTTGACCATAGGACGCAGTTACAAAAAAGTCCGCATTGTACCCACGCAACACTTCTTCCCCTTCAATATTAAGTTTAGCGAATTGATGAAGTGGTATATTGTTATCTAACGCAAATTGTTTAAGTGCATTAAACTTAACCTTCCCACCCCTACTATTTGCCTTATCAGGTTGTGCCACGATCGCCAAAATCTTATGTTCACTATTTAAAATTGCTTCCGCCACCGTAGCACTAAACTCATTCGTTCCAAAAAATACTATATTCATATTTTACCTTTAAATTGCAAATTTTTTAACTTCAGCGTTTTTAAATCGCGTGGTATGTTCGTCTTTATTTATATCTACTTTAATATTCAACAAAATGCATTCCATAAAGCTCACATCCAAATTGTGTGAAACCACCAGCACATTTTTGGCTTTACAGTTACTTGCTAAATCTTGCAAAAAATCTTTTACCCTGCTATATACATCTTCATAACTTTCAAGCTTGCATTTTTTATCTCGTTTTTCCTTTAATTCAGCCTCTTTTGGTGTTAATGATGATCTTTTGCGTTTTGTAAATATGCCTTGATCAACCTCCAATAATCTATCATCCTTAATGATTTTAAGATTATGATATTGATTTACAATATTTGCCGTTTGCATTGTACGCATTAATGGCGATGCAAATATAGCGTCAAATTTAGTTGTCTTATATTTCTTTGCAGTATTTTCAACCCCAAGTTTGCCTGCTTGGCTCAATCTATTGTTACTTCTACCTTGGATTATTCCTTTTTCGTTCCAACAGGTAGTTCCATGTCGCATAACATATATATTCATAAATTTTTCCCCTGTATAAGTTTTATTCGCCATCTTTCAAAAATCTTTCACACTTATCGGTGTAGATTATGCCGTCAAGATGGTCGTATTCGTGGCAAAGTGCAATAGCGGTGTAATCCGTTCCGCTAAAAGTAAATTCATTGCCACTACGATCAAGTGCCTTAACTGTTACGTGCATAGGGCGCTTAACATAGCCATAAGGCATTTTAACGCTTAAGCAACCTTCCACTTGATGTTGTTCGCCTGATTGCTTAATGATTTGTGGATTGATAAATTCAAGATATGCGCCATTAATGTTGATTACAAATATGCGTTTAAGCACTCCCACTTGCACAGCGGCAAGGCCTGAACCATTAGCATTAAGCACAGTTTCCTTCATATCATCAAGTAATTCGATTATATTATCATCAATTACTTTAACATCTCTCGACTTCTTCCTAATAAACGGATCAGTGTGTTGTACAATTTCTCTTATTGCCATAATTTTCTCCTATCGTAAATTATTTGGATTGTGTTCAATAAATATTGACACGTCCTTTTCTATAATATCAGCAATGTTATATATATCACTCACCAAGTTATCATCAAGGCCTACACGCATAAGTATTTGATACCTAAATTTGCGTTGAATGCGTTTAACTGGTGCTGGCATTGCTTGTAAAAACATAAACATTGTACCATATTTTTCTTTCAGTTTCAATGCCCTATCATAAATTTTTTTGGTAGTTTGGATACATCTTTGCTCGTCCTCGCTGCTAACCAGTATACGAAGTATGTTACTAAACGGCGGAAACATTGTAGTTTGCCTTAAATTAATTTCCTTGTTGTAAAACCCAACATAATCGTATTGGCTAGCAAACCTATACACATAATGCTTTGGTGCATAAGTTTGAAGCACCACAAAACCATCATTATTCTTGCGTCCGGTACGCCCCGCCACCTGAGTAACAAGTTGGAAAGTGCGTTCCGTAGACCTATAATCACTAGTATATAGGCTAACATCTGCATCTAATATACCTACAAAAGCAACATTAGGATAGTCATGTCCTTTTGCTATCATTTGAGTCCCTACCAAAATGCTAGGACTAGTCCCGCTAAATTGCATAAGTATCTTCTTATGCCCATCTTTTTGCCTTGTGGTATCATTATCCATACGGAAAATAGGCGTTCCTGGGAATATCTCTTTTAGCTCATTAACTACGCGTTGAGTTCCTAATGCACCATATTTAATAGATGTTGACTTGCAATTTGGACAATTACGCAATGCTCTATAACGTTTTCCGCAAAAATGGCACTTTAATTCTTCCTCATTACTATGATACACTAGCGACACAGCACAATCATCACACTTAGCAATATATCCACACTCACGACACATCATAAATGATGCATATCCACGGCGGTTAATAAATAATATTGCTTGCTTGCCATTATCAATGCATTCCTTTAGTTTTGCAATCATTAATCTGCTATATGGCGAAGTGTTGCCATCAAGCACTTCAGTTAGCATGTCTACTACTTGTATACAAGGCATTTCAAGGTTATTTACACGCTCATTTAGTTCAATTAGCTTAAACTCGCCGTTAAGCGCCTTTTGATAACTTTCAATTTTAGGTGTAGCACTACCTAAAATTACTGGTGCTCTATTGTGTTTGCCTCGCCAAATGGCCACATCTTCGGTAATGTATCTAGGGTTGCTTTCGCTTACATACGAATTATCGTGTTCTTCATCAATAATAATTACACCAAGGTTTTCAACTGGTGCAAAAATCGCCGACCTTGCACCCAGCACTACCTTAGCCTCGCCCTTAAATATGCGTTGCCATTCATCAAACTTTTCGCCATCACTAAGTCCGCTATGCAACACTGCTACAATACCAGGAAAACGTGATGTAAATCTATTAAGCATTTGCGGTGTAAGTGATATTTCAGGCACTAGCATAATAGCGGTTTTGCCTTTTGCTAGTTGAGCTTCAATTACATTCATATATACTTCTGTCTTGCCACTGCCAGTAACACCTTTAAGTAGATATGTATTGCTCTCGCTTAAAATGGTATCTACCGCATATTGTTGCCCCTTATTTAATTTAACTCGCTTATCTGTCACATTTTCGGCACTAGGCGTGCGGTTTTGATGCATAATTTCTACTTGCACCAAGCCCTTATCAATCAAACCTTTAACCGCACTAGGTCCAAACATTTCGCTTAGTTTACTACGAACTTCTACACCCTTTTCGTTTAAATAATTAAGCACAGCAATTTGTGATTTTGCGTTTTTGTTCATTGTAGGCAAAATCTCAGCTAAATCGGCTGTAAACTTGATTAATTCAAAGGTCTTTTCCTTAACTGTATCATTACGAATGCTTGCTGGTAAAATCAATTTAAATATATCTGCTTTACGCAAAAAGAACCGACTAGACATAAAGTCGGTAAGTTCAACTAATTCAGGCTTAATCAAAGGTAAATCGTCAAGATTTTCCTTAATACTTTTTAACTTAGATTTATCAAAGTCTGTATCGTCTTTTAGTTTTAGTACATAGCCAAGTACTAATCTATTTGCAAATGGTACACGCACACGCATACCAACCTGCGTTGTTGGTAGCGCAAAATAATCATAGACTCGGTCAACCGAGTCATTAGATATATCAACTACAACTTCTGCAATCATTATTTAGCTTTTACAGCAGTTATTTTGCCGTTAAAAACTTCTTTTGCCGCATATTCAATTGCAAGGTTAGATGAACCCTGTAACAATGCAGGGATTTTACTCTCCAATTCCTTAGCCCTTGCTCCAATAACAATTGTTGCAGTGTACACATTACCTATCTTCTTTGAAATTTCATCAATAGGTGGCTCAAATAACATAATAAATTCCCCTTTTAATTAGAATTTGGTGTATATTAATTATACCCACATTCTCTTTTTCATAACTGAATATTAGCATAATTTTAGTTTGCTGTAAAGCAAAATACACCCCTTTAAAGCAATTTTTTTCCAATTTTAGCATAATTTTAGGCTAATTTTTAGTATGTTTTTCATATAAATTTGATTTTTAACAATTAATATTAAAACTTGTGATATATATCACCTTTCTTTTTATTGCATTCTCTACATAATGTTTGTAAATTAGAATATTCGCTTTTACCACCTTTTGCGATTGGTTTTATATGGTCTATCTCCAAATAATCCGAAGTTTGACCCCTGCCGCATATTTTACACTTATAACCATCTCTTTTATATATTGAAAATCTCATTTTGTTTGACACCCTACCTCTTTCCACCCTACACAAAGCGTCCCAAATATTTTTATCATTATAAAAACATCCATTTTTATTGTTTAGTCTTTTAATCAAACTTAAAACGTGCTCTGGATAAAATTTTTCATGTTTGCTATCATAAATATCTCCATTTATTTTAGAGCAATACAATCTCACATGTATATAAAAATCTACAATTGGCTTTAATTTACTCTTTTCAAATAGTTTCTTCTCATAATATAATAATCTGCTTTGTTTTAATGTAGTGCAAGGGTTTAAGTACTCACCCAATTTATCGATCTTTGAAATCTCTTGACAATATAAATAGTAGTTACGCTTATTAATATTCGCAAATTCGATTTGGTTTTGAACTTTTCGCATTTTAAATTGTAATTGATAAATTAAATAGTCCTCACATGAAATAGTATCATATAGTTTTTCATTATCGTAAATATATGCTTCATCTAAATTCGCAATATGATAAAATTTATAGTTATTATTTATTTTAAATAAGTTGATTAACGCAGTGCTATTGCTGATTAAAAATTTGCAATATTTTTTATTATGACAGAAAAATATAAAACCTACTAATGCAATCGCAATTATTACAATAATAAAAATAATAATTAAAGCAAACATATACCCTCTTAACTCTCTTAAACTTATTGTAACATACTAAAAATAAAGTTGCAAATAATTTATATAATATGTTGTTATATACGCTATATCAAAAAAAACTTGAACACTATATTCAAGTTTTTATTTTATTTCTCCCAAAAAGACTTTTACTTTATCTCTATTTATATTTTTTGTATAATCTTCATAAAAAACGTTTGCCACTTCTGGTGGCATAAGTGGTAGATTTGGGATATCTTCAATTTTAATCAATTTTGGAATGTAAACTCCATTGTTTCTATTTTCATCAAATTCTTCGCCTTCTCCTGAACCAAACTCACCCGAAATCCAATCTGCCAAATAAAAATGTTCAATACTATTTTGGCTTTCGTATGTATATAATTTCTTGATTGGCTTAACAACTATACCAAATTCTTCAAACACTTCTCTTTTTACGCAATCTTCTTCACTTTCTTGCCCTTCCATTCCGCCACCGGGAAATGTGTAGAAAATCCTACCATCTCTTTCGCGGTACATTGAAAGCAATTTATCTTCCTTAATTATTATTGCCCTTGCGCGAACTCTTTTCTCATTCATAATGTACTCTCCGTAAAAATATTATAACACAAAACATCAATAAGTGTATCGTTTATAAGTAATTTAAATTCAAATATTAAAAAACTTGAACGATAAATTCAAGTTTTTATTTTATTAATCAAGACAAGTATCTATATATGCTTTTTGTTAGTTTTGCTTCTAATTACACCTATTGTTAGGAACAATATTGCTAATCCTAGCAACGATAATTTTACAATAAATGTAACGTTTGCATTTATATGTGTTGACCAATGGCTAAAATCAATATCGTAATAACTTCCACCATCATTTCCGCCTAACAACACATCAAGAACCATTTCTAATCCAAATAAATATGGCAACATACTCAAAAATCCAAGTCCAATTTTACTAAATGCGTTAATTTTAATTAATTCTATCAATCCAAACACTGCCAATATCGTGTAACTATACAATGTAATCATTACACCATTAAACAAATTAAATGGCCTACTCCAATTAATTATTACTAATAATAGTAGTGTTAATATCGTCATGCCAAAAGCATAAGTAAGTAAAAACCATTTTTTAAACCTGCTAAATTTTTCTTTACTTAATCCGAGTTTAGTTTTATAAAATACAATAGGGTAAAATATGGCCACATACCCTATAAGCGTTCCTAGCACTGCTGTCAAGAACCAATCACCTTTGGTATAAATACAACAAACGCCTAGCAGTAAGCATAAAGCCGTAAACATTGATGCTGGAATTAATATTAGTCTATGCTTTTTTATATGTTTTGGTAGATTTGTAAATGTAAATGCAAGTAGTAGTGCTGATAACACAATCCAGAACCAAGTAAGTCCCTTATTGATTACCAAATCACAAATAAAGCAAGGAATTAATGCAATCGCATAAGAAATATAAAAGAACAAACTCCACGACATACTGAATGCACGCCACTTTTTTGCCTCACTTTTCATCTTATGATATTCGCTATCATTACTGCTTTCAATTAGTTCCTTTTCACTTATATCAAGGTTTTTACAAATACCTGAAATAAGTGTAATATCAGGGTAACTTACACCCCGCTCCCACTTAGATACGGCTGTTACATCAATAAATAGCAAATCTGCAAGTTCTTTTTGAGTAAGTCCCTTTCTTATACGAGACTCTTTGATAAATTGTCCAAACTTTTTCTTTTCCATTTTATCTCCTTTTATTTTTTGTCGCGACTATACCAAAATTGTAACAATAACATACCAAAAAATCAACAAATTTTGCAAATTTACAACTAGCCTATCACGCCACCCTATATTCTAGTATAACTAGACTGTCCGGCTATTAATTTTTATAACGAAATTACGTATAAATTTTAACTTCTATTATATCAGCCAACACAAAAAAAATAGGCAATTAAGCCTACTTTTACATTATTTCAATATCATCTATGTTAATCAATCCCATATTAACTAATTCCACAGCAATATCACCCCAGTCGCGCACGCTAACAACATTGTTGTGAGCGTAATCATTACAAACATTATCTTTGTAATAAAAACATTTAATGCCTGTGTCAGCCAATTTTATTATGGTCGCATCCCAATCTTCTATCATTAAATCAATATTTAATTGCTTGCACGCTTCCAACTTATCATCGCAGTTATATATTATTTGGTCAAATTTAATTCCCTCTTGTTGTAATCGGTTGTTTGTAATTTCAATTTCACCATCTATTGCCAGTCCTCTACTGGTTATAGCATATATATTATGATGCTTGCCTAAAGCATTGATTACAGCCTTTGCGCAAGGCATTATTTGTGCCTTTTTATGTATATCTAGCATACAATCGCTCATAAACTGCTTACATTGTTCCCAAGTCCAGTTGTATCTTTCCTGAAATCTCAATTTTTCCATATCGACAATCTCGCCGCCAAGTTTTAAATTATACATTTGCGACATCGCTCTAAATGCACTTTCCGTGTCAAACAATACGCCATCAAAATCAATACCAATATTCATACTTTCTCCTATGTAAATATACTTATATTGTAACAACATTTATTCCTGATTTAATTTTTTTACCAAGGAAATTAGGCTTTCATCCACCTTCTTACTTTCAATATCATTAACATTAATAATTTCACAAGGGATTATGCTGGAATTAAACGTTCGTTCCAACTCTTGAACATCTGTTATTAAGTAATATGTTTTGCGTTCTAACAGATTGTCTTTCCCACTGTTTACAATCTCAAAG
>JAZUAB010000035.1:0-1170 GCA_045637745.1 Candidatus Onthoplasma sp. | reverse complement strand
ACTTATACAAATAATATTTTTGTGGTGAAAATATGAATAAGATTAAAAAATCTATATTATGCATAGCGCTGTCGTTTGTGTTATTATTGGGGATTGGTGCAAATATTGGAATAACTTATGCCAGCGAATATGTGCCAGAGGTTAATACAAAGGCGAGTATTTTAATTGATATTGATTCAGGTAAAGTGCTATATGATAACAATTCAACCGAGCGTATGCCTGTGGCTAGTATTGTAAAGTTAATGACTATTATGCTAACTTTTGAAAGTATTGATGCTGGGACCATCTCGTTAGACGACAATGTATTAGTGAGTGAGAATGCCTCTAGCATGGGTGGTTCGCAAATATTTTTGGATGCAAATTGCGAATATGAACTAGGCGAACTATTAAAAAGTGTAATTGTATGTAGTGCAAACGACTCATCAGTCGCTTTGGCGGAGTATATTTCAGGCAATGAGAGTGGTTTTGTAGACAAAATGAATGCGCGTGCTAAGGAAATGGACTTAAATAATACTAACTACATCAACTGTACAGGCTTACCGGCTGACAATCAATACTCTTGTGCGCTAGATGTAGCCAAAATATTGAAAAATGTCTTGTCATATGAAAAATATCACGAATATTCAAGTGTGTGGTTAGAAGACTTTCAGCACCCAAGCGGTCGCACAACTGAAATGACTAACACAAATAGACTATCAAGATTTTATGAGGGTTGCATTGGCGGGAAGACAGGTTCAACCAACGAGGCTGGTTATTGCTTAGCTGTAGGAGCAAGGAGAAATAACTTGAGTTTAATTTCTGTGGTATTAGGTGCCAATACAACAAAAGAAAGATTTAAAAGTGCAAGCGACTTATTAAACTATGGATTTGCAAATTATGAAAATCATATTATTGATGTCAGTGATTTAATTAATATTTCATATAAAGATGAACGCCAACTAAAAACTAGAATTGAAGGCGTGTGCAATATTTTAACTAAGAAAGGCGAAATGCCAAATTATTCAGTTAATTGTTATTTGCCAACAAGAATTTCTAAATGCGAACTTGGTCAAGAGTTGGGCTATATTGAAATTACGATTGATGGAAATGTTTACTCAACATTAAAAGTTTTGGCAGATGAACAAATTAATGAATCAACATATTTAGATAATTTAAAAGATATTTATGAAG
>JAZUAB010000034.1:0-8237 GCA_045637745.1 Candidatus Onthoplasma sp. | reverse complement strand
CGAAAAGCCTAGCGTTAGAAAAAAGAAAAAGAGCGAAGCTGCACGTAAGCGCGCTATGAAGAAGAGCAAATATTAATATTGTAAAGGGTGTGACGAAAGTTGCATCTTTTTTTTGTGCCTAAGATTGCTTTTTGTTTGTTAAAAAATGAATAATATGATATAATCATATTAATTTGGAGAAATTATGGATTATTCAAGCATACTTAATGAAGAACAACTGCAAGCAGTATTTAACACTGAAGGACCTGTGCTTGTGTCAGCCGGCGCGGGAAGTGGCAAAACAAGAGTGTTGACATACCGCATAGCATATTTATTAACTGAACTGCACGTGGACCCTTATAGAATATTGGCAATTACTTTTACTAACAAGGCTACAAACGAGATGAAAGAGCGTGTGTGTAAAATCCGTGAAGATGCTTGCAACGTATTGGTGGCAACATTTCATAGCTTTTGCGTGAGAATGCTACGCAAATATCAATCGGTTTTAACAGACTATCAGCCAAACTTTAGTATATACACTGATAGTGACCAGACTAAAGTGTTTAAGCAAGTGTTTAGTGATTTGGGTGTTAGTGATGATGATACTAAAGGTAAGATTAAACATGCAATAAGTGCAATTAAGAGCGACAATATTCATATTGATGAATACTGTGAGATAAACAAGCATAGCCAAGGTATTGATATTATAAGGCGCGGATATTTAGCATATCAAAACGAACTTAAAAAGAATAATGCTATGGACTTTGATGATTTGCTTATTAATTTTTATAAATTAATTATTTCAAATCAAGATGTAAGAGAAAGTTTGCAAGAGCGTTTTCAATATATTCACGTGGACGAGTTCCAAGATACTAACAAATTGCAGTATGATATTATTAAAGTGCTAGCATCTAAACATCAAAATATATTTATAGTTGGTGATGAAGACCAGTCTATATACAGTTGGCGTGGTGCTAATATTGGTAATATATTCCAGTTTTCAAAAGATTTTAAAAATGTAAAGATATTTAAGCTAGAGCAAAACTATAGAAGTACTAAAGCAATACTAGACAAAGCCAATATGCTAATTGAGAATAATAAGCATAGATTGTCTAAGAAATTATATACTCATAATGGTGATGGCGCGGAGGTTAATTATTACTGTGCCAGAGATGAGCAAGATGAGGCAGATTATGTAGTGCGACACATATTACAACAGAGTGCGCAAGGGGTTGATTTAAATAATATTGCAATACTACTACGCCTAAACGCATTAACAAGACCATTTGAAGAAAAGTTGTTGGCCTACAATGTGCCACACAAGATATATAACGGTGTTAAGTTCTATGAGCGTGCAGAAATTAAAAGCACGTTAGCATACTTGATTGCTATAGTCAATCCGAATGACAGCACTAGTTTTTCAAGGCTAATTAATTTCCCTAAACGTAGTATTGGTGATACAAGCATTAATCAAATCAAGGCACTTGCCGATATGCGTAAATGCTCGATGAAGGATATTATATATAATTGCGACACTGAGGACATTAAGCCGGCACTACGTGCTAAATTACAGCCTTTAAAACAATTGTTAAAGGGGATTGATGAATGTGCTAAAACAAGCGGGTTATATGACTTGATTACGTATATTGTAGACGAGACAAAGATACTACAGAGCTTTAATCAAAAAGACGAAACCGAACTAGATAGATACATTAACGTGACATCATTGATGAAATCTATTAAAGACTATGAATATAACAATCCTGACGCAACCCTTAATGAGTATCTAGAAAGCGTTACACTTATCAGCGATATAGATACTGAAAGCAATAAAAATGGCGTGGTTATTGCCACTGTGCACGCATCAAAAGGGCTAGAGTTTGATACAGTATTTATATCCGGGTTAGAGGAAAAGATATTCCCAGTATCACGTGCAGAGCAAGAGGACCAAGAGGAAGAGCGTAGGTTAATGTATGTAGCTATAACACGTGCACGTAAGGAATTATACTTAACCAGCAGTAGCAGTAGATTTATGTATGGCAAGCGTGATATGGCGGTTAAGAGTAGATTCCTGCGTGAAATAGATATGGTCAAGGACCAAGCGTTTGGCTATGGCGGATATTATGGCGATAATTATTCTAGTTCATATTCGGGCTATACTAGCGCGCGAAAAGAATATGGCAGTTATAATAGCGACTATGGTTATAATAATTCCAGTTACAAGACAAATTCGTATAATGATTACAACAAATCATATAGCAGTCAATCATCTAATAGTTATGCTGTTGGCAATAAAGGGTCATTGAATATTGCGGGATTATCTAAGGCTAGTAGCCTAGGCAAGAAAACTATAGATGGGTCAAAAGTAACAGTAGGCGCTAAGGTTAGTCATATTAAATTTGGTCAAGGCTTTATTATAGATGTTAGCACATATGCTAGCAATAAATGCGTAACAATAGATTTTGGCGTAATAGGCAAAAAGACATTGTCGTTAGACTATGCGCCAGTTACCTTTATATAACATTAAACTAAAAGGGGATTTATGGACAATATTAATAGAATGAAGCAATTAGTAGAAATAATCAACAAGTGCAATTACGAGTACTACGTATTAGACAAGCCTACTATTGCAGATATAGAGTATGACAGGCTATTAGATGAACTGTTTAGACTAGAGAAAGAAACAGGAGTAGTGTTAGATAATTCGCCTACGCATAAGGTGGGAAGTGAGCCGATATCAAAATTTACTAAGGTCACACATACCAATAGACTATATAGCCTAGAAAAGAGTCAAAGTATACAAGAAATCCAAGACTGGATTACACGAAACGAGAGATTGTCAAGCTTTACACCTGAATATACATGCGAATATAAGTTTGATGGACTTACTATAGTAGTTAAATATGTAGATGGCAAATATACTCAAGCAGTAACTAGAGGCAATGGTATTATAGGCGAAGATGTCACCGAACAAGTGCGCACATTTAAGTCAATACCTTTAACTATTAATCATAAGGGAACAGTTATAGTTCACGGCGAGGCGATTATAAGATTGTCGGTATTAGATAAACTTAATGCCGAACTAGATATACCATTAAAGAATGCACGTAATGCGGCGGCGGGAGCTGTGCGTAACTTAGACCCTAAAGTAACAGCTTCACGTAAATTAGATTTTTTTGCGTATGATGTAAATTATATTGAGGATAGAGAGTTTGAGTCACAGACTGAAGTAAATGTCTTTTTACGTGAAAACGGCTTTAAGGTGGCGGATATATTGTCAGTTGTGCACTCTACAGATGAGATGCAACAGATAATTGATAAGATTGACCAGTCTAAATCAAGTCTAGACTTTTTGATAGATGGATTGGTGTTTAAGCTTAATGAAATCAAGCATCGCGACGACCTAGGCTATACTGATCGCTTTCCTAGATGGGCACTTGCATATAAATTTGAGGCGGAAGAAATTAGCACAACACTTAACGATGTTGTATGGCAAGTAGGACGTACTGGCAAAATTACGCCTATTGCATTATTAGAGCCAGTAGAATTAGCTGGCGCCACAGTTTCACGCGCGACGCTTAATAATTATAACGATATATTGAAAAAGGATGTAAGCATTAACAGCCGTATTTTTGTGCGTCGTAGCAATGAAGTAATACCTGAAGTAATAGGGCTTGCTGAAAAGGCAGATGATAGCGTTGAAATCATACCGCCGACTATATGCCCATCGTGCGCGCATCCATTGGTGGAAGTAGGGGCAAACTTCTTTTGCACTAACCACAATGGTTGTTATGAGCAAATTATTGAACGACTTACACATTTTGTAACGCGTGATGCGATGAATATTGACGGACTAAGCGTACAAACATTAAAGCAATTGTATGAAACATACAAAATAGCATATCCTTGGCAGCTGTATACTCTAACCGAAGATATGCTTGCAGTATTAGAAGGCTTTAAGGAGAAGAAAATAAACAATTTGCTATCTAGCATTGAAAATAGTAAGCAAGTAGAATGGTCTAATTTTATATACGCATTAGGAATTCTTAATGTGGGTAAAAAGACTGCTTTTGTACTAAGCAATCGTTATCCAAGTTTAGAACTGCTAAAGAGCGCAACATTAGATGATTTGACTGCAATTAATGACATTGGCGAAGTGGTGGCGCGCAATATAGTTGAATATTTTGAATACGCAGACAATCTAAGCAATATTAACAAAATGGTTGAATTGGGTGTTACTATTAAATTTCCTACTGAAGTTAGCCACGATAGTTATTTTAGTGGCAAAAAAGTTGTGTTAACTGGAAGTTTAGATAATTTTGGAAGAAGTGAGTTAACAAAAATTCTTCAAAACCTAGGCGCAGATGTTGCCAGCAGTGTATCTAAAAACACTGATCTTGTAATCGCCGGAAAAGATGCGGGGAGCAAGTTAAGCAAGGCTCAAAGCTTGAATATTGATATAATTGATGAGACAAAACTGCTTGAATTGTTGCAAAATGGCAAATAATGCCAATAATTATTTTGAAAATTTTAAATTATTTGATATAATGTAGTTACTTAATAAATTATATTTATCGATATTTTCCTAAAGAGAAGGGGTATTATGATTACTTTTAAGCAAATCGACATGACTGGTTTTAAGTCATTTGCCGATACTACTAAAATTAATTTTGATGGTGGTATTACCGCCATTGTTGGCCCTAACGGATGTGGCAAGAGTAACGTTGCTGACGCTATTCGTTGGGTATTAGGTGAACAGAGGAAAAAGGAATTGCGTGGTGATAGTATGCAAGACGTTATTTTTGCCGGCTCGGAAAAGCGTAAAAAACTATCATATTGCGAAGTTTCGATCCTTTTTGATAATACTAACAAATGGTTTAATATTGAATATGATGAAGTTTTAATTACACGTAAACTGTATCGTTCGGGTGAAAGTGAATATTATTTGAATAAGAAATTATGTAGGTTAAAAGATATAACCGACCTATTGTATGATAGCGGTGTGGGACGTGACGGTTATTCAATCATTGGACAAGGTAAGGTAGAGCAGATTATATCTTCTAAGCCAGAAGATAGGCGTACAATATTTGAAGATGCGGCAGGTATATCTAAGTTTAAAGCACGCAAAAATGAGGCTGAAAATAAATTGACACGTTATCGCGACAATTTATCGCGTACCAACGACATTATGACTGAAATTGAACGCCGACTTGGACCATTAAAACGTCAAGCCGAAGATGCTAAAAAGTCATTGGTTTTACGCGATAGTTTAAAGGATTTGGAAGTCAATGCATATATCTATCAATATGATCACGCCAGTGTGATTAAGGATGAAATTAATGTACGCAAAAAGGGATATAATGACAATTTAACTATCAAACAAAATGAGTTTGACAACTTGCAAATCAAGTACGACGCTAATATGGAAGAAATTAATCGTGTTGACAAAACTATTAGCGAATTACACGATAAAGTTCTTAATTTAACTGTTCAACTTGAAAAGAAGCAAGCCGAAAGCAACCTACTTAATGAACGTATGTCGCATATTGAAGAGCAAACCAAGCGCGTAGAGATGGAAGTTAACAACTTGCAACTAGAGAACACCCAATTACAAATGTTGTTAGATAATGCTACAAAAAGCAAGAATGAAGAAACTGAAATCTTAAAGCAATTACGTATACAAAGTGATAAATTGTCTAACGAATATTTGGAACTTATTGACAAAATCACAGCCAACGAAGATAGTAAAGAGGCTAATCAACGTGCATACATTGATAGTTTGACCAAATTAACAGATATCAAGTCAAATATGTCGGCATTACTTGCTAAGCGTGATACAATGCAAGCAAATATTGAGGCTGATAACATTAAATTAACCTCTTTAAAGCAAGATTTTGATGCATTAGAAAAAGATATTAAGGAATTGTCAAAACAAACTGATGTTTTAGGTAAAAATAAAAATGCTACTGAAGACGAATTGGTATCTAGCAAGAGTAATTTGCAAGAGTTAGAAGCACAGTTGTTAAATTTAAATGACGAGATTTTCGCATACAAATCTGCTATTACTAACGACACAAATAGACGTAATTTATTGCAAGGCTTACAAAGCAATTTTGAGGGCTATCAATTTGCTGTTAAGAGATTGTTAAAAGATAGTTCTACCAATAAACAATTGTCATCTGCAATTAAGGGCGTTATAGGCAATATTATTGATGTTAAAGATACATATTCTACAGCGATAGAAATTGCACTTGGTGCAAGCATTCAAAACATTGTTACCAAGAACGAAGAAGACGCAAAAGTATTGATTGACTACTTGAAGGTGGGCAAACTTGGTAGAGCAACATTCTTGCCTATGACAGCAGTTAAGCCTAGAAGCCTTGCGCCAACTGATAGAAGATTTTTAAGTAGTGCTGGATGTTTAGGCATCGCCAGCGAAATAATATCTTACCCTCAAGGATATAGCAAGGTTATTGAAAGTTTGTTAGGCTCAACTGTTATAGTTGACAGGCTTGAAAACGCGGTCAAGATTGCGCGCGATAGTGCTTATTCATTCAAGATTGTTACACTTGACGGTGATGTATTATCGCCTCAAGGTTCAATGTCGGGTGGTAGCAAGAAGTCTAATGATAGCTCATTGTTAGGCAAAGAAAATGAAATCAAAAATCTAGATAAGAATATTGAAAAGAATACAAAATATTTACAAGAACTAGAGGCTACTAATCAAAAAATAATGATAGAAGTTGTTGCACTTCGTAAAAAACGTGAGGAAAGTACTGCAAAATTGCAACAATTAAATAGCGATTATGCATCGAAAATATCTACATTACAGGCTCAACAAGACAAGTTGAATGGTATTGAATCTGAAATCAATCAATATCAAGCACAATTAAAGGTTGCCACACAATTTGTAGAAGATTTGCAAGCCAAAATTGACAGCGTTGATAGCCTTGAAAGTGATATTACAACTTCACAAAAGCAGATGGATGAAAGTTCATCAACAACGCAATCAATGTACGAACAATTAAAGTCAAGACGCGAGACTTATAACGCTGAAATCACCGACTTAAAGATTAAAATTGCAAGCAGTGAAGAAAAGATTAAGGCACTTGAAGTGCAAATCGAAAAATATTCTAGTGATTTAGTTGAAAGCAAGTCGGCAATTGAAAATGCTCAAAATGAATATGCTAAACAAAAGCAAGTTTATCAACAAGCTAAACAAATTCAAACTCAAGCCATTCAAGATATTGACACTTCTGGAATAGGTGAAGAATTGCAAGCATTAAATAGCAAACTATCTTCATTTGACCAATTCAAAGCATCCATGTTAAATGAATTAAAGGAAATTGACGATAAGAAAACTGAAGTTCAAGCGGAAATTTCAAGATTGCAAAACAAGTTGTATCAAGAAGATGCAAAACTACAAAAAGTTGATATTGATATTGAAAATATGCAAGAACGTATTTACGAAGAGTACGAAATGACATATAGCGACTGCTTGCCATTTAAGAAGGAAGAATTTGATATTAAGGAAGGTATGATTGAAATTAATCGTATCAAAACTCAAATCACAGCCCTTGGTTCCATTAATATCAATGCAATTGAAGAATATAAGGTTGAAGGCGCGAGATATGAAGAAATGTCAGCGCAAGTACAAGACTTGCAAAAGGCTGAAGCCGACCTTATTAAAATCATATCAGATTTATCATCTGAAATGTTGCAAAAGTTTAATGTTGAATTTGCAAAAATCAACGAAAACTTTACAAAAGTATTTAAGGAATTATTTGGTGGTGGTAATGCTCATCTTGAATTATTGCCTAGTGAGGATCCATTACAAGCCGGCGTTGAAATTAAGGCTTGCCCACCAGGTAAAGCATTGACCAACATATCATTGATGAGTGGTGGTGAGAAAACAATGACTGCAATTGCAATATTGTTTGCGATACTAAAACTTCGTCCAATGCCATTCTGTTTCTTAGACGAAATTGAGGCGGCGCTTGACGATGCTAATATTGATAGATATGCGAGATACTTGCAACGTTTCTCACAAGAAACTCAATTTATTGTAATCACTCACCGTAAGCCTACAATGGAACTTGCCGACAGCTTATTCGGTGTTACAATGGAGGAAAAAGGTGTATCTAAGATTGTATCAGTAAAGTTAAGTGATGCGGTAAAGGTGGTAGATAGTGACCAAAAGATAAATAGTTAAATTGAAGTCGGAGGCCAAGCGGTCTTAGGAAGACAATCAACTGCCT
>JAZUAB010000033.1:0-3099 GCA_045637745.1 Candidatus Onthoplasma sp. | reverse complement strand
AGTAATTGCGAATAGCAATTCAGCCTAAGGGAGGGTTGTGACGCGAGACTGTGTGAGAAGATAGGAAGTTGCCATCTACAAATTTAAGGACTACCCGTAATGGATAGTCTTTTTTTTATTTTAAATTTCTTGACATTATCTTTCCCGCTATGTTATACTGAAAATATATGCTAGATTGTAGCAGATAAGGAGATATTTATGAATTTTAAAAATTTATTAAAAGGGGTTGCATTGGGCGGAATAGTGCTTGGTGCTACAACTATGTTTGCGGGATGTAATATTTTTGAAAAAGAAAATGAGCCAAGTAAATTACCATCATATATTAATCAGACATATTCGGCAACGGTATCCAATATGGGCGCTGAACCTCCAGTGCTGGGTGGAATGCCTTTAATGAGAACAACCAACAATGAAGATTGGGAGAAAGATGTTGTATCAGTAAAATTGAAAGAAAATAATAAGGCATATTTAGTGCATAACTTGATGGCTTATCAAGGTGTTTGGACTGAAAATGAGAAGACTGAGGCAACTGATTTTGATATTACTATAGTTGATGAAGATGGGAATGGCTATATTATTGAAATGCTTATTGATGGAGATTCTACAACAATCAAAGACAAGACTGGTAGCAATGAACTTGTGGGAAGTGCCCCTATTGAACTAGGCAAAAAAGATGACATTTTATTTGAAAATGGATTATATGTGGGACTTGGTTCAAGAGTTAAAGATGGTATGAGTGATGAATATGTGATAAGAACATCTATTGAAGGCGGAGTGTATACATATAAAATAAGTGATAATGAAATTTACACTTCAGACGATGTTTGTGGAGTATATCCTCTTTCAGTTGAGTGCGTTGGCAATCAATTAATATATAGCGTAAGTTATGACCGTGCAGGTGAAGATGGTGAAACCAATCTATTCTTTGTAGAAAAGAAAGGGGAGCATAGCCAAGAATTTATTGATGTTTTTGGGGATTTAGATTATGTAATATATCACGTAGAAGATGAGGGTGGAGATTTTAATAGATATTATGAAACAAAGGCAACCGAAAGCACAACCACACTAAAAATCACTCAAGATATTACATTTAATGCTACAAAACTTTTTAAAAGTGAGTACTTGGGAAGTAATGAGCTAGGTTGGACATCTGTATATACTTATGAAAATGTAAACATGCAATTAGAAATTAAGACTAATGGAACGGCTAAATTAACAGTTTCTGGAAATGAGAAGTATAACATCACAACAAGTGGCAAGTGGTATGTTATTGGGCAAAAGTCATCTCAAGGACTATTGATTGTGTTAGATAATAAAGACTTCTTTGATGGCTATTTTGCATTAGGTACATATGATGATGACGATATAACCATTCAACATTTATTAGAAGACGAGGTTACCTCCTATATACCTGTAACGAGTGACGTGGAATATGAAATTGGCTGGAATGAGGAAACTGAACTTGAAATAATGGATAGAGAAGATTGGGGTTTGGCTGAAGAATAATTTTAAATTGTGAAAGCAGAATATTGAATTGATAAAAAATAACACAACAATTAAAGTTGTGTTATTTTTTATTTATATTAGATTATTCAATAGTATTAATCTTAACTACATTTGAGAATTCATCGGTTGTTCCGGTAACTACTACAATGTTGTCACCCTTTTTAACAAGTTTTTGTTCAAGAAGTGTATCGTTAATGTTGTTAAATATTTTAGTCTCGTTAAATTTAGGCAAATATATAGGCTTTACACCGCGAAGAAGAGCCATTTGGTAATAAGTATCTTGATTATTGGTTATGGCATAAATATCGCATTTTGGAAGAAGAGTAGATACATAGGTTGCCATTTTGCCCTTACTGGTACATATTGCAATTGCTTTTGTTGGTAATTTATATGTAGTTTTGATTGCCATTGTTGTTGTAATGCTGGCGATATTGTTAGATATTTTGGTATGGGTATGAAGGTTTTCACAATCCATATCTTTTTCAATTTCTCTAGCGATTTCAGTCATAGTTTTAACTGCCTTGGCTGGATATGCTCCTACCGAACTTTCGGCTGATAACATAATAGCACTAGCACCTTCACGTATAGCGTTGGCAACGTCACTAACCTCAGCACGAGTTGGGCGAGGGTTACGAATCATACTTTCAAGCATTTCAGTTGCGACTATTGAAATCTTGCGCATATCGCGAGCGGTTGATATAATTTGAGATTGTATATTAGGCAATTTTTGAACAGGATATTCAACACCTAAATCGCCACGTGCAACCATTACGCCATCGCACTCGCTAAGAATTGATTTTAAATTTTTAATACCTTTTGCAGACTCAATTTTTGCAATAATTTTACAGTTATAGTTGCATTTGTTCATAAGTTTTTTGATTTCCAAAATATCTTCCTTGCAAGTTACAAATGAACAGGCCACATAATCACATTTATTGTCAAAAGCATGGATCAAGTCCTCCTTATCACGAGTGCTTATGTAAGGTAAATTTAAATCAAAATTTTGGAAAGTTAAGCCTTTGTTATTGGAAAGCTTTCCGCCGGTAATAACTTTGGTGGTAACGCTAGATTTGCTGGTTTCAACTACCTTTAATACAATTAAGCCATCGTTAGCTAAAATAATATTGCCGGGTTGTAGGCGAGATAAAATTTTAGGCTCAGTGATTGCTATACCAGTTTCGTCACCCATTTTGCTGCCAGAGTATAAGTTGAAAAGTTGGCCGCGTTTAAGTTCGGCACAACCATTAGCAAATGATTTGACTCTTACTTCAGGACCACGCGTATCAACCATAATTGCTAATGGAACATCGTATTTATCACGTACTGATTTAATTAGGTCGTAGTTGACTTTGTTTTGTTCAATGCTGCCATGGCTAAAGTTTACACGCGCAACGTTAAGGCCGTTATCAATCATTTCCTTTAAAACTTTTGGATTAGATGATGCGGGGCCAAGGGTGGCGATGATTTTAGTTTTTTTCATAATATCTCCTTAAATGCTTTATATAAATAATTGTATATTTATTTATTTAAAAAGTCAACAAATTATAAAAACAAAAAAATAATAAACAATATGCAAATAATCTATAAAATAGT
>JAZUAB010000032.1:0-1585 GCA_045637745.1 Candidatus Onthoplasma sp. | reverse complement strand
GGATATCTGTCTTATCCATTTGCCCATGATGAGCCTTGTATGCAATTCTCATTGCCTCTTTTGTCATTTCTGTATATATCATATCTTCCTCCAATTAAGTATTATGCAAAAATAAAAATTATCGTTGTTTTAAGCCATTTTTAATTGTAAACAACATAGCGTTTCAACATGCTTTGTATTGGGAAACATGTCGTAAGGAATTATATATTTTATTTCGTAATCACTGGTAATTTCGCACAAGTTATACAAATCACGTGCAAGTGTACTAGGATTACAACTAATATACAATATTTTATTAGGCTTTACACTGGCAATAGTATTCATAACCGCTTTATCGCACCCTTTTCTAGGCGGGTCAAGCACAACTATTACATTATCATCTTTCTTAAGATTTTTAACGAGTTTTGGCAATTCTTTTGTTGTGTCACCACATATATTTTTTATATTATGCAAATTGTTGATTTTTGTCAAATTATCGGCACTTTTTACAGCTGGCTCCACTATTTCAATGCCGTACGCGAATTTACATTTCTTACTCATAATGGCAGTTAGTAACCCAGCACCAGAATACGCATCAATAACCACATCATTAGCACTTATTTCACTTAAAACTTTATCATAAATTGCGTGTTTTATGTGGTTATTTATCTGCATAAAGCTAGCATTATTGATAGTATATTTAATTTCATATTCGCATAATTCAATCTCTTTTAAGCCGTATATATGTACAAAATCGTTAGATAATATAACATTACTATCTTGTTTATTAATGTTAATATTTAAGCCAAAATTATCAAGTTTTTCACTAAGCATTTTAATTAAAAGTTGTAAATTAGGAAGGGAGTTCCCATTAATCACCACTGTAATCAATATTTTGCCATCCACGCCTCTTGCAACAATGTGCCTAATAAGCCCATCACCACTCTCCTCGTTGTATATTGCAACATCGGTTTTTTGCAAGAAATTGTTAAAGATATTGATAATATCTAAGCACCAACCTTCTTGCAAATAGCAATTATCAATAGGCACCATTTTGTGTGAATTTGGTCTAAACATTGCAATTTTTCTTGTAATTGGGTCAATAGGAAAAGCAAACTTATTCCTGTAATAATACCTTTCACTTGCAACTGTATTTTGCACTTTGTGGTCTAATTTGCCAATATGTGTAATGGCATTTTGAACTAGGTTGCGCTTAAATTGCAATGTTTCATTGTATTCACATTGTTGCAATTGACACCCACCACACTTAGCAAAGTACGGGCATAGTGGCTTAATCCTACATTTGCTAGGTTGTAAAACTTCCACAATTTTGCCAATGTACGCCTTTTGTTTTGTGTTAATAATTTGAATTTTAACCAATTCACCCGGCAATGCATAAGGAACAAAGATCACAATGCCATCATGCCTTGCAACACCCTCACCATTCACGCCAAGATTTAAAATTTCTACATCAATTACGTCATTTTTCTTAATCATAATATTATTATAACACAAAAAAGACAATATTTACAACCAAATAATTTGACTATATTGCTTAAAAATGATAACATAACATAGTAAATGCGGGTGTAGTTTAGTGGCAAAA
>JAZUAB010000031.1:0-6951 GCA_045637745.1 Candidatus Onthoplasma sp. | reverse complement strand
ATAAATGGCAAAAAGTCATATAATGAGATGGCGCACTGGCTTGCAAAAGAGTTTGATGGCGATATACGGGGAATTCGCACAATGGAAATGCCAGTAAATCGTAAAAATGAAATAGAAGATATGTTATACAATACAATATGCATTGAAGAAATATATACAACAAGTTTATAAAATCTTGGATTTAGATTAAAAAATTAAAAAGATATGGTAAAAAAATTATGAATATAATGCAACAAATTGAAAGTTACGAAGGGCTTAAACTTAAAGATGTGGTATATAATCAAGGAGTAAGAAAACTTACTGCTACATTTTTGTATAATCCTAGCATTTTTACGGTGGCGGACAATGTAAGCAAAATTGAAACAATGCTTAAAGAACTTGTGCCACAAGACGTGGTGGTAGAAACGAAGTTTGTGCGTAGCAATCTTGATAAGGCAACAATCGCCTTGTTTATACTAAATACAATTACGAACAATTTTCCAAGCCTTGCCAAGAATTTTTCACTAGATGATATTAAACTTACAATTGACAATATGAATATATTAGTGGAACTTAATATTGACGCTCAGGTATATGAATTTACAGCAAAATCTGGTAGAGAAGAAGATATCTCGAATAAATTGCAAGAAAATTTCTTTGGCAACTTTAAAGTAATGCTTAACCAAAAACAAGATTATGTTGGCGAAAGCGTTGATGCGATTGCTGATAGTAAAGAGTTTCAAGAAAGTATTAAATTAATGGACAATAAGGTGTTGTATAAAATATCTAATATAAACCATATAATAGGCAAAGCCGAATATAATATGGCGATGGATTTTAGTAAAGTGCAAGAGGCTGTTAATGACTGCGTGGTGTGCGGAACCGTTATGCGTATGGACAAGCGCACATATATGCGTAAATCTACACGCAATGGCAGAACAACTGAGCAAGAACGAATATTTTATACCTTTTCAATTAATAATGACGGAAAGTATTTAAATGGATCAATATTTCCACGTATGGCTGAAGAGAAAAAGCTTGAAGTGGTGGAAGTTGGCCGTAAAATTGCAATGTTTGGCAAGTTTGACAACTATAAGGGCAGAATTAACTTTACAGCGACTACATTATGCGTGTGTGATATCGAAAAGTATGTTCCGCCAGTAAAATACAAGCACGTAAATCAAAGTTATCATACTGTTATTCCAGAGCCTTATGAAGACTTTGAGCAAAGTAATATGTTTGGCGAAATAAATGAGGGACTACCTAAAGAAGTGTTAGAGCAAGATTACGTAGTGTTTGACTTTGAAACCACAGGTCTAGAAAGTACTAAAGATGAGATTATTGAAATAGGTGCAGTAAAAATCAGTAAGGGCAAAATCATATCAACCTTTTCAACTTTTGTTAAGCCAAGTGTGCCAATTCCGGAAGAAATTACTGAACTTACACATATAACTGAGGAAATGGTGGCGGATGCGCCTGCAATCAATTATGTATTACCTGATTTTTATAAGTATTGCTACGGCTGTGGCTTAGTTGCACAAAATATTGCATTTGACTATGGATTTTTGAATGCTATTGGCAAAAAAATGTTATATAATTTTGACAATCCGCAATATGATACAATGGTTATGGCTCGCAATAAGTTAAGGGGCTTAAAAAACTATAAATTAGGCACAATATGCGACTATTTAGGTGTATCATTAGTAGGTGCACACCGTGCAGTTAATGACTGCCTTGCCACCGCAAAAGTGTTCTTAAAGTTAATTTAAATATTTTTTCATAAAATGTAAACAATACTTGACATTTTAGATTTTATACAGTATTATTACAATGTAAAGTGAACTTTACATCGGGAGGATTTTATGAAAAAAGAAGAAATTTTACAAAAGGCACACAAAAGGCACCCTTTAGGTGAAATGGAAGTGCAAAAGATTAACAAAAGCAATTGGATTGCACTTGTTGTTGCGGGAATCGTTGCCGTAGCGCTTATGATTACTGAAGGCGCATTAGGACATTTTACCGCACTATATGCAATCGGTTTTGTATGTTTTACTTGGGCTAGCGTGTTTTATGCTTGTCAATATTTTATCGCCAAACGTCCATATGGGGTTCTAATTGGTGCCGTATTGGACGGAATAGGTGCTGTAATAATGATGACTTTATTTATTTTAACAAATGTAGGAGTGATGTAACGTTTAAATGGATAAGGAATTAGTTTTATGCAACAATCTTAAAGATGTTAGAAAAATGAAAGGATTTTCGCAGGAGCAACTTGCTGAAATGATAGGAACAACTCGCCAAACTGTAATTGCTATTGAAAAGGGGATGTTTAACCCATCTGCAAAACTTGCATTGTTATTGTGTGTGGCGCTTGATTGTAAATTTGAGGACCTGTTTTATTTTTAATAATTTAGCCCAAAAACTCTGTTATTGTAAGCAGAGTTTTTGTTTATATTATTGACAAGTATTTATAAACGTGGTATAGTAACAACAAGGAGAGATGTTATGGAAATTAAAAATCAAAGGTATATTGAAATAATGCTTGAAAGATGCAAGAAGGCAGATGCTACTAAGGAGCAAATATTGGCTAGTGAATATTTAAAGCAGCAAGTGTATAATGATGCAAAAATTAAATCAAATATTGTATATGAAAATATGGGAACATTAAATGTAACCAAAAAGCAAGCGCGTACTTTACAAAAAATGGCTGATAAAAGGGTGCAAAAGTTGGTTGAAGCCGAACTAATTGAAGAGTTGGCTGAAAGCACGTTTTACAGTGTTAAATAATTGATAAAATATGCACCAATTAATTAAAATTGTGTTAAAAAGTGGCAGTCTGATAAAAAATAACAGTTTTTTAGCAAAAAAATGAAAAAACTTTGTTAAAAACTATTGTAAAATAATTTGAAATGTGTTATTATAATAATGCAGAGAAGGAGTGGGCGGAAGTCCACTCCTAATTGTTTAAATAGGGCAAATACCTTATTTAAATATCTATCGGCGGGGCGTTAGGGATTCGAACCCTCGCGCATCTGCTATATCAAATTGAAAATTTTAAGAGGGGAGTTTTATGAAAACTGCTGAGTTGGTGTTCAACACCATAAGCCCTTTGTTTGAGGGTAGTGATATTCATCTTGTTGAAGTTGAATATGTTAAAAAGTATGATAATATGCATCTTATTGTATATATCGACAAGCCTACAGGCATCACTTTAGAGGATTGCGAAAAGGTTAGCCGTATGATTGATCCAGTGATAGAAGAGCTTAATCCAACTAGGGATGAAAGTTACTGCTTGGATGTGTCATCTTATGGCATTGACAAGCCTTTGAAATATGACTGGCAATTTGATAATTATTTAGATAAGATGGTTACCGTTAAGTTGTACAAAAAGGTTGATGACCTTAAAGAATTTGATGCAACGCTTAAAGCATATGGCGAAAGTTTTAAGTTTGAAGTCAAAGGTAAAACAGTTGAGATTAATAAAGAATTAGTGGCATACGTGTTGCCATACATTGAATTTTAAGGAGAAATATTATGGTAAATAAAGATTTTTTTGAAGCATTAAGATTATTAGAAGAGGAACGTGGCATTCCTCAAGAAAAAATGATTGGAATGTTGGAAGCTGGACTTACTGCTGCATATAAGAAACATCTAGGCGAAGCAATGCTAGCTCAAGTTAAGCTTAACCCTGAAAAGCACACAATTAAATTCTATTCTGGTAAAATAGTCGTTGAAACAGTTGAAGACCCAGACAAAGAAATTAGTCTTGCAGATGCCAAGGAAATTAAAAAGTCATACAAGGTTGGCGATATGGTGTTAAAGGAAGAAAATCCTAAGAACTTTAACCGTATTGCTGTGCAAACTGCTAAGCAAGTTGTGGTTCAAAACATTAAGGAAATTGAAAAACAAGCAATCAGTAGTGATATTGCTGAGAAAGAAGGCAAGTTGATTGTTGCTAACGTTCGTAGAACTGACGGAGATAATATTTATCTTGAAATCGGTGGTACAACACTTGAAGGCTTGTTAACCAGTCGTGACTGTTTGCCAGATGACAAGTTCCGCATCGGCGACAAAATCAAAGTATTTGTGCGTCACATCAAAGATGACTACAAGGGTGTAGTAGTTCAAGTAACTCGTACAAATCCTGCTTTTGTTAAAAAATTAATGGAAATTGAAATACCTGAAATTGCAAATGGCGACATTGAAATTGTTAGCATAGCACGTGAAGCAGGACTTAGAACAAAAGTTGCTGTTAGCACAGCTATTGAAGGCTTAGACGCTGTTGGCGCGTGTATCGGTAACAAGGGTATGCGTATTAATAGCATCATCAACGAATTACATGGCGAAAAGATTGATATTATCAACTATTCAGCTAATCCACAGGAATATATTGTTGCGGCTTTAAGTCCTGCAACTGTAAATGAAGTGATTTTTGATGAACATGCTCAAACAGCTCAAGTGCTTGTTCCTGAAAACAAGTTGTCGCTTGCAATTGGTAAAGGCGGTCACAATGTGCGTCTAGCAGCCAAATTAACAGGCTTTAAGATAGATGTTAAAGGCGAAAAAGAACGCGCTAAAACAAACGATATCGTTGTTGCCAATGATGTTAACATTATAGTTGATGACGTTGACGAAAATATATTTGACGACATCGACTAGGTGGCTATGCATACAACATACGAACGCAGATGTGTTGCGTGTAGGCAAGCGCATCTAAAACAAGAAATGATACGCGTGTGCCGAGTGGGTGAAGAATATGTGATTGATAATACATATAAGCTTAACGGCAGAAGTGCGTATATATGCAAAAATGCAGATTGCATTAATAAAGTTATTAACAAAAAAGGTTTAAATCGAGCATTTAAAACAGATTTAAACGAAATTTATGACAAATTGAGAGGTTGTATTGAATAAACTAATAAAGACCTACTTAGGATTTTGTATTAAATCTAGAGGAATAGTTATTGGTCAAGACAGGTTAAAAGCAAACAAAGGCAAAATATATTTGATTATATATTGCAATTCGGCAAGTCAAAATCTAAAAGATTTGGCTAAGCGCATGGCAGATAAATATAACTGTAAAGCCATATGCTTAGATGCAAGTTTACAAGATTACACTAACTTAGATGGTTGTAAAATTGTAGGACTCACAAATATGTCACTAGCTGAAGCAATATTGAAGGTTGCGGAAAATCAAGATAAGGGAGAAAATAATGGAAAATAAACAAAAAGTATCATTCGACAATATTAATTTATTAAAGTCTTTCATAAAGGAAGGCAAATTTTCCGCACTTATAGGAAATATCAAAAATTTAAAAGTTAAAATGGACACCTTGTGTAAAGACGCTCGTGCTAGAGAAAAGGATTTAAACGCACAGCAAGAGGCTGAAAAATTGCAAGAGGCAAAGGTTCAAGAAATGCAACAGCAATTGGCTAAAAAAGAGACAGAAATTAAACCTGTAGTTGCTTCACAACCAGTTGAACAACCTAAAACACAACTACAGCCACAACCTCAAAAACAATATCAACAACCTCAAAGATATAATCAACAAAACAATCAATATAACAATCGACAAGGTCAAAACAACCAATATCAAAATAATCAAAATCGTGGATTTAACAACCGTAACCAAAACCAACAACAAGGTCAAGGATTTAATAAGTTTAATAAGCAAGGTCAGGGGAATTTTCAACAAGGCGGATTTAATCGCAATAACGCGCAACAAGGCAAGCCTGGATTTAACAAGCCTGGCATGAAGCCAAATCCTCAAAAGCCAAGCTTTATGAATAAGCCAAAGCCAGTGTTTGCTCCACCTGTGATTGAAACTCAACCACAACGCGATCATGGCAACAAGAAGAAGGGCGGAACACAATACGAAGAAAAGAAGACATACACCAAGCGTGATTTATTAAAGCGCGGTATGATTGCAGAAGAAAATACTGAGGACAGAATGTTGTCCCGTAAAGTTCGCACCAAAAAGAAGGAAGAAAAGGTTGTTACTATTAAGCCTACGGGTCCAGCAGTTATCACTACTGACAATATTACTGTTAAGTTGCTAAGTGAAGTTACTGGCAAGGGTGTGAGCGAAATTATCAAGAAATTTATGTTGCTAGGTATGATGGTTACTATTAACTCAGTAATTGATTTCCCTACAGCAGAATTAATTGCCAGCGAAATGGGTGTTGAAATTGTCCAAAAACTAGACAAAACTGGTGAAGAAAAATTACAAGAAGTGCGTGATACAATTGCAAATTACAGCGATGACGAGGCGGTAGAACGTCCACCGATTGTAACTGTAATGGGTCACGTTGACCACGGTAAGACATCATTACTAGACTATATTCGTAAAGCAAAAGTTACACTTGGTGAAGCGGGTGGTATTACTCAA
The DNA here is from genome assembly GCA_045637745.1 of Candidatus Onthoplasma sp. Lineage (GTDB taxonomy): Bacteria > Bacillota > Clostridia > Christensenellales > UBA1242 > Onthoplasma. The sequence continues at coordinate 583 of JAZUAB010000031.1, read as the reverse complement.
CACATTGGTGCTTATCGTGTTGATGTAAATGGAAAACACATTACATTTATCGATACACCTGGCCACGAAGCATTTACAGATATGCGTGCACGTGGTACATCTGTAACCGATATTGCAATATTGGTGGTGGCGGCAGATGACGGTATTATGCCACAAACAATAGAAGCGATTAATCATATAAAATCAGCAAATGTTCCTATGATTGTAGCAATCAACAAGATGGATAAGCAACAGGCAAATCCAGACCGTATTATGCAACAATTGGCCGAAAATGGCGTGTTGCCAGAGGCGTGGGGCGGAGATGCAATTATTGTGCCAATTTCAGCGCTTACTGGTATGGGTATTGATAAATTACTTGAAACAATACTATTGGTATCTGAAATGGGCGAATTAAAGGCAAATCCAGACGCTCCTGCTATGGGTACAATTTTGGAAGCACGCCTTGATAAAGGTCGTGGTGCAGTTGCATCGCTTATTGTGCGCAATGGTAGTTTACATGTTGGAGATACTTTGGTTAGTGGTACTAGTATATGTAAAGTTAAAGCTATGATTGATGAAAACAACAAGAGTATCAAGGTTGCAT
>JAZUAB010000030.1:0-1261 GCA_045637745.1 Candidatus Onthoplasma sp. | reverse complement strand
ACAAGTTGAAGTTGTTTTTCAATCATATTATGAACTTAAGAATTATTGTGACGATAATATAGATATATATCCTTTTACTATAAAAGAAACTAATACTGTGATAAGATCTCGTCAAGATTTGGATTTATATCGTCAAGAGTTGTCTATGCTTAATTCATTATCTACAAAATTAATTTTAACTGAAGTGTTGTCTATTGACGGTCAAGATTATAATGTAACTGGTATAGGCTTGAATGCTTTTGATGGCTGTGCAAATTTAACAAATATAGTTATAGCTGATGGTGTAACAACTATTGGTAATTATGCCTTTAAAAATTGCACAGGCTTAGTCGATATTACTATACCAAATAATGTAACCAGTTTAGGCAATGGAACTTTTATGAACTGTGCAAATTTAACAAGCATTATTATGTCAGACGCAATAACAAGTATAGGAACGTCTTGCTTTCAATCTTGTTCTAACTTAGAAAATATAAACTTGCCTAGTGGGTTAGTTCTTATTCCATCTAGTGCTTTTAATCTTTGCTCCAAGTTAACAAGTATTAATATACCTAACGGCGTAACAACTTTAGGTGCTAGTGCCTTCAGTAATTGTATCAGTTTAATAAACGTAAGTATTCCAAATAGTGTTACAAAAATATATTCTGGTGTATTTAATAAATGTAGTAATCTTGCAAATATAACTATACCGGCTAGCGTTAATTATATAGACTCTACAGCATTTTCAAATTGTACGAATTTGTCTGAAATGACAATTCTTGCTGAGACACCACCGACACTATATCATGTTAACGCAATATCTACAGCAACTACTGCAATATATGTACCGGACGCTAGTGTTGAAGCATATAAAACGGCATCGAATTGGTCAAATTTTGCAAACATAATTTATCCAATAAGTGAAAAAGCTGTTTAATGCTGTTTTATAATTAAATATTAAACGAGCAAAATTTAAAAGGCTTAACTTTCGTTGGGCCTTTTATTAAAAGGAGAAATAATATTGAGCAAAAAAATTAAATGGGTAGCACCCTATCAAGCGCCAGGTAAAAGGTTTTGGTTCTGGTGGGGTAATCGTGGTGCTGGTAAAGACTTAAACATGACAGGCACAGTTCTTGCTAACTGGTGGACTCATTACGATAAAGCTGAAGATTTTTATCACAAGTGGAAGAAAGAGAATAAGACATTGACACTTCCTTCTTCAAACGTTTTTTCTAACAGCACAATTAAAAGTTATGACGATATTAATTCTATTGTTGTTGAC
>JAZUAB010000029.1:0-17410 GCA_045637745.1 Candidatus Onthoplasma sp. | reverse complement strand
GAACATAGTTATCTGTGCCTGTACCCTTAGGGTTGCCATATTCGCTTAAACCATATTTTTCATAATTCTTGGCATAAACGCTATCACTAATATTAATAGCACCTGTCTTCATACTTGGTGTATTATTGCCTAAATTTGTGTAGCCACTAATAGTATAAGGATAGCTAGAAGAAGATGAAAAGCTAGAAAAAGAGCCGTTTGTGATGGAAATACTCTTTTCGCCTTCAAACTTTACCATACTTGCATCTACGCTGTTAGGAGAAGCCATATTAAATAGCCCTATGCTAGCCATAATTAACAACACTAATGACATAAATGCTGTAAAATACTTGTTGCGTAACTTGATAAATAATTTCATTTAAAACCTCTTGCTGTAATATTGTTGTAAATTTATTGTTATTTTGCATTATGTTAATCTGTTTTGAGATAACTTAACCCCTAATTGCAAACATTGTAAATCTTAAACAACCCTATTATAATACAAATATTTGATTTTGGCAAATATTTTTGTACAAAAAGTAGAGAATAAATATATGAAAAAGGTGAAAAAAGTTCATATAATCTTATTTGGAACATTAATTGGGGTAATAAATGGGTTATTTGGCGGTGGTGGAGGTATGATTGTAGTTCCAGTATTAACCAAATTTTTTGGTTTTAGCCAAAAGCAAGCCCAAGCCACTGCCCTATTCGTTATTCTCCCAATAAGTATTGCCAGTTCAATTATTTATATAACTCACAATTCAATTAATTTTGCTACCAGTTGGCCTGTAATACTTTCAATTATTGCAGGCGGAGCCGGTGGAGCATTATTATTAAATAAGCTTAATAACAAGGTCGTGCGCATTATTTTTATTGCACTGGTGCTAATAAGCGGTGTGAGTATGCTATTAAGGTAATTTAAGTTTATCTCAAAACTCACATTTACTTTTTAAGTATATATCAAATATTATCATTTATCAATAGGTAAATTCAAAATTTATAATAAATTAGAGGTTTTTATGATTTGGGAAATTATAGGCGGTTTAATAGGAGGATTAACGGGCGGAATGGGTATGGGTGGCGGAACGCTATTAATCCCTATACTCACCCTTTTAGCTGGTTTTAAGCAATTAGAGGCGCAAGGTATTAATCTTATCTCCTTTATACCAATGTCAATAATGGCTCTTATTTTACATTTTAAAAACAAACTAGTAAAATTTAAAGAAACATACCTGCTTGCCATTATTGGTGCTGTGATTAGTCTACTAAGCGCCCTACTAGCCGTACATATCAACGGAAAAGCATTAAAAATACTGTTTGCTCTATTCCTAATTGCAATCGGCATTTGGCAACTAGTGGAATTGATTAAAGAGTATAAAAAAAATAACCATTAAGGTTATTTTGATATCAACAGCTTCTCAACTGGTATATTAAACACTTTCGAAAAGTCAGCCAATTCATACACTGTTACTGATTCATCGCTTTCATAGACCATTCTAAAAGTTGTATAACTAAAATCGTGTTTGTCACAATATTCTTTCGCTGTCATTTGAGCGTTTTTCAAAACTTTATCAATCTCTTTAGTATTTGCGCATAATCTCAACCAATCGCAGAACATATTAATTACTCCTCTTAATCTTAATTACTTTGAGTATATCACTCCTATGTAGCAGTGTCAAGCGTTTTAATTCAATAATTTGATAAAATATTAAAGAGTATGAAAAATAAATTTGGTCAAAGATTAAAAGAGTTGAGAAAAGCACAAGGATTGTCAATGAAACAGTTAAGTTTGGCTGTTGGAATTGCTGATTCTTGTATTTCTCGCTGGGAAAATGGTCAAACAATTGTAAATGCTGAACAATTAATAGTGTTTGCAAACTTTTTTAATGTAAGTACAGATTACTTGTTAGGATTAAGAGATTTTGATTAATAAAATTAAAAAAGAGCATTGTGCTCTTTTTTTATATATTTTAATCAAAACAAATTAGCCATTGTTATATACAAAAATGTGCATTTGATTTGCTGGTACTTAATTATTTGTGATAGTTCCATACCCTGTAAATCCAGCTTGCTAATCTCGGCAATATGAGATGCAAAATCGTTTAAATACATCTCGTGTTTTAAATGCTTGGCAGTGTCAAGGCTGTGAAATTTAGTGCGTATACTATCTGCCTGGCTTGCACAATCTTCATAAAGTGTGTTTAGCATTGAACGAGCGGAATCTTCTTTAATCTCGCCGGTATCAATACTCAAATATATATTTGTAATAGTTGCAATAGCCGACTTAGTAACCGCAAAACTTGTTGTAATTGCTCTGGATTGTTCTTCGTTTAAATTGTCTGGCACATCAATATCTGGCAAATCTATTTCGTACACGCAAGCATCTGCATATTGCTTTTTAATATTGCTTACAACTGACTTTGCGTCATTGTAGGTTAAATACAATGACGATAACACTCTGTATTTCTTATTAAAAGTTATATACCCGGCTCCGCCTTGCTTTTGCAACTCGGTCGCAAAAATTTTAGCATCATCATAGTTATCAAATTCTTGCACTTGAACTGAATAGAAGTTATTTACATTGTGTTGCTTGCCAGACACAAAACTAATTCCGTTAGAAAAAAATGCATAACTAAACAAATTGCAAACACTTACTGCAAGCAATAATCCAAATATTAAAACTGATAGTGTGAATGCACTGCCTTTTTTCTTGGTCACTTCATACACTTGATACTCTTTATTTTTCATACATTATTGTATTTAAAGCAGATAAATTTTATGTCGAAAAGTAGATATTTTATTTAAGAACTATGTGGCAAAACAAGTTTTTGGCACACCCAAGAACTTTTTTGAATTTTAAATAGTATAATAATCGCGAAATGATGTTAAAAAGTCACAAATTTTGACAAAATTTCGTTAATTTTACATACATAAAATATGTTAATATTTGACAAAAGGAGAAAGTATGAATATCACACCATTATTTGATCGTGTTGTAGTGGAGCCAGAGACACAAACCTCAACCACTAAGTCCGGAATAATACTTCCAACCACATCACAAGAACGTCCACAAGTTGCAATCGTACGTGCTGTTGGTTCAGGGGTTGATATTGACGCCAATAATGTAGGAATGCAAGTACGCGTTGGCGACAAAGTATTATTTAATAAATTTGCAGGCAATGAAATAAAAATTGAAGATCAAACATATATAATTCTTCGCCAAATTGATTTAATTGCCATAATAGGAGAAACTAATGAGTAAAAGTATATTATCAGGCGACAATGCTCGCCAAAAATTAATTGCTGGTGCCGACAAGTTGGTCGACACTGTAAAAATCACACTTGGCCCCAAGGGTCGCAATGTAGTATTGTCGCGCGGTGTAACAACACCATTAATAACCAATGATGGAGTAACAATTGCAAAGGAAATTGAGCTTGAAGATGCTTATGAAAATCTTGGTGCTAGCATCATTAAAGAAGTTTGTATCAAAACTAATGACGTCGCTGGTGATGGCACTACTACCGCATCAGTGCTCGCACAAGCTTTGTTAAAAGAAGGTATCAAAAACTTTACCGCAGGTGCCAATCCAATAATATTACGTCAAGGTATTGAACAAGCAATTCAAGTTGCAGTTAACAAGTTAAAGAAAATGTCTAAGCCGGTTGAAGACTTTAAAGCAATTTCTCAACTTGCCAGCATTTCTGCCGGTGATGAACGCGTTGGCGAACTTATATATCACGCTATGGAGCGCGTTGGTAAAGACGGTATTATTACAATTGAAGAAAGTAATAGCGTTACAACCGAGTTGAATGTTGTTGAAGGCATGCAATTTAACCGTGGCTATATCAGTTCATATATGTGCACAGATAACAACAAAATGGAATGTGTGCTTGACAATCCATACATATTGATTACCAACAAAAAAATAAGTGTATTTCAAGATATACTGCCAATCATTGAACAACTTGCATCTCAAGGTGCTAGCCTGTTGATTATTGCTGAAGATGTTGAGGGTGATGCATTAGCGACTTTAGTGCTTAATAAAGTGCGTGGACTATTTAATTGCGTTGCAGTAAAGGCTCCAAGTTTTGGCGATAGACGTAAAGAGGAATTAATTGACCTTGCAACATTTACCGATGCGTCATATATCAGTGATGAGGAAGGTAGAAATCTAAAAGAAGTTACTATTCAAGATTTAGGTAAATGCAAACAAGTAATAGTGTCTAAAGATGCCACCACATTAATTTCTGGTGCTGGCAGTAACGAAAATATAAACGCCCGCATACTATATATTAAATCACAACAAGAGCAGGCAGACAATAACTACGACAAAGAAGTATATGGCGAACGTATAGGCAAACTAAGTGGTGCTGTAGCACAAATCCGTGTTGGTGCATTAACTGAAGTGGAACTAAAAGAGCGCAAGCTTCGCATTGAAGATGCTCTTAATGCCACCAAAGCAGGTGTTCAAGAAGGAATCGTCGCTGGCGGTGGCACTGCCCTACTAAACTGCATACAAGACGTAGCCAATTATGCCAATAGCCTTGACGGTGATTTAAAAACTGGTGCATTAATCGTATACAATAGTTTAAGCGCACCAATCAAACAAATATGCATTAATGCCGGAGTGGATTACGGAGTTGTTATTAACAATATTCTTAATAATCCAAGCTCCACATATGGTTATGACGCGTTACACAACACTTATTGTGATATGGTTGAGGTCGGAATTATCGACCCTACCAAAGTCACGCGAAGTGCACTGCAAAACGCTGGAAGTGTTGCTAGCACAATGCTAACGACTGAAGCTCTTGTGGCAGATATCAAAGAAAATGCTACTATTTAGTATTCAAACGCCTTAGCCATACTAGTGTTACATTAATGCTCAGTATGTTTCCCTGCCAATTAATTTAACCCCTTTATTAGTTGGCAATAATCCTTTTCTTAAAAAGAACTCACGCAAACTGTGAGTTCTTTTTTTATTCTATTGTTCATCCGGTACAATTGCACCAAATACTAAATCGCTTTCGCCAATTTGAGTTGTTAGTTTTTGAATCCCACCAACCGCTTTGATATCATAATCAACGCTAGCAATAAAGTCAGCATTAGCACTTGTAATATCAAGGCTCTCGATTTGAGTCTTCATACTGATTTTGTTTTCACTCTTATAGCCACGAATCTTACCAACGATATCTACAACTTCATCCCCGCAAGCAATAATTGAGTTGTCGGCTTCTAGTTCAATAGGTTTTAATATTGTTAAATGTATGCTTTCCTCACCCTCGAATTGACGGAAATAGTCTTGATATATTTCTTCAGTGATATGTGGTAGAGTAATTGCAAACATCTTTAACACGCCTAGCAATACATTATAGCACGCCCATTGACCTGACTCCTTTGCATCTTCACCATAAACTTCAGGCTTATACAAACGATTTTTAGCAATTTCGATATAGTTATCACAGAAATTCCAGAAGAACTTTTCAAGTTCAGTTTTAGCATAACCTACTTCAACATCTTCGAATTGTTTAATGGTTGCCTTATATGCTTCATTAAACTTATGCATAATGTAATTATCCATAGGTAAAATCTTGTTTGGTTTACATGGTTTATAGTCTTGCAAGAATGATAATACAAATTTAGATGCATTCCAAATCTTGTTTACAAGTTTATAGCCATCTTTAACACCATCATCACTAAGTAGTACATCACGGCCATAAGCACCATTTGCACACCAATAACGGATTACATCTGCGCCATAGTCTTGAAGCAAGTCTTTTAGGCTCATCTTAGAATTTGCAAAACGCTTACTGATCTTAACGCCCTTGTCAGCCATAACCCATCCGTTAACCATTAGGTCTTTCCATGGCAAACAGTTTTGGTGATAATATGCCTTAATTATTGTACGCAAACTCCATGTAGTTATAATATCACGACCACAGAATCGCATATCCATAGGCATCTTCTCAGCACATTCTTTATCACTTTCAGCCCAATTGCAGTTAATTTGAGGAGTTACGCTACTTGTAGCCCAAGTGTCCATAACATCTGTTTCAGGATTAAACTCGGTACAGCCACATTCGCAAATTCCTTTATATTCGGTAGACAATGGATTAACTGGCAAATCCTCAACATTGGCAAAATGAGGTTTGCCACACTTTGCGCAATACCACACTGGGAATGGAACGCCAAAATAACGTTGACGTGAAATTGACCAGTCTTGATTTAAATTGTTAACCCAAGCCATATAACGCGCTTTCATACTCTCTGGATGCCAGTTAAGTTCGTTACCAAGGTCAACCCATTTTTGCTTAAGTTCTGGCGTTGATGTGCGAATAAACCATTGCTTTTTAGCCATAAATTCGATAGGCTCCTCACAACGCTCGTGCACTTTAACAGCGTGGCAAATAGCATCTTGCTTGTATAAATAACCTTGCTCTTTAAGTTCTTCAATAATAGCTTTACGTGCCTCTATTGATTTCATTCCAGCAAACTTTCCAGCAATTTCAGTCATACGACCGCCGTCGTCAATCGCTTGCTTTAATGGTAATTTATATTCACGCCACCATTCAACGTCAGTTTGATCGCCGAATGTACAGCACATAACTATACCCGTCCCTTTGTCAATGCCAACTTTGCTATCGGTTAAAACTTTAACTTGTATATCTTCAAACAATGGCACTTTAACCATTTTACCAACAAACTTACTGTATCTTTCATCTTCAGGATTAACAAATATTGCCACACAAGCTGGCAAAAACTCTGGACGAGTAGTTGCAATAGGAATTGTGCCACTGCCATCAGCAAGACGGAAATTTAGGTAGTTAAATACGCTATCTAGTTCCTTATCTTCCAATTCAGCCGTTGCAACGCTTGTACGACACTTACAGCACCATGGTGAAGGCTTGTTGTCACGATATGCAATATTACGCATAGCCAAATCTATAAATGACTTTTGGCTAGTTTTTTGACTGCGATTATCGATAGTATTATAGCCAAGTTTTAGGTCACAACTCATACCAGTGCGCACCATCATATCGCGGTAGCTTTGGTTATAATCCGCCACCAAATCAAGCGCAATATTAGTAAATTCTTCGCGTGGAAGAGTGTGAGCCCTAATCCCCTTTTTCTTTTCAACCAAAAGTTCGGTTGGCAAGCCGTTATTGTCAAATCCTAGTGGATAATATAGGTTCTTGCCCAACATACGTTGGTATCTAGCATACATATCTGCTTGGCTAAAGCCATAAATATGACCAATATGCAACTCACCACTAACTGTTGGTGGTGGAGTGTCAATTGAAAAAGTTGGACGATTACTGCGCTTGTTAAACTCATAAATACCATTTTGTTGCCAATATTCTTGCCACTTTTGTTCACTTTCTTTAAAATTATACTTTCCTTCTAACATAATATTCTCCTTTAAAACTGTTTGTATATAACTTAATAGCAAATACTGTGCATAATTTGCAATAAAAAAATCCCTATGCATAGCATAAGGACGAGATTTCCCCGCGGTACCACCTTAATTTAGAAAGATTACTTTCCCTTAATTTGTAACTAACGTATACTCCAACGCAAGCGGTCTAATCGCATTACACTTTCTTCGCTTGAACTAGTTTGCTACCTTCTGCATCACTTATCTTAACTGCTTTCAGCCCATGACAGTTACTCTCTACCGACAGCCCAACACATACTCCTCAAACTCACTGTTTCTCTATTAAGTTACAAATATTTTAACACAACGCAAAACCATTGTCAACAATTTTTAAAATATTTGTATTTATTCAATTTTTATCTAGCTTATTTACTTAATGAACATTTGGCTATGCATGCTAGGTCTGTCATAATATTTTTATACACTTGCGTTGCGTTACTTCTCATTTCATTAATTGATAGTGTGAGTACATTAATATTCCGCGCAGGATTGAATGTCGTAGAATATATATCTCCATCTCCCTTAATATAATGTCCGCAAATGCCTAAATCGTCTTTTATCTTATTAAAATCACATATAAAGTATTGCATTATATTCAACACCTCCGGCCTACAAAATACAGCATATATCTTTGCACCAATAAAAATGTGATTATCGCTCAAGCTTAACACAATGTCTGCCAAATCAAACTGGGAATTATTCCAGCATTGTAATGACATGTCTATGTTAGGTCCATAACTAAAATATTTCATACTAGTACTCTTTGTCCTTACCTGCAATCATACATAGCATATCTGTTGTAAATGTTAAGCCAAATCCAATGCCCAAGCATTTAAAAATATTTTCTTCTTTTTCACCAAACTCCCTACTTTTAGTTATATATTGATGATGAGAAATATCGCCATCTCTATACTCATCCTTTAATTGTTCTCGCTGAATATGATATCCGCATCCAGCAATTCCACAACAAATTGCTGTGGTTAAGTACGCTATTGATACTATCTTTGATACTTTACGCCAATTTCTATATTTATAACTTTTCATACACCCCTATTATTTGTTATGCAAATATTTCATTTAATGGCACAAAAAAATAGCAACCTTTTCGATTGCTATTTTTATATTTTAAACCTTTTTAGAAATAATATCGCCACTGGTCGCATCAATTAATACACCACTAGTTTTGCCTTCGGGTGAAATTATGCCTACATACCAGTAATAGCGATTGCTTTCGCCTGAATAGTCTTTTAAGATTTTAACAAAAGCCTCACTGCAATTATTCTTTTCTTGGCTTAAGTTTTTGATGCTATCTTTTAGTTGTTCGCAAGCAATTGTGATTGCTTTATCTTTGTTTACAGCAAAATCTTTTGATACATTTGTAAGTTGTTGGCTATAATTAAATCCGTCAATGACTAATTCAAGTTTAATTTCAGCATCATCAGCAATTACCTGTTCAATATCGGCTGAATATGTGGTATCATAAGGGCTTTTTTCAAGTAATCCTGGTATATTTTCACCATTGACAATTAGTGTAAACTGATATTCATCTTTGTTCAACTTTTCATTATCTAATCGTGCAAGTGTCACAATGCCAAATGGCACCAATTCATTAATTGCTCCGTCTAGGGCATATTCTTGCTCACGCTCGCCTGTACATACGGTTGCATAAAAGGTTTCGTCTTGTCCGGCAAAAATATTATTGCGCACTTCAATTAAATGATTATTAAAGTTTACTTCATTTTTCTTAGAACTGCCACAACCAACAAATAATACTCCACAAATTGCAATTGATAAAACACATAGAATTTTTTTCATAATCATCTCCATACTAAAAGATATGTAATAATTTAAATAGTTAGAACTACAAATTTTTTGAAATAATGATTAAAAAGCACTAATATTGTAAAAATTATATATATGTTAGTTTTATTTATAAGAGTTCAAATTATATATTTTGTTGTATTATTATTTTTGCGCATAATGGGCAAGCGCCAAATTGGCGAAATGCAACCATATGAACTTGTAATAACCTTGATTATTGCCGACCTTGCCACCGTGCCTATGAGCGATGCAAATATTCCACTGCTTAACGGAATTCTACCACTTGCAATACTAGTGATATTGCACTTTTCAATTACTATGCTCACACGTAAAAGCATATTGCTTAGAAAAATAATAAGCGGTCAACCAGTTATTTTAATTAGCCCAGATGGGATCAATTACAATGCATTAAAAAAGTTGAATATGAATCTACACGATTTGCAAGAAAGCTTGCGCCAATGCAATTATTTTAATTTTGAACAAGTGCGTTATGCCATTATTGAAACCAATGGCAAAATGAGCGTAATCCCTACTGCCGAAAATGCGCCCGCCACCGCTCAAGATGTTAATGCCAGTAATCCCGAGCCAGAATTCCCAGTGCTGATTGTAAGCGATGGCAAAATGATGAAAGACAACCTTGCACAAATGAGTTTAAGTGAAGAAAAACTTAACGCCCTACTAATTCAACTAAACATTAAACGTATAAAAGACATTATTGTAATGAATTTAGATAATTCTGGCAAATTATATTATCAACTAAAAGGTGAAAGGTTTAAAGTGGTACCTGATATCAACAACTTATCTTCAAAATCTAATAAGCAAAAGAAATCTGCTTAATAAAATATATCTTTAAAAGGACAAATATGAAAAGTTTTATAGCCGTCACAGTATTAACCATACTAGTAAACGCATTGTGCATATTGGACGTATGGCATACCGAAAAAGTATTTAAACATATGAATAAGGAAAGTTCTGCCATACATCAAGCGTTACTGGTTGAAGATGTTACCGATCCACAACTTGCCAAACGCATTGAAGATCTTGATAAATACTGGACTAAAAAAATGGATATATTATGTATTTCCATTTCCCGAAAAGACCTTCAACCCGTTAGCGACCATATTCAATTTTTAAAATCCAGCATCGACAACGACGACCAAGACACCGCCGTGACATACTCACTACTGCTTAAATACAATGTTGAAGGCTTAAAAGAAATTAGCGGATTTAGTTTGGTGAATATATTATAGGTTGTATCTAACTTCAATTTTAATATATAAATAGACGATTATATCGCCTATTTTTTATATTTTACATTGACTTTTAATTTATTAATATGATAATATTTAGTTAAAGGGGTATATATGGCACAACAAAAGATTAATAAAGCAAAAAAAGTAAATTTGGGACTATATTTAAAAAAATACAAAACTGCTATTATAACGTATATTTTAATTATGATTTTAGCAAGCGTATGTAGTATATTTATCACTATATCATCCGCTAATGTTATCGAATTAATAACCATAGCAAAATATCGCAACGCAATTATCTTAGGCTTTATATTCTTAGGATTGTGCATATTACAAAGAGCGTTTTGGAGTGTTGCCAATATAATGTACTTTGCCTATTCCAACCGAATAATGTCCGACCTTAATTTTGATTTGGCGCGACAATCTTTTAAATTAAATTCAAAAACATATTCCGACCATGATACAGGCACATTTGTAACGCGTATAGTTAGCGACCCCGAGCAAGTGGTTAGCAAGTGTGCTGATATTATTGATATTATCACTGAATTAATTACCGCTATCGTAATGTTAATTTATATAACAACATTGAATAGTTGGATTGCATTAATATTTGTTGGCATACTGATTGTTGGTATAATTATTGAACGTTTTAGGGTTAAAGTAAGACGTAAAAACAAAATAGAAGTAAAGAAGTCTAACGACAAAATTCATTCACTTACCACTGAGATTGTTCGAAGTGAAAAAGACATCAAATCGCTTGGCTTGGAAGATAAGTTAAGTGAAGTGTCTGAAGAGAATTACAACAACTACCGCAAAGCACGTTTTAAACATGATATGACTGATAGTATATTTGGTCAAACAAGAAATTTTTTAATAAGCACAGTTTCAACACTTGCATTAATACTTGGAATTGTTTTTATTGATAAAGGCCTGCTTACTATTGCCGCATTTATGATTATTAATTCCAATAAAGATTCGTTATATCGTATCATTTGGAACACTGGCTATATATCTAATGCGTTTGTAGATATTCGCGTTAGTTGTGAACGCATGTTTGCCCTATTTGACGAACAAGAATTTATTACCGAACACTTTGGACGAACAAATCTAAAAACAATTAAAGGTAATATCGAATTTAAAAATGTATCATACACTTTTAAAGAGTATGAGTATGATAATAAAAACAAATCTGTTAAGGACAAAAAATTAAAAACCAAATCTAAACCTAAAATTATTAGTGAAAATCAAGTATTTAAAAATTTATCATTTAAAATCAAACCAAACACAACTGTAGCATTTGTAGGTAAATCTGGTAGTGGCAAATCAACTATATTAAACTTGATGTCAAAGATGTACGAGGTTGATGAGGGTGAAATTTTAATTGATGGTATTAATATTAATAAACTAAACAAAAACAGTCTACGAAATGGCATCTCACTTGTAAATCAATTCCCTTACATCTTCGATATGACTATTAAGGAAAATTTATTGCTTGCTAAAGGCGACGCAACTGATGATGATATTATAGACGCAATCACTAAAGCATCATTAAAAGAATTTGTCGACACCCTACCTAAAGGCATTGACACAAAGGTTGGCGAAAGCGGAATTAAGTTAAGTGGTGGTCAAAAACAACGCCTTGCGATTGCGCGTGCACTTCTTCGCAAATCTAGTATTATAATATTTGACGAAAGCACCAGTTCACTTGACAATTTTGCTCAAGAAGAAGTTAAAAAGAGCATTGATGATTTAAAGGGTAAAAGCACAATCGTAATTGTTGCCCACCGCTTATCAACCATTAAAAACGCCGATACAATATTCTTCCTAGATAATGGTGAAATTGTGGATAGTGGCACTTTTGAAGAGTTATTTAAATCTAACAAAAAATTCAAAACAATGTTCTTAGCAGAAAATATTTAACAAAAAAATAGGCATTGCGCCTATTTTTTGTTTATTTTAAATACTTTTTTAAATATTTAGCTGTTTGGCTATTTTTATTTTTTACAATTTCTTCTGGTGTTCCAGTGGCAACTATAGTTCCTCCTTCATCACCACCTTCAAGCCCCATATCTATAATGTAGTCTGCAGTTTTAATAACATCAAGATTATGCTCAATTACCACAACTGTATTTCCACCATTTACAAAGCGTTGAAGTATATTAATTAACTTTTGAATATCATAACTATGAAGCCCAGTTGTTGGCTCATCTAAGATATACATTGTTTTGCCTGTATCGCGCTTAGATAACTCGGTTGCAAGTTTTAATCGTTGTGCCTCACCACCACTTAATGTAGTTGCCGATTGACCAAGTTTGATATAGCCCAAACCAACATCATATAACGTTTGAATTTTAGCCTTAATGCTAGGCAGATTTTCAAAGAACATCAATGCTTCTTCCACCGTCATATCAAGCACATCATAAATATTTTTGCCCTTGTATTTAACCTGCAACACATCACGATTGTAGCGTTTACCTTCACACACCTCACATGGCACATACACATCAGGCATAAAGTACATTCTTAATTTCTTTACGCCATCGCCGTCACATGCTTCACATCTTCCACCGGCAACATTAAAGCTAAACTTGCCCACATCATATCCACGTTCTTTAGCATCTGGAGTGGATGCAAACAATTCGCGTATTTTAGTAAACACGCCAGTATAAGTTGCGGGGTTACTACGTGGAGTTCTACCTATTGGTGATTGGTCAATATTAATAATTTTATCTATTGCGTCACAGCCTACTACTTTCTTTAAATTAGTTTCGTTCTTTTCGCCATCAAGCTCATTTTTAAGCGCTGGGTACAATATATCGTTTACAAGGGTACTTTTACCGCTACCACTAACGCCTGTAACGCAAGTAAATATACCTATAGGGAACTTTACGTCAATATCTTTCAAGTTATGCTTTTTACAACCCTTTAATTCAATAAATCCGTTTTCTGCTGAGCGTCTATTTTGTGGCACTTCTATTTTAAGTTTTCCACTTAAATATTGACCAGTAATAGACTTAGGCTCGGCCATAATATCTTCCAGCGTTCCGCTAGCCACAATTGTTCCTCCATTTACACCAGCGTTAACACCAACATCTACAATATAATCAGCTTCACGAATTGTATCTTCATCGTGTTCTACAACAATTAAGGTGTTGCCTAAATCTCTTAAACGTTTAAGTGTTTCAATCAGCCTATCATTATCACGTTGATGCAAACCAATGCTTGGCTCGTCCAAAATATACAATACACCAGTTAATCCACTGCCTATCTGTGTTGCCAATCTAATACGTTGAGATTCGCCACCACTAAGTGTCCCTGCTCGACGTGAAAGATTTAAATATTTTAATCCAACATTTATCATAAACTGCAATCTTGCAAAAATTTCATTTAATATTGGACGTGCAACCTTCTCTTCCGTTTTGTTTAATTTTAAATTTTCTAAAAATTCAAATAATTTACTTATTGACATATCAGTTAATTGAGCAATATTTTTATTATTAATCTTAACTGATAATGCAATATTATTAAGCCTTTTGCCAAAACATTCTGGACAAGTGTCTTCGCTCATAAGTTTCATTATCTCATCTTTTATATACTGGCTTTGACTATCTTGGAATTTTCTAAGCAAGTCTGGCACCACGCCTGTAAATTTAATATCATCGCGCATAACGTATTGATGAATATTGGTTTCGCCTTGTTGATCAGCACCATCTTCGCCATATATTAATATTTGCCTTACTTCTTTAGGCAATGTATGATATGGCGCGTCCAAACTAAAACCATATTTTAAAGATAGTTTTCTATATGCGCGCCTACTCATTGTTGAATTTTCCACATTCCAGCCCATTATATTTAATGCGCCCTCATTGATTGACAATCTATCATTGCGTACAATTGCATTCTCGCCAATTTTAACAACATAACCCAAACCGCTACATTTAGGACAAGCGCCATCTCTATGATTAAAACTAAATAGTGTCGGCTCAATTTCCGGCATCGAAATACCACAATCAACACAAGCATATCTCACACTGTATAGTTTGGCATCTTCATCCTTTTGAACTAGCACCAAACCGTTCGATAATGCAAGACACTTTTCAACGCTTTCGTTTAAACGTTTGTCACTATCTTCTTTTAGCGCTATGCGGTCAACCACAACATTAATATCGTGACGCTTATTCTTTTCAAGACTGATTTCATCTTCTAATAAATATATTTCGCCATCTACTTGAACACGAACATAGCCATCTTTACGAAGTTCATCCAAAATCTTTTCGTGCGTTCCTTTTTGACCGCGAACAACAGGTGCCATAACAATCAACTTGCTTCCAAGTTCATTTTCCTTAATGCTATCAACAATCTGATCAATTGTTTGAACTGTTACAGCCTTGCCACATTTAGGACAATAGATTTTTCCAATACGAGCAAATAGCAATCGAATATAGTCATATATTTCAGTGATAGTACCAACCGTACTGCGTGGATTATTATTTGTAGATTTTTGGTCGATTGAAACGGCAGGGCTTAATCCATCAATACTATCAACATTAGGCTTTTTCATTTGGCCTAAAAATTGAGCTGCATATGAACACAAACTTTCCATATAACGTCTTTGACCTTCTGCAAAAATCGTGTCAAAAGCAAGTGAGCTTTTACCACATCCGCTCACACCAGTAAATACTATTAATTTGTTTTTAGGCAATTTCAAATCAACGCCTTTTAGGTTATTTTCCCTTGCACCTTTAATAATAATATCTTCTAACATTTATTCACCTATTTATTTAATTAAATTATTTTTTTGTATTTTAAAAATATATTTAAATATCTATTTTTTAAGTATTTTATAATTTATTTTAATAATTAAATTATTTTTAATAAATTAATTATTTATTTTTTAATTTTTGTTTTAATTTCGATATTTCTTCACGATATTTAATTGCGCTTTCAAAATCAAGTTGAGCTGACGCACTTGCCATTAAAGCTTTTAACTTTTCAATATTATCAATAATTTGCGAACGCGACATTTGCACATCATCTAACTCCATTGAAATTTTCAACGTATCAACCACATCTTTCTTAATTGTCATAGGTTTAACATTGTGCTCACGATTATACGCCATTTGAATTTCACGTCTGCGGTTGGTTTCATCTATTGCTCGACGCATACTATCAGTAATTGTGTCACCATACATAATTACTCGCCCCTCACTATTGCGCGCACATCTGCCAATTGTTTGAATTAACGATGTTGTGCTACGAAGGAAACCTTCCTTATTTGCATCCAAAATTGCAACCAATTTAACTTCAGGCATATCAAGCCCTTCACGCAATAAGTTAATTCCTATCAAGACATCAAACTCGCCAGCACGCAAAGAATTTATAATTTTCACACGCTCAAGAGTATCAATATCGCTATGCAAATATTTTACTTTAACTCCACTTTCACTGAAATAGGTTGTTAAATCTTCTGCCATCTTTTTAGTTAATGTAGTAACTAGCACTTTACCATCATTCGCAACTGTTTTTTGAATTTCACTATAAAGGTCGTCAATCTGACCTTCGCTTGACCTAACCTCAACTTCAGGGTCCAATAGGTATGTAGGGCGAATTAACTGTTCTATCACCTGACCGTTTGCTTTATTTATTTCGTAATCATTAGGAGTAGCAGATACATACACCACCTGACCAATACGACTATTAAACTCATCAAAGTTTAGTGGTCTATTATCATATGCAGATGGCAATCTAAATCCATAGTCTACCAGTGCATTTTTACGCGCCCTGTCACCATTAAACATACCACGTACCTGCGGTAAAGTAATATGACTTTCATCTACAAACAATAAAAATCCTTCAGAGAAATAATCCAATAATGTATAGGGTGGTTCTCCTGGATTTCTGCCGTCAAAATATCTGCTATAATTTTCAATACCTGAGCAATAGCCCATTTCTTGCATCATTTCAAGGTCATAGTTAGTGCGCTCGCGTATGCGCTGAGCCTCAATATACTTTTCTTCTCCTAAAAAATATTGCTCACGCTCAACCGCATCTTGCCTAATTTGTTGTAAAGCCTGATTAAGCCTTTCACTGCCAACCGCATAGTGCGATGCCGGAAAAATAGCCGCATGTTGCAATCTGTTATATATTTTATTATCAATAGGATTAAATTCGCTAATCCTTTCAATTTCATCGCCAAAAAATTCAACTCTAATGGCTCTTTCACTGCTACTTGCGGGGAAAATATCCAATATATCGCCCCTTGCTCTAAATGTGCTACGTTGAAAATCTATATCGTTACGAGTGTATTGTATGCTGATTAATTTGCGTATTATTTCATCTCTATCAACACAATCACCCTCGCGCAGTGACAGATGCAAATCATAATATTCTTTAGGCGCACCCAATCCATAAATGCACGACACGCTGGCAACCACTATAGTATCGCTACGTTCCAACAAGCTAGAGGTTGCACTGTGTCTAAGCTTATCTATTTCGTCATTTACACTCATATCTTTTTCAATATAAGTGTCGCTTGAAACAATATACGCTTCAGGCTGATAATAATCATAATAGGACACGAAGAACTCAACTCGGTTATTAGGGAAAAATTCTCTAAACTCATTACACAACTGTGCTGCCAACGTCTTATTATGCGCCAATACTAGTGTTGGTCGGTTTGCTTTGGCAATAATGTTAGCCATTGTAAAGGTCTTACCACTTCCAGTAACACCTTTTAGCACTTGAGATTGAAGACCATCATTAATACCTTCCACAAGCTTATCTATTGCTTGAGGCTGGTCACCAGTTGGCTCAAACTTTGACACAAGTTCAAAATCTCTATATTCCATAAGCACTCCTTTTAATCAAAAATCTATCATCTATTATGATAACATATATTTTAATAAATTAAAATACTTTTAT
>JAZUAB010000028.1:0-2397 GCA_045637745.1 Candidatus Onthoplasma sp. | reverse complement strand
CCTTACTGCTATCTATATTTAAAAACTTTGGAATACGAGTAACACACATTTCAATAATTGTATTTAGAATATCGGTCGTATCACTTTTTTCCGTAAAGAAAAAGTCGCTACTATTATTATCTAATGTAGGCATCTTACCATTATTTATTGCGTGGGCATTTGTAATAATTAAACTATTCTCGCTTTGTCTATAAATTTGAGTTAAACAAACTTTAGGGATAATATCACTACAAAGCATATCACTAAGTACATTCCCAGCACCTACGCTTGGTAACTGATCTTTATCACCAACAAATACAATTTGAGTATTTCTTTTCAATGCTCTAAGTAGATAATACATTAACTGAATATCTACCATACTTATCTCATCTACAATAATTACGTCATAGGGCAACTTATTTAAGTTGTTATACCTAAACATTTGAGGCATATTATAATCCACCTCTAAAGCTCTATGAATAGTACTAGCCTCAACTCCACAGCTCTCGCTTAGTCTCTTTGCAGCTCTCCCTGTTGGTGCAAGCAGTTTTACACGTTTTCCCATTTGCTTAAACAACATCATAATACATTTTACAATAGTTGTTTTTCCAGTTCCTGGGCCACCAGTAACAATACTGACTCCATTTTGTATAGCCATTTTAACCGCATCCCTCTGAGCAGTATGCATTTTTATTTTGTTAAGCTGCTCATATAGGTCAATATTATTATCAATATTTTCAATTTCATCTAAAGTATTTAAGGTATATAACTTGAGAGTTGTTGCGACAATTTTTTCCAAATTAAAGTATTTAGTAAGCGCATAAATTATATCGTTGTCTTTCTCTAAGCGCTTTATAACATCATCACTAGCCAAATCATTAACAACTTCAATATATACATCTTTTAAAAGTTCGCCATCAACTCTAAGCAACTCATACAATTCACTTTCTAAGTTCGCATTAGTAACATAAGTATTGCCGCTTTTATCACAGTTTTCTCTCAATACATGTACAATTCCAGCCCTAAAGCGAAACTTGCTATCTGATTTAATGCCCATATTTTGAGCGATTTTATCCGCAGTAAAAAAGCCAATTCCATCTACATCCTCAATTAGCTTATATGGATTGTTTTTTAATATCGCCTCAGTAGATTCTCCATAAAAATTATAAATTTTAATCGCCAAATTGGTACTAATATTGTAGTTTTGCATAAGCATTACAGCATTTTGCATCTTTTTAACAGAATTCACTTCTTCAGCAATCTCTAAGGCTTTTCTTTCACTTACTCCATTAACTTCTGCAAGCCTAGTGGGATTAAATTCAATTATGTCAAGAGTGCCTTCGCCAAATTTTTTAACTATTTTTGTTGCTGTAATAAGCCCTACACCCTTTATAAGACCACTACTCAAATATCTAATAATCCCTTCAGATGTTGTAGGTGGTTTTAATTTTACACTATTTACGCTAAACTGCTCACCATATTTTGAGTGCGCAACAAAATCGCCAGTAAGCTCAACATTTTCCCCTTCGCTCACAAGAGGAATCTTGCCCACTGCCGTAATAAACTCACCATGAGAATCAACCACCATCACAGTATAATTATTATCGCCATTTCTAAATACGATTTCTGTTACTACACCATTAATTATCATAATTTTATTTTAGCACAATAAACAAAATTTGACCAACAAAAAAGTGTAAAATTATAGAACAAACATTCTAATTTTACACTTTTATTTTTATACCTTACTACTATCCTCTTCCTCTTGGTAAAGTTCTTGATACGTAGGACAAGTTTTTAGTAGTTGTGAATGAGTACCCTCCGCCACGATTTTGCCACCATCTAACACTACGATATTATCCGCGTCAACAATGGTAGTAAGTCTATGTGCTACAACAACAATTGTGTGGTCATGCTTTAATTTATCAAGTTCTTTTACTATTTTAGCCTGACTAGTATTATCTAGCGCACTTGTTGCTTCATCAAATACAAGTATTTTATTGCCTTTTAAAAGTACTCTTGCAATCGCTAATCTTTGCCTTTGCCCACCACTTACTTTTACCCCATTTTCACCAATTGTACTGTCCAGTCCTTCCGGCAGGGCTTTTATATCGTTATAAATTTGAGCCTTTTTTAACACTTCCCAAATTTCAGCATCTGTCACATCAGGCTTTACATATTTCATATTGTTTCTAATCGTTGTATTAAAAATATATGGCAATTGATTTACTATACCTATAGCATTTCTTAAACTATCTTCTGTTAAATCATTTAAATCGGTTCCGTCAAAAAGAATTTTCCCTTTAGTAGGCACATACATTTTCCCTAGAAGTGAAAGCATTGTAGACTTACCACCACCAGACTTACCAACTATTGCTGTGGTTTTGTTTGGCTGAATCTTTAAGCTAATACCTTTTA
>JAZUAB010000027.1:0-2044 GCA_045637745.1 Candidatus Onthoplasma sp. | reverse complement strand
GGTGAATAATACCTATAATTGCAGTAATAAAGCTCGGTTTCAACGTCGTAATAGTAACCCTTCCACCTGAACGGGTTGTTGATTAAAAGTATTATATCACAAGGTTATTGATTTGTAAAGAGTAAATTTAAAACGAATACTTGGTAAGAAAAGTGTGGTTGGCGTTTCCACCAACCACACGTAGATCAAATTAAACTGAAGCCACTTTATTGGGATACCTTTAAGCGCCTCGATATGGTGGTCTATTTTTTAAATTTGTTATTAAATAATTACGTAGCATTGTAATAATTTATCTGTAAAATCTGAACATTATCCCATATCTGTTTAAGAGTAAAAGAACCTTTTCTCCCAAATCTAAAAAGTTTACAATCTTCTTTAAAGCATTTGTAAAAAGATATAGTTTCACTGTCATCTTCGACAAGTTTAACTTCAATTCTAACTATATATTTACCATTATCAACATAGTCAATATATCTCTTAATACTGCATTTTTGGTAATGCGCATATTTATTAATTGAAAATAAAATGCTTTCTATTTTTCCTGAATTTAAATTATTAACAATCTCTTCGTAATTATTGTCCATTAGCCTAGCCACTCCCTAATTAATTCGAGCAATTCTTTCCATCCCAAATTTAGTTTCTTTTTTCTTATATATTGATGTACCTCATTTAACATATCCTTTACTCTTGGGTCTTTTGTATTATATCCAGCTGCCCTAGCGGCTTGCTCAAATTGTTTATTTTGAGCTCTATTATTGCCAGGTCTATTATTTGACGCAAATAAGTAGGTTACTCCAAGTAAGCCCGCTATTTCTAATGCTTGTGCCCCCGTAAAGGTTAACGTAGTTGCACCAGCAACGCCAAACATAAAAGACCCGCCTGAATTTATCCAACCAAAAGTTGGAAAACTTGCAGAAAAACTCATGCCTGCAAAAGCCCCAATACCAGCACCAATTCCGGCACCAAGTACACCACCTAAAACGGTTGAGCCTAAATAATCATACCAAGCGACACTGCCATTAAAAACTTGACCATCATCTTTGTAGTCAATATAAGCCGCCGTTCCAAAACCAACACCTGCACCTACAATAGCACCAATAATTAAACCAATTAAAATAGCACTATGACCACTAGGGTCGACGTACATAACTGGGTTGTTGTAACAATAACAGTATAGATTTAAGCCATCAATAGAACTTGGATCTAAGTAGTCAAGGCTGTCAGGTGAAATCCAAGAGCAAAGCAATGGTGAATAATACCTATAATTGCAGTAATAAAGCTCGGTTTCAACGTCGTAGTAATAGCCCTTCCACCTGAACGGGTTGTTGTTAATAACAAACCTTTCGTTTTCGGTAAGGCTTTCATCAAGTAAGTCAGTATTGATATCAACGCTACAATTACCCCAGGCATCGTAGTGGTATTCGCAAATTGGTCTGCCGTCACTCAAAATCTTTGCGATGCTACCGTCAAAGTCACGTTCTAATACGTATAAACACGTATTATAGACTATACCACAAACACCTTTTTCATCATACAAATAGCGTAATTTTGTGCCATCAGACCAAGTTTCACCTAAAATCTTTGTTCCATCAAGGATATTATATCACAAGGTTATTGATTTGTAAAGAGTAAATTTGCAACGAATACTCGGCAAGAAAAGTGTGGTTGGCGTTTCCACCAACCACACTATGTAACAGGTATGAAAGTTATTTACTGTTTATTAAATATTTCAATTAAAATTTGTGATATTTTTTTACACTTAACGTCGGTGGCCAAAGATGAAGTTAGAATCAATTTAATAGCGTTTTTAAAATCATCAGGAATACTATTTGAATTTACATAATTATTTCTTATTCCTTTTTGGTTAATAATTAAATCAATATTATTGTTAATATTAACAATTTCAATTTCTAAATCTTTTCTATAGAAGTAAATTTCTTCTTCGCCATTTTTAAAATAATATTTTTTGTTCCCTAATTGTTTCAAGTCATCAAACAAATTTTTAATTTTCATATTTTACCTTTTAATACATTAATTGTAATAG
>JAZUAB010000026.1:0-30625 GCA_045637745.1 Candidatus Onthoplasma sp. | reverse complement strand
TACATAAAACATATTTATGGCACAAAAAAACTTGGCTAAGCCAAGTATATGGTGCGGCGTAAGAGATTCGAACTCCTGACCTTTGGTTCCGTAGACCAACGCTCTATCCAGCTGAGCTAACGACGCATATATATTAAATTGTAAGGATTGGGCGTCCCCAAACTCTTACAATAACAATGCTAGTATATATCAAAAATATGGTTTTGTCAACATTTTTTATAAATATCTTTAAATAAATTTTATTTTTTTGTCAATTTATTGCCGATATTATTAGTCTTTATTAAACATTTGGTGCATATACTTTGGTATGAAAAAAATAAGAGCAGTGTCAAATATCATAATTGTTGCAGTATTATTAGGACTAGTTCTTGTAGCAATACCATTTAGCAGTAGCGTGAGTGTAAGCGTAAATCCAAACGTAATTTATCAGGGAGATGCAACACAAAACAATGTAAGTTTTATGATTAATGTATATTGGGGTACTGAATATATTGAAGATATGTTGGATGTATTCGATATATATAACGTGAAAACAACTTTTTTTGTTGGCGGTAGTTGGGTGGCTAAAAATGTGGATATGGCAAAGGAAATTTACAGCCGTGGTCACGAAATTGGAAATCACGGATACAATCACAAAGACCACGACAAAATTAGTGAGCAACAAAATTATGACGAAATACATAAAACTCATTTAATTGTAAATGCAAATCTTGGTGTTGAAATGAACCTGTTTGCACCACCATCTGGAGCATATAATGATGTGACTATAAATACTGCTACAGAACTTGGCTATAAAACTATTATGTGGACACATGATACAATAGATTGGCGTGATAAAGATAGAGATTTAGTATTTAAACGTGCTACAAAAAACTTGTCAAACGGAGATTTAATATTAATGCATCCAACCAAGCACACTTTAGATGCATTAAGCGATATTTTGGCATACGCCCAAAATAATGGATTTATTGCAACAACTGTAAGCAAAACTATAGGAAATGACGCTTAAATTAATAAATAAAATGTAAAAACTAACTTAATAATTATAACTTTTAGTTTTTAAATTTATTAAATATGGTAAAAATTAATTAAACATTTAATAAAATTGTTTTGAAAAAACGTGAAAACGATGTATAATATTTGCAAAGGGGATAAGTTGTGTCAATATATAAGTCAACTTTAAATACTTCTAAGCAAAAGCAGAAGAAGCAAAAGCCAGAAAAAATCAAAGTTAAACAGCCTCCAATTATTAGCAAGGGGCGTTTTGCATTGATTTGTTTATTAATGGTAAGTGTTGTATGCTTTGTGGCTTTATGCTTACCACAAAATTTTATCAAGAATTTTATGTTGGGCTTGCTAGGCTTGTCAGCATATCCGGTGTGCGTGTTATCAGCATTTCTGTGTGCAATGAGTTTGGGTAAAACCAGGTATGAAATTAATAAAAAGTATGTAATGTATTTGACTTGTGCGTTATTTTTTGTGCTGATGATTGTTCACTTGATTTTAACAACAAGAATTAACCTTGATTCCTACTCACAATACTTAGCAGACACTTATAGCCTTAAAACCAGTGGGGCGGGCTTAATAATGAGCTTGTTTACATACTGGATGAAAAAATATTTGACTGTAGTTGGGGCATATATACTA
The DNA here is from genome assembly GCA_045637745.1 of Candidatus Onthoplasma sp. Lineage (GTDB taxonomy): Bacteria > Bacillota > Clostridia > Christensenellales > UBA1242 > Onthoplasma. The sequence goes on along the minus strand of JAZUAB010000026.1, from coordinate 28,978 downwards.
TCCACAATTATGTTGACTGTATTTATAGGGTTGATAGTAGACTCTAAGCACACTGTAAAGACCAAACAGGTTGAAGAGCCTGTAAAGAAAAGCAATTTTGATTTTGGCGGGCTGATTAGTGAGCAAAAGCGTGAAGATGTGCCAGTTACAATCAAATATCAACAAGATGATTTAAAAAAGAAGATTGCAAAACAAAAATTAGGTCTTGAAAGTGGCAGTTCAACCATCATAAGTTCAAGTATGAGATTGGATGAAATTCCGGACACCCCTAAAAAGTATAAAAGCAAAAAAGAATATATTTTAACTCCACCAGAAATTACAATACCAACTTATGAAAAACCAACCGAGTCTGTTAAAAATGAAACATTCAACAACGTTGACTCTAGCAGGAATATATTTGGAAATATAAACTCAACAAATGTGTTTGCCGACTTAAATGCAAATAATATATTTAGCAAAGTTAACACCAATAGTGATATATTTGTGACCGACACAGAAGATTTTTATAAAGATGCTAAAGTAATTGAGGGTAAAGATATCAATATTGAGGCTAATAAAATACAAGAGGTTAGTCCAATACAACCAAATGCATTTAATCAATCCTCAAACAATAATCAACCACAACTTACTCAACAATTAAATTTAAATCAAACATTTGATTATACTGCCAATGAGATAAAGCCTAAAGAAGAAGTTGTTACTTCTGAAGATGAAGATTGGGAAGATGTTGATAATATTGATTTAGAAGAAGATTTCGAACTTGAAGATAACGATATTACAGCAATAAAAGAACAACCTATTCAAGAGACTCCTATCAAGCAAAATGATATACAATTTGCAAGGCCAAACACTGCTGAAGTTGTGCATACATCAAGTTTTAATACTCAGCCAAACGTATATACACGCGAGGTAGTGGAAGAAAAGAAAGAAGAAAATTTATTAGGCAAACCTAAGAAATATCATCCAGAATATGTAAAACCACCAGCAAGTTTGTTGGAATATCTTGAAAATGTGGATGTTGTAAGTGAAGAAGAGTGTAACGAAAATATTGAAAAACTAGAACGCGTATTGGAAGACTTTAAAATTAATGCCAAAGTTAAGGCAGTACAAGTAGGACCAGCGGTAACTCGTTACGAAATAGGAATGCCACAAGGCGTAAGTGTTAAAAAAGTTCAATTCCACGCAGATGATATCGCAATGGCGTTAGCATCTAACGGAAGCATTCGTATCGAAGCGCCAATACCTGGCAAAAATGCGGTTGGTATTGAAGTTCCTAATCGTACAGTAATGGGTGTAAGCTTGCGTGAAATGATTGAAAGTCTTGATTTCCAAAAGCGCATAAATCCAATGTCATTTGTGCTAGGTAAAGATATTAATGGCAGTATTCAGTTCTGCAACCTTGACAAAATGCCACACTTGTTGGTGGCGGGCTCAACCGGTTCGGGTAAATCAGTATGCTTGAACACAATGCTTATAAGTATGCTATATAAATCTAGTCCAGAAGATGTGAGATTGATATTGATTGACCCTAAAACTGTGGAATTTTCAACCTACGCCAATTTACCACATTTATTAACTCCAAACATTATTACAACTAAGGAACAGACAATTAATGCATTAAATTGGGCAATTAAGGAAATGGAATATAGATATGGACTACTTCAACGCAATCAAGTGGTTAATATTAAAGAATACAACTCGCTTGATATTGTTAAAAATAATGTAGTGGAAAAATTGCCATATATTGTTATAGTAATTGATGAGTTGGGCGACCTTATGATAGAGGCCAAGCGTGAAATGGAAGAGCGCATTATGAAATTGGCTCAAAAGTCACGTGCGGCCGGTATACATTTAGTAATTGCGACACAGCGACCATCGGTAGATGTTATTACTGGTACAATCAAGGCAAACTTGCCTAGTCGTGTAGCATTTGCGTTAACTAACTTTGCAGACAGCAAAACCGTGCTTGATATGGGCGGTGCTGAAAAATTATTGGGTAAGGGCGATATGCTATTTAAGCCTAGCGATTTGCCAGAGCCAAGACGTGTACAAGGTGCATATATTTCCAGCCGTGAAGTTGCTAGCGTGGTTAAGTTTATTAAGGAAAACAACCGTGCAGATTTTGATGATGACGCCTTAAAAGCAATCAACCAAAGTGCTGAAGCTGTATCACAAAATATGGATGGCGACAATGTTAATTTCGATCCAGTGTTGAAAGATGCTTTAAGATTTTTCATACAGGCAAATCAAGCATCAATTACAATGATACAACGCCGATTTGGTGTGGGGTATGCACGTGCTGCGCGTATTATTGACCAAATGGAGCAGAATGGATTTATATCACAGGCAGATGGTAGCAAACCAAGACAAGTGTTGATTTCACTTGAAGAATACAACTTGTTGTTTAATAGTTAAAATGACTAAGCCTATATTTTAGGCTTAGTCCTTTTAATTTATATTAATTCAAAGGTTATTGTTAGCATATTTACTACTAATTTTGTGTGCCAAAATATTGACAAAATGTTTGTGCGGTGCTAAACTTACATTATGAAATTTTTTGGAAAAGACATTCAGCCTGTAGATAAGGGCTATTTTGGTGTAAGAAGATGCACCATTTGTAAAGAAGAATTACGAGATGTTAATTTGGTGGAATTGTATGCCACCAACTACATATTTTTTATACCAGTTAAACAGCGATTAATTAAGCGAATATTGGTGTGCCAACACTGCAATTCTTATATGGAAATAAATGATGATATGTGGCGATATTACAACAGTTATTATAATAAGCGTTTTGACAAGGCGACCACTGATGATATTGTGGGCATTTTAACAACAATGTCACAGCAAATGGAGCAAAATGGAGTCAAACTGGAACTTGGCAACAAATCTGACCAACAATCATTAGATTTAATATACAAGAGTTTGAGCGAAAAGTATAAAGTATGGGAAAATGTTGAAGAGATAATCAGCGTTTTTTACAAATAATTTGCAAAAATTTGCGTCAATCTATTTACTTTTTAATAAATTAATTATATTATTTAAATAAATAATTCAATACAGTGTATTGACAAAGGAGAATTTATGGATATTACACCTAGTAATTTTATAGAACAAGCAGTAATTAATGATATCGAGGAAAAGAAGTTGACTAAAATCATTACTCGCTTTCCACCAGAACCTAACGGATATTTACATATTGGTCACTGCAAGGCGGTGTGCATTGACTTTTTGACTGCACAAAAATTTGGCGGAATTACAAATCTTCGTTTTGATGACACTAATCCAGCCAAGGAAGATGAAGAATATGTGCGCTCAATCCAAGAAGATATTAAGTGGTTAGGCTTTAATTGGGAAGCGATTTATTATGCGTCTGACTATTATGACTTTTTATATGATTGCGCAATTGACTTAATTAAGCAAGGCAAGGCATATGTTTGTGACCTTAATGCAGATGAAGTAAATGCAATGCGTGGTACACTAACCGAAGCGGGCAAAGAAAGCCCTTATCGTAATCGTAGTGTTGAGGAAAACCTTGATTTATTTGCTCGTATGCGTGCTGGCGAATTTGCTGACGGAGTTAAAACATTGCGCGCAAAAATTGATATGGCACATTCCAATATTAATATGCGCGACCCTATTATGTATCGTATTTTGCACACCACACATTATCGTCAAGGCGACAAGTGGTGCATTTATCCAATATACGACTTTGCGCATCCATTGAGCGATGCTAAGGAAGGTATTACACATTCATTATGCTCACTTGAATTTGAGGACCATAGACCATTGTATAACTGGTTTGTTGAAAATTGTAGTTTAATTAAGCCACCATATCCACGTCAAATTGAATTTGCAAGACTTAATATCGATGGTACAGTGCTTTCAAAACGCTATTTGCAAGAACTAGTAAAGGACAACTACGTTGATGGCTGGGACGACCCTCGTATGCCAACATTGTCTGCACTACGTCGTAAGGGTTACCCAGCGGACGCTATTAAGGAATTTTGCTCTCGTATTGGTGTGGCAAAATCAAATTCGTTAGTTCAACCTCATATTTTGGAAGCCTGCGTGCGTGAAAACTTGAATGCAAATGCTACACGTGTTATGGCGGTATTACAACCATTAAAAGTAGTACTTACTAATTATCCAGCCGATAAAACAGAACAATGCTTAATTTCAAACAACCCAACCATTGAAAATGCACCTAAGCACGAAGTTACATTTAGTAACGAATTGTATATTGAGCAAGAGGACTTTATGGAATTTCCAGAAGGTAAGTTCCACCGCTTAAAACCAGATGGCGTAGTGCGTTTAATGGGCGCATATATCATTAAGTGTGATGAAGTAGTTAAAAACGAAGATGGAAGTATTAAACAACTTAATTGTAGTGTGATTTATGATGCTCAAGAACAAGGCATTAAGGCAAAAGGTACAATCCATTGGTTAAGTTGCAAACACGCAGTACCTTGCAAAACTCGTAAGTTCTATAATCTATTAAAGGAAGGCGAAACTTACCAAAAGGGTATGCTTGATAAGATTATTAATCCTGCTTCTATGGTTGAAGAAAATTCATATATCGAACCATTTGCGTTAGACCAAACAAATGCAATGCAATTTGTACGTATGGGCTATTATATAAAGGACAAAACTTCAACTGTCGACCTACCAGTGTTTAATGAAACTGTAAGTTTAAAGGATAGCAAATAGGAGAATATTATGGAAATTAAAACAGGAATTTATAAGCATTTTAAGGGCGGTACAGTTTTGGTATATGGCACTGAAGCTTTTAGCGAAGATAAATCAACACTAGTAAAATATATTGGACTTCAAAATAAAGAGCTTTATGCGCGTCCAGCAAGTGATTTTTGTGGATTTAAGGAAATTGATGGCAAACAAGTGCCTAGATTTGCATTGGTTAAAGAAGTTAAAATTGATTTACAACAATTTTTAAATGAAATTATAGAACAAAACAACTTGGGATTGTAAATCAATAATTATTGATAAAAAATAAAGGGAAAATTATGAAATTTGATAGTAAAACATTAAGAGAAACTTGGTTAAAGTTTTATGAAAGTAAAGGCCACGTAAATATAGGCGCGGTATCACTAATTGGTGATGGAACTACTGGTGTTATGTTTAACGTTGCAGGTATGCAACCATTAATGCCATATCTACTAGGCGCTCCGCACAAGGACGGAACAAGACTTTGCAACATTCAAGGCTGTGTGCGCACTATTGATATCGATAGCGTTGGTGATGAAAGTCACTTCACATTCTTTGAGATGATGGGTAACTGGAGTTTGGGCGATTATTTTAAAAAGGAAAAAACCGCTTGGACTTTTGAATTGTTGACCGAAAAACTTGGATTTGATAAGGACAAAATTTGTGCATCAGTATTTGCAGGCGACGAAACTGCTCCAAGAGATGAAGAAACTGCAGAATTGTTGTTAAATCTAGGAATTAAGAAGGAAAATATCTTCTTCTTACCTAAAAAGGATAACTGGTGGGAACTTGAAGGCACAACAGGCACACCTTGTGGCCCAGACAATGAATGGTTCTATCCACGCAACGATAATAAGTGTAGTGAAAATTGTGATATCACTTGTGATTGTGGTAGATATGTTGAAATCGGTAATGACGTATATATGCAATACGAAAAAACTGCTGATGGATACAAGCCTTTAAGCAACAAAAACGTAGATACTGGTTTTGGTTTTGAACGTTTACTAATGTTCCTAAACGGATTAACAGATGGCTACAAGATTGACATATTTAAAGGTGTAATTGCAATATTAGAAAATGCTAGCGGAATTAAATACGGCGAAGATGTAGAAAGCACTAAAGCCATGCGTATTATTGCCGACCACTTGCGCACTGCAACTATGCTAATTGGTGATATTAATGGAATATTGCCTAGCAACGTTGGTTCTGGTTATATTTTGCGTAGATTAATGCGCCGTGCAATCCGTTATGCTCGTAAAATCAATGTTGGAACTGAAAGTTTGCTTGCAATTATTAAGGAATATATTGAAAATATTTACGGCGAAGCGTATCCATTATTGATTGAGAAAGAAGAATATATTGTTAGTGAAGTAAATAAGGAAATTGAAAAGTTTAACAAAACTATCGAGGCTGGTACTAAGGAATTTGAAAAGGTTGTAAACGGGATTAATCGTAAAAATCAATTTATGAAGATGACCAATCCTGACTACAAGGAAGAAACTGAAATTGGTGGTAAATCTGCATTTAGATTGTTTGATACATTTGGTTTCCCACTAGAGATGACAATTGAAATGGCAACTGAAATTGGATTTACTGTTGATGTGGCTGGCTTTGATGAGGCATTTAAAGCGCACCAAGAACTTGCACGTTCTACTAGTGCTGGCGTATTCAAGGGCGGACTTGCTGATGATAGTATTGAATGTACTCGTTATCACACTGCAGCACACTTATTACTTGCAGGACTACGTGAAATGTTTGGCGACACAGTTCACCAAAAGGGCAGTAATATTACTCAAGAGCGTTTGCGTTTTGATGTAAGTCTTGACCGTAAACTTACCGATGAGGAAGTTGCTGAACTTGAAGACTTTATCAATAATGCAATCAAGGCTGAAATCCCTGTAACTAAGGAAGTTATGCTAGTGCAACAAGCTTTTGACAGTGGCGCGCTAGGCGACTTTGGTGCTAAATATGGAGATGAGGTTAGTGTGTACACCATTGGAGATATTTCAAAGGAAATTTGTGGCGGCCCACACGTAACAAACACTAAAGAACTTGGAACATTTAAAATATCTAAACAAGAAGCAAGTTCTGCAGGTGTGCGAAGATTTAAGGCGAAGTTAAATTAAATTTAAAGGTGGATAAAGTATGAGATATGAAATGAGATTAAATAAATTACCTTTTGAACAAATGCTTGAGGGTAAAAAATCCCTTGAGATAAGGTTAAATGACGCTAAGCGCAAACTTATTGATATAGGAGATGAGATTTTATTTGTTAATCGCGACAATCCAAATCAAACGCTTGTTAAAAAAGTGATTGACTTAAGATTGTATAATTCTTTTGTGGATATGGCTAATAACGAAAATTGTGTATTGGCCGGATTTAATAAGGGCTACACAGTGGAAAATGTTGTTGATTGTTATCATACTTATTATTCACCAGAGGAAGAACAAAAATTACGGGTTCTTGCAATTGAACTGGATTAAAAACAATAAAAAGAGTTTGTGGTGACACAAACTTTTTTTATAAATTTATAAAAATCTATTTACATTTATTTAAAAATATGCTATCTTTAATGCGTACCTTGACGTTGTGATGAAACTTACTCGATTCTCACAAGGTTATAGGCGAATTTATAAAAGGAGAGTAAATTATGATTGATAAGAAAGCTATTATTGCTGAATATGGCAAGAATGAAAACGATACTGGTTCTACAGAAGTGCAAATCGCATTACTTACAGCTCGTATCAACAATTTGACTGAACACTTGAAGAACAATAAGCAAGATATTCACTCTACTCGTGGTCTTCAAATGATGAATAGTCAACGTCGTTCACTTCTTAAATATTTAGAACAAGAAGACATCGAACGTTACCGTGCAATCAAGAAAAAACTTGGTCTTCGTGGTTAGTTTTTAAATCCCTTTCAATTGAAAAGGGATTTTTTTATATATTATAATAATTAGATGTTTAAAAATTTACAATTAAATTTCAAAAAGGGTATTGATTTGGAACGGATTATAATATATAATAAAACCAAAGAGGTGTGCTATGGACGATAAATATCCAGATGAATTATATAACACTGAATTTGATGATGAACTTGAAGATTTGTATGATGACTTTGAAGAGGATTTGACTCAGGCGCAAAAAGATACATATAACCGCAAGGCAATTGGAATGCAAATTTTAGACGAGTCGTCTGAAGAGGATGTGGATAATATCTATTATTTGGCTAATATTAAAGAGAATTATTGTGTATCACTAACTAGTGTAATGGTATATGCTTCTGAACGCCTTTCAGACTTGTATGATGTCGGAAATATTTACTTAACACCGCTATTTCAAAATAATAAAGAAAAAGAAGAATTTATTATTAAAAAATTGAAAGAATATGAGGATTTGTATGGTGATAAACCTATAAAATATAATGAAAAAAGAATATTAATTAAGGTATATCACATGACACCGCAATATGCTAATTGGGCGGTTAAATATGTGTATGCTAAAACTGAATACAGCAAACAACCGCTTGGCACTATAATTAAGCGAATGATTGTAAACCGCAAGACAAATCGCATAAATTCAAAGCCGATGGCGGAACAAGATATTCAAAAGTTCAAAGAACTTTACAACGACGTGTTGAACGGCTCGAGAGCTAAAAATTTGAGTTGGTTGTTACATCGAAATCAAATCAAGGTAAGACAATATTCTGAAGAGGCGGTCGATGAAGAAGATGCATCGATAGGCACTGTGGCAACTTATATGACCACCGAAAATATAGAGATAATGTATTATGTTAAAGCGGTGGGCAAAATCTTAAATAAAAAGTCGCTAACACTTGCAGATCAAGACAAATTAGAGGACTTGTTTATTAAAATTAACAATTTTGTAATTCTTGCTAGTAACGAATATAAGGCTGAGCAAGAATTGAACAATTAAGCAATAACTTTATTTTATAATGGTTTTTAAAATTTAATAAAAACAACAAAAAATCACAGAATTTCTGTGATTTTTTAATACTATTCAACTTTCAAGTTAAATTCTCCAAACATAAATGGTTCGTTTGATGTAAATTCTATATATAATGAATTTTCATCGATTGGTTTCCAGGTGTAAACGATGATTTTGGAGCCATTATTATCAACCTCGAGTTGCTTGAAATATTGCTGTTCTGCATTTAATAGCTTTATTGCATCAAATAGTGATAAACCCTCACTATAAAAATTGAGTTGAGTTTCATTTATAGATGTAAACTTTTCAAGCGTTACAGTTGTGCTAGTCGGAAGATTAACAATTTCGATATCGCTAGCATTTTCCTTGAACGATTTTTCAAATAATACTTCCTCTTTTGTTCCATTTGCTTGTACAACTTTGATTGAGGAAGTTCTATCTATAAGTTGATTATTAATAACATATGCAATATCACTTAATTTGATTTTTGATTTTGCCATATATGCCCTTCCAATATACTTTGATTTTTGGAAACCGGAAGTCCCATCTTCCTTAGCAATGAAGTCTTTAATCATAACTTTTTCACATAGATTAAAAATGTAGTTCAATTCTTCATTTGTTGAAATGGTTTCTAGTTCGGCACTCAGATTTACATCATCTTCTATACTAATAATGTTGTTGGAAATTAAATAGCTGTTTAAGAAATTATTCAAATTGTCGCTTTGAGCTTTGGTTAATCCAAAATATTTAATATTTGGATAAATAGATGAGAACTCCACATCTATATAATCGGTCAAACCATTTGCTACAATGTTACCTATTGTTAATGAAATATTGGTAATAGTAGAATCTATTTCAGTTGAATTATCGAAGTTATCTGGCAAATTAATATTTATTGTTATTTTCGGGTTATTACCCAATTCAGTTATCAGGTCAACGGCATATTGTTTGTAACTTAGTTGTAGTGCATCTAGCAAAGCTTCGTCATCGATGTATGCTGTCCGCATCCCGTAAAAATATTCGCTGGTTATGTATGGATTTGTTTGAAGAGAATCTTCGCTAGTTTTCCCGTCCATATAGGTTATAGCAGCAGATATGACGGCGCTTAGTATTATTAGTATTATTATCACTGCAAGGACAATCGCTATTGCAGCTAAAACGTAAGGGTTGGCAACGACGGCAGTACCGGCTACAGCTGTGCCAGCAGTGCCTGCGGCTCCCGCTCCTGCTCCTGCGGTTCCCGCCACGGCAGCGGTTCCACCCGTAGCAACAGCGGTTCCGCCCGCGGCGCCGGCAGTAGTTGCGGTGGTTGCTGTTGTTCCTATCGTATTAGCAGTTTGAACTGCTGTATTAAAGGTCTTTGCCGTGTCTCCGATCGCCTTTACTGTATCGGCAGTATTTTTTAGTTTATCAGCGGTTTCTTTAGTTTTTTTAGCCTTTTCGTAAATTTCTTTACCCTTTTCGTAAACCTTTTTACCCTTTTCGTAGGCATCTCTTCCTTTATCGTATAGCTCTTTACCTTTTTCAAGAAGGTTTTGACCTTCTTCCCCTTCACCGTATTCCTCATCGTCGGTTATAATATCTTTAGGAAGCCCGTTATCGTCTAACTCTAGATCATCGCTATCGTAGTTGAAATTATTTGCCATATAACACCTCCTTTGTCTTTAATTGTATATTTACATATATTGTACAATATTTTGTATTGATTTCGCAAACAAAATTCATTTGTTTATAATAAATATTGATTTAAGTGAAATAATTTGTTTGTATTTTATATACTTTTTTAAAAAAGTGTGCTATAATATCAATGTTTTTAAGGAGAAATTATGCAAGAAAAGAAATTTGTTACTACCATTGGCGGTAGAGAAGTTAGTGTACAAATTGGCAAATATTGTGGCCAAGCTAACGGTTCTTGTTTTGTGACATGCGGAGACACTGTTGTTATGGTTAATGCAACCATGAACAAACAACCACGTGCAGGACAAGACTTTTTCCCACTAAGTGTGGATTATGAAGAAAAATTATACACAATAGGCAAAATCCCAGGAGGATTTAAAAAGCGTGAAGGTCGTCCATCAGATGTGGCTATACTTAAAAGTCGTTTAATTGACCGCCCCTTGCGCCCATTATTTCCAAAAGGATTTTATAACGACGTATCAATTATAGCAACACCGCTATCAGTTGATACTGATATTCAACCAGAGCCACTTGCAATGTTAGGTAGCTCAATTGCTTTATCAATATCTGATATTCCGTTTGAGGGCCCTACAGGCTCAGTTAACATTGGCTGTATCGATGGCAAATTTATTATCAATCCAACTGTTGAGCAAAGCGAGCTTAGCGTTATGGATTTAACTGTAAGCGGAACAAAAGAAGCGGTGCTTATGGTGGAAGCGGGTGCCAAAGAAGTTACTGAAGAATTAATGCTTGATGCAATTATGTTTGCTCATGAAGAAATTAAAAAACAATGTGATTTTGTTGAAAGTATTGCCAAAGAAGTTGGCAAGACAAAGACTGACAAAATTGTTTATGACGAAATCCCAGAAGAACTAGATAAGGCGGTTCGCGAATATGCTGATAAAAAGATGGATGAAGTTTTAGAAGAGTTTGATCGCCATGTCCGTGAAGACAAAGAAGAAGTGTTCAACGAAGATGTGTTTGCCCACTTTGCTGAAATCTTCCCTGACAATGAAAAGTGGATAGGTTTGTCATTATATAATTTAAAGAAAGAGAAAGTTCGTCGCAAAATACTTGATAAGGGCATTCGTCCAGACGGAAGAACGTTAACTCAAATTCGTCCAATTTGGTGTGAAGCTGGCGTATTGCCACGTGTTCACGGAAGTGGTGTGTTTACTCGTGGTGAAACTCAAGTGTTAACAACTTTAACTCTAGGAATGCTAAATGAGGCGCAAGCTCTTGAAGGTTTGGATGAAGAAGAATACAAAAGATATATGCATCACTATAACTTCCCAGGCTATTCAACTGGTGAGGCTAAAGGAATTAAGAGTCCTGGTCGCCGTGAAATTGGTCATGGAGCATTGGCTGAACGTGCATTATTGCCAGTACTTCCTAGCGAAGAAGAATTTCCTTATGCAATTCGCACAGTTAGTGAAGTGTTGTCTTCAAACGGCTCTACGTCACAAGCAAGTGTATGTGGCAGCACATTGGCATTAATGGATGGTGGCGTTCCAATCTCTAGTCCAGTTGCAGGTATTGCAATGGGACTTATTAAAGATAAGGAAAGTGATAGAGTTGCAATCTTAACAGATATTCAAGGACTAGAAGATTTTCTTGGAGATATGGACTTTAAGGTTGCTGGAACTGAAAAGGGTATTACAGCAATCCAAATGGATATTAAAATACATGGTATTGACCGCAACATTTTAAAAACCGCTCTTGAACAGGCTCGTGTTGGTCGTCTTGAGATTATGGAAAAGATGCTAAGTGCTATTCCTCAGCCACGCACAGAATTATCTAAGTTTGCTCCTAAGATTGTAAGCTTCAAGATTAATCCAGATAAGATTCGTGAAGTTATTGGAACTGGTGGCAAAGTAATCAATCAGATTATTGATGAAACTGGCGTCAAGATTGATATTAAGGATGAAGGAGATGTATTTATCTCGTCTAGTGATAGTGCGATGATTGAACGTGCAAAAGACATTATCTTAATGATTGCAGAAGATCTTGAACTTAATCGCGAATATGATGGCAAGGTTGTGCGAATTATGCAATTTGGAGCATTCGTTGAGGTTGCTCCAGGCAAGGACGGAATGATTCATATTTCAAAACTTGCCAAGGAACGTGTTGAAAAAGTTGAAGATGTTGTCAAAATTGGCGACCGTGTAAAAGTTAAAACAATCAATATTGACGAGAAAGGTCGTGTAGATTTCAAATTAATTGAAAAATTATAAAATTAAAATCGAAAATATATTATTTGGTTAAATTAGACAAGAATCTAAAATTAATTCAAAAATAATTAAAAATAAATTAAATATCGAATAAAAACGCCTAAAAATAGGTGTTTTTATTTATTTTTTACAATTTTATAAATTACTTAATTTTTATTAATTTTTGCTGGATTAAAAATTAATTTTCCTTTGATTATTTTTACACCAATTTATTTCTGTCTTTACCTACAAATTTCGTCAAATGTTTGTTTTTTCTCGCAAATTAGTATATTATATATATAAATATATCGCGAGATGTGTAGGGGCTGTATGGGGTTGCACAAGTGATGCTTGGCAACGTTTAATTAAAGCATAAGGGTTAAAGGAGAAAAACTTATGAATAAATCATCAATCAAAAAAATAATAATGTTTGTGGCAATTGCACTAGTTGCAGTTACTGGTTTTGCTGGTGTGGTGCCAAACTTTAAGTTTGACAAACCAGAGCAAGTATATGCAGATGAAATTACTGCTCTAGGCTTGGAATATAAAAATGGTTGGTACTTGATTGATAGTGCTATGGATTATTATGCAATGCAACACTGTGTAAACACAGGTATTGGTAACACTGCTAAGTACAAGCAAGTGTGCAATATCGACCTTGCCGATGCAGATAATCCATACGAGGGCGAAATTCAAGAGTATTCATTCTGTGGAATATTTAACGGTGGAGGATATTCGGTGCATACAGCTGAAGACACTAAGCCTCAAATGGCAATAATTGAGTCTAAAGATATTGAAAGTGAAACTATTGAAGAAACCTATACCGAATCTGCTGATGGAATTAAACAAGAGAGTGCTGTTGACGCAACTGCGGGCTGGAAGTACTATGGAACAAATATCGGTTTTGGATGGCTTTTCGCATATATTGGCTTGGCAGACATGCCAGGAATAGTGCGCAACACGGATATGTTTATCAAGAACACCAATGTTAGCTATACAGATCAAACCGAGGGTATGTCCTATGATATTGGCGGGCTTGTTGGGTTTACGCTAGGTGATTGGAATGTTATAGAAGACTGCAGGGTTACGTTTGTTGAGCACGTTACCGTTAAATTGAACGTAAATGCAGTGATTACCCATTGGGTTGATACAAATTCGTTGGCGTGTGGCGGAATATTGGGATCGGCACACAAACCAGTAACCATGAGAAATTGTATAGTTAGAGATTTAAACATGACTATTGATGCCTCTACAGGTGTGTTTCTCAATATTTATTTGGGGTGGCTTGCTGGATGGATGGGAAATGCTTCTTCGTCGAAATATGAAGATTGTTTCGTTATTTCTCCGGTGGAGCTTAAAGCTACTTATCCAGACGACAATAATTATAGTATATATTGGAAGAGCGTTGCCGATAGTGTAGGTTGGGGTACCGGCGAGTTGTGTACAAATTGCTGGTCTGGAACGTTGGAGGACTTTAGTGTCGGATGTGATGCTGAGAAGTATTTTGGATCCACGCCACCACTTGATTCGCTTGCTAAGATTGATGAATGGCGAGAGGTTGAAGCCGATGGTGGATTTTTAACAAACTACAACACTTCATTTGTTCTATGTGAGGACATAAATGGTGGTGAGCTTATTCAAAGCGTTTTTGTGGAAAAATGGTCAGTTCGTGTGTATTGTGCCACAAAAGACGGAGACGCGGCAGTGTATTCTGGCTATAAAACAATTACTGCATATACCAATCAAACAATGGGCTCTATTATCGATAAAAATTCCAATGCTCTTGAGTTCGTGGGTGAAACGTGGCACTTTACAGCTCTTACCTTTACAGCCTCTTCTAGTGTGTACTATGGCAAAGGCAACACGAAACTTTTAACCTCTAGCGAAAATCCAGAGGGAGTGTGGTTTAGTGAATTTGTGGATGAGGGAAATAAAATTGCAAAGATGTATGCACACTATTCAAAAACATCAGTTACGGTGACTGCATATTTAAATGGCGGAAGCCTTGGTGCCGGAATCGTTCTGCCCGACCCAACTAATTCAAAACCTATAGCGTCTACAACCGTCAATGGCTGGACATACACCAAAACTATTGGTGCAACAAGTGTAGATGGTGAAGTGTCCAACTGGATAATTGCGATAACAAAGGACACCTATGCTGGCGCCACTTACGGAACATTTCCTAGTGCTGCCGCTCCTTCTGGATATATACTTAAGGGTTGGTATTTAGATAAAGATGATCTAAACTCTAAGGTGGAGACTGCTACAATCATATCAGGAAAGACTTCGATTTACGCTGTATACGAACCCCAAGACGTACAACTATATGCTAATGGGGGTGGATTCGACGACAATTTAAGCAATGGCTGGACTAAGCGGACTGCTGAACGAGCAACTAAGAGTATAGCGCCTGGCGCTGAGATAGGAGCTTTGCCTAGCGCAAGCGAAGTTACTAGAACTGGATATTCCTTTGATGGCTGGTATACAAGTACGCCTGGGGGAACTAAAATTGATTCAACGACAAAAGTAGTTGCTGGTTATCTGTATAATGGTAGTTATTTCGCGCATTGGACGCCTATTTCATTTACAGTTAAGTATGAGGCTGGCGGTGGAACGGGGACTGCAATGAGTTCTACTTCGCACACATATGGAGATGGAACTACATTGAGTGCCTGCACATATACTAGAGAGTATCATACATTTGCGGGTTGGGGGACTTTCTCAGGCTCTGGGGTTATGTTTTCGGCTGGAGATCTTGCAGACAAAGTCATTGGATCATGGTATGTTGAAGATGGCGGAACAGTCACCCTATACGCTCAGTGGACTCCAGATACTTGTACACTTGTATTTGACACTAATCTTGCTGGCCCACAAATTATAGACGGTTCAGCAGGGGTACAACAAGAGTGTACAAAATATAGTGGTGGAACGGGAAGTGCCAAGCTCGTAATCTCTGCTCCTTATGGAACGCAATATAGAAATAGCTATTGGCCAACAGCTACTGCGACTGGCTATAGTTTCAGTCACTGGGTATATAAAACAACCGGAAGTTCGCCTTCAACAAATATTCCTATCAACGCAGATCCCGTGACGATGGTACCTTATTGGACTGCCAATACCTACACAATAACAGCCAACGCTAATGGCGGAACAATAAGCAATTTAAATGGTTGGACTGGCACTGTGGGGGCAACTACAGTAACTAAAAGGTTCGTGTATAATGCAACATTCTCATTCCCAGAGGCGACCAAAGACTATCACACATTTGCAAGTTGGAACACTGCATCTGATGGCTCTGGCACGACCGTTACCACATCAACCACACTAGAATCATTAAACAATGCTGGAGCTTTAACCATTTATGCAATTTGGACGAAAATAGAATATACAGTTCAATGTAATGCCAACGGCGGAGCGATAAACGAATGGGCTACTGGCTGGGAAGGCTCTGGTGATATAGTTACGCTGAAAACCGAACTGACAGTAAATGACTCTGGTAATTTTGTTATTTCGCAAGATTTTTATAATTACTTACCCAATATTTACTTGAAACGTACTGGTTACACACATCATTGGTGGTGGATAATTCCATCGCACAGCGATTCTGAGACTGAGGCTGGCAAGCTTAAGGTAAATTCAGAATTTGCTCCAAGAGATTTGAGTATTGATGGTACAACCATTACATTCTATGCTCACTGGACGCCTATTACATATTATATTAAATATGAGAAGAATGCGCCTAGCGGAGTTACAGTTAGTGGAAGCATGGATAATAGCGAACACACATATGATGTGGAAAGACTATTGACTGCCAACGCATATAGCGCAACAAGCTATGTGTTTATGGGATGGTCTACTACTAGTGATGGAGCTGTTGAATATGAAGATAAGGCTAAAGTTAAGAATTTGACAGCAGAAGATGACGCTATTGTGCCACTTTATGCGATTTGGACTGAAATTTATACAATAAACTTATATTATAATGCTGGTGGTGATCTTTCGGGTGGTATAGCTGCTGGTGATAAAGGTTATAAACTTGAAGAGCAAGACCGTGGCTATCCAACATATGATTATGATGATACAACTAAAAACGCAGTGATTCAATATATAGTTGGTAATGAATTCTATCTTCCAGGTAAAGATGAAAATGGTAAAGATAAAGACCACGTAGGTAGAAGAGGTTATACATTTTCACACTGGTTTTGGGAGCATGGGAGCGAAGACGCACCATGGACCCATATTTCAGCAACGACTGCAACATCATTAGATTTATACGCGAAATGGGACGAAAATACATACGAGGTTGAATTTGATTGTTTGTGCGCCTTATATGATGGTTATACTTGCGCGTCTCACTATGTTGAAAACAGAGATGTTAAATATACGGATACAGCGCAGGAGTTCCCGAAACTTAATCATACTGATGCATATAAATTTGTAGGATGGACAGCCACAATTTATCCTAAGGAATGCTATGTTGGAAAAGATGTTAATAGCGGGACTTTGTTGTATAGTGAGTTGGATGAGAATATTCAAAGCGGTGGGTTAGAAGGTTCTAACGACAAATTTGAGTACAGCGAAGACGATGGTGACTGGGGTGATTATGGCTGGGGTGAGACTGGTTATGATCCATGGTATTGGAATATATACAAGGGTGACAAGGGCTTTGAAAAATTATTACATACAGGCAGTGTTACTTTCTATGCGGTGTGGACGCCAATATATACAGTAACAATTAATGCTGGCGATAGCAACGCGGTTGTAAATGGAGATGGAAAGGCTACAAATGACTATTATAATGGATACTGGTTGCAAAAAGAACTTTCGGTAATTGGCGATAATGATGGAACGGCAGATGGGGTGTATTGGAAATATCACGATGTTGACGGTTGGCAAGTAAAGGTTGGAGGGACACAATACGTAATAGATTCGAGCGGAAAGTGGGTCCCAACGGAAGTTAAAACCGACCTAGTCAATGTTGGTGTTAATCTTCAATATCTACAAGGTAACATAGAAATTACTCCAGATTGGGATCCTTTTGACTTTGATGTTATATTCAAAACTGATGGTAGCGAAGCGTATAAGAAGGACTACAATGACACTATCATGACACATGTGATATATGGAAGCGAATACATATTTATGTCATATCCGGATTATACTAAATCCAAAACTTTTGTAGTTTTCACGGAAATAAAAGGCTACTCACCAATTTACGCATGTCCATATAACTCTGGCGCGGTTGACATTACTAATAAACTTAGAATGTACGGAACGTGGGATTATGACTTGGATTATCAACACGATGGATCCGGGTACTATATAGAGGTGGAAGGGTATTATTTACCTAATTTATATAAGTTACAATTTAATATTAATGAGCCTTATGGCACGCCGACAACCGAAACCCCTACTTCAGACATTGCGTCAACTGCCCTTAATGTAATAGGGCCATTAACTTCAATAGAAGAAGATGACTCAGAGACAAGTGCAAATGAGGCTTGGACGTATATTGTAAATGATGATTATAATGATAAACCTGGAAAACTTTTCAAGGACGCATCTAACAATTATTATATATATCTATTAAATGATTCAGAAATGACATATAATTCAACGGTGAAGCGTTCTAAAACACATTATGTCACATATAGTTACGACTACGACTCAAATGCACATGGCTTTGAGGATAGGAGTTGGACATTGCCAACATGGACAATACCATATTATGAGATGCAATACTTTTATATTATAAAACAAAATAATGTAAGCGAGATAACTATGTATCAAATGGCTAAGGTGGAGGATGCACACACCGCAATAGCCGAAGAAAAGATTGGTGGAACTGAACGCGAAATAAATCCAGGCAATTGGACATATGCGTATTGTAATTCAAACAATGCTAATGGTGGTGAAGGCTATACTCTAAACCTATACTGGTATCGCAAGAGGATTAATCTTGAGGTGTCAAACTTGTTTGATGGGGCACAGAGTCCAAATGGTTATACTGTAGTGCAAGAAACTGAACAGATAAGATTGAAGCCAGGATCTACAGAAGAATATGAATTAGAAGGTCATTCCCCATATCATGTGGTGATATATATAAATGATGGGGTGTCAAATAAATACTATATTAAAGCATATAGTGACGAGCCAACAACCGAAATTAAAAATAAGTTGTTTGATGGAGAAAATATTAGTGTAGAAATTCTTGAAGATAACGGCTGGAAGGAAGGCAATACGGTAGAGATATACTTTGGCAACCAATTTACATTAATGGCAAGAGATCAAAGTATAGACCATTCGTTAGATGACTTTATTGGGTATAGATTTAAAGAATTTACTTTGGATGAGATATTTCAGACACCAGTAAAATCCGGATATAGCGCCTATCAAAATCTACAAGAAATAGATAAAGATACGCATCAATCTGGGGTTACAGAATATATTGTAGATAGAGCAACTTATAATGTGGCAACCAACTTTGAGAAGATTAGTTATACAATTACATATCAAATTTCAAATGAAGAATTGACGTACACATCTAAGTATGGGTATATCCGCCTAGACGGAAAAGATTGCAACAACAATACAGTCAACATTTCATCATCAAATCCAGCAGAGGCTAAAGTGACTTTACAAATAAATGGCAAGATGAAATCAACAATGAATGTAAGACTGGGAAGTGAGTTATTGTATTGGAGATCTGCTAGTAAAGCCGATAGTTTGGAAAGCAGAGAGGATACTGATAAGGATCAAATATATAATTTGGAATTAACACCAGAGTTTTTGCGAGACCATATATATTATGCAACAAATGATCCTTACGCAGTAGATGACGAAGAATTAACTATCCACGCAATATGTAAAGATATATTATTTGACATCAATGTAAACGTAAAAGATATAGAAACTGGCAAAGTTGTACGTACATATACATTAAGTACTGAGACTGAGAATTTATTATTCATCTTAGAAGGTGGCTTAACAAAAGTGTCAATAGACCAGGATTATGATATTGTAATGTTAAGTAAGGGCGACGGTGATAGTTATGTATATTACTATCAAGATATAGATGAAGATGGTGTAAACGAGCAATATGCTATACTAAAGTTATATATTGAACATTCGTCGTCACACTCTACCGAGCAGTTGGTAAAGGGATTTAGTTATCCAGCAGATTCTTTGGGTAGTATAGACATGACTGTAGATGACAATTTGTTAAATTATACAATTAATTATTCGCAATCTATAGAAGTTAAGGATGTAAACAGACATTTAGACTTCTATATTGAAGTATCTCCAACCATAGAAATAAAATTTTCAGACTATATATATGATGACAATGACGCTAAAATTGGAGCCAGAAAATTAACAATAATGGGGCAAGAAGTGGCAAGTTGTTCGGAAGATGGTGACTTAGAAATCAAGGGCTCATATTTAGGTTATGTTGGTCAAACAGTTACATTTAATGCGACCGCTGATTCTACATATTATCAAGGAGTTAGATTGTTGATTTCTCCAAATTACATAAATATGCCATTATCTGCCGACACTTCATATGAGATAACTAAACAATGCACAGTATATGTAACATTTATTCCAAAGACATACACATATTCAATTGATTGCGAATACAACGGAATATTGTATGAAAATTGTCGAGAAATAGATGCTGCGACAGGCGAAGAAAGATGGGAAACTATTACATTGGCTGATGGAACTAAGATTTTTTACGAAATAAATGTAGCGGATGTTGCCGGAAACAAAGGCACAACACCAAATTACTACTATGGTGATAAGTTGGAAGTAACTGCTAAACTATCTACAGAAATTACAGGATTTGAGTTAAATGTATACAAAAATGGTATAAAACTAACTGGCAACAATGGTGTGTATATAGCAACATTTACCGGAGATGAGACAACGCAAATATTGATAGAAGTAATACCTCAGCCAGAGAATGTTGTAATTAAAACCAACCCTGGCAAAGAAGGTGTTGCGGATGTACACGTAAAGGTAAACAATGGAGAGATTAAGCCATTAACAGAGTATGCTAGTGGAATTGACTTGATTGACGGAGACGGCTTAACAGTGTATGTAAAATCAAAATTGGGTTATAGCTTTAACAATCAATATATCAAAGATGACATCACGACAGACTTGGCTGTAAAAGAGTCGGAAGACATGCCAGGGTATGTGGAGTTCCAGTTGTTTGCAAGTTATCAAGCAACAGGGGTTAAAGGATCTAAAGGAACATATTTCTTACAATTTAATGAAGTGCCAATTATAGCAGAATTTGTATATTATTCAACAACAGATGGAGATGTGGTAGATGCTGGCAAAAACATTGCTGTGGCTCAAATCTCAAGAGACCCATCATACACGGAAACCCAAGTGGGAACATTTATGCCTGGAGCTGAATTAAAGCTAATTAACCGAGTGGATAATCCTGGTTATAGGTTCCTAGGATATACATATGCTAGCCCAATGGGAGCAGATGGTGCTGTAGGATTAGATTCAACATTTACAATATTAGAAGCTATCTATGACTATCTATCAATAGACTACCCAGCCAGCATAACGGATGGTAAAGTAAGCTTTAAGATATATGTAAACTATATAAATCAGTACAAGATAACAGTTAAAACGAACAACGGATCTAAAACTAAGATAGACTTCAAGACGAAAATAGAGGAAGATGAAGAGCCGTTGTCACAGAACACATATTATGACCACGGAACTTTGGTTATTGCTACGTTGTCAACTGGAAGAAGCAATGCTAATGACACTCAGTATTACAAGTTTAATGTAGAAATAAATGGAGTGGCTATTACTGAAACTTCAAGCGGGGTTGCAGACATCTTAAAAACAAATGCAAACAGTTTGTCTGGATTTACATTAACACAAGACTTGGTTGAGAATATGGTAATAGATATTACAGTATCACCAGAAAAGTATTATACCAAGTTACAAGAGCATTTAGAGTATAGCGATAAGGCTGAAGATAAGTCTAGCAGTTTAGAAGGAATTACAGAACTAAAGTTAACGAATAATGTATATTATAAAGTAGAATCTGAACATTATTATGACGGCGAGGTTAAGATTTATATATACACAGCAAAGCCACAAAATGCAGGTGAGTGGTATTATAAGTTAGATAAGATACAACTTAATGGAGTATCACACACAGTTGGTCAAGCCGTATTGGAAGATGTGGAAGGTGTGGAATTCTATAAATATGAGATAACCTATACGCTAAATTCAGATTGCATACCAGAGCCAACGCTAGATATATATTACAAAGCGTATTATTACGTAGAAGTAAATATTGTTGTTAATGCTGGAGATTAGAATAATGAACAAAAACAGTGAAATTGAATATAACACCATAATAATAGGTGGAGGAGTTGGAGGGCTAACTGCAGGAATGTATTTAGCCCGTGCCAACATTCCTACATTAATATTAGAAGGACGATTTTGGGGTGGACAGACATCCATTTTGGCATCAGTAGAAAATTATCCTGGTATTAAAAAGGCATCTGGCTTTGAGATTTCACAAGCATTGTATGAACAGGTCAAAGACCTTGATATTGATATGAAAAATGAGTCTGTTGTCAAACTAATTCAATGCAATAAAAAATATTTAGTTGAAACTAACCATAACAAGTATTTAGCCGACAATATTATTATTGCCACTGGCGCAAAAACAACAACGCTTGGTCTAAAGGAAGAAAAGCAATTTGTAGGCAAGGGCATTAGTTATTGTGCTACGTGTGATGGCAACTTCTTTAAGGGTATGGATGTGGCTGTATATGGCCTAGGTAACACTGCACTTGAAGATGTTAACTACTTATGTAATTTGGCAAAAAATGTATATTGGATTATTCCAAATAAAAGTTTAAATTCTAAATATTTAGAAGAAATTAAAGATTTAAAAAATCTTGAAATAAAAAATGGTTGTGATGTTACTGGTATTATTGGCGAAAATTCACTACAACAAATAGAACTATATAATAAATTAACCAAACAAAATGTAAAATTATCTATTGCCGGGTTGTTTGTGGCATTAGGTAGACAGCCAGACTTATCGTGGCTGGAAATTGATTTAAAAACAAACAAAAATGGTTATATTATTACTGACAAGAATTGTCAAACCAGCCATAAAAATATATATGCGTGTGGCGATATAACCTCAAGACAATTAAAACAAATTGTGACAGCGTGTAGTGATGGCGCTATTGCGTCAACTCACATTTTGTCACATAGATAAAATCCAATAGGAGATAAATTATGAACAAAAAGCGAATTATTTTAGGATTGCTGATAGCTGTTATGGCGGTGTTTATGTGTGGGGTAAAAAACAATGCCCCAGCTGTTTTTGCAACCGAAATATCGGAAAACAAGATAACTGATGAAGCGGGTACATATTCTGGAGAAGGATGGCACGTGCTTGGATCTTTAGTAACCTTGAAGGCAGAGATGAATCCTGGGTATAAATTTGATATGTGGAAAAAAACCTCAGATGCCGGTGTTGAGTATATTTATGATATGGAAGCGGAGTTTGAGGCAGAAGAAAATGTTACCATAACACCTTTTTGGCATAAGATTGCCTATACCATTAGTGTAGACGGACTTCATGTGTTAAATTCTGCCGAAATGAATTACTTTTTGCAATATGGCGCTGATTTGGGTGTAAATTCAATAGCTTTTTGTTCGGAAACTCAAGGAGCTTATGTTGCAAGTCAAACATATAAGTTAGAAGAAAATGCCGATTATGATCCTACAGACGCATCATCAAAGCCTTATAAGTGGACAATTACTAATGAGGTGAATATTGCTGAAACGTTATTTGCTAAGTTTAATATGAAATTGGAAGTTACAAAAGGTGAAAAACATAAATTATTAAACGATGTAAACGACCCTTCAGATGATACTGACGATACTTATGTTGAAGGATTAAAACTTTATTTAGACAAAGTAGATATTATAATCGAACCAAAAGACGATGTGTATGTTTATGATATTGCAGAGTCAGATATTAAAATAAACAATAACACGCTTACTCAAATTAAAAATTCTACAAATACGATGGTGATTTCTAATACTATTGTAAATGACGAGGGGGCTAGAGGATTTGAGACTTTAACATTAAATGTTGGCAGACTAGAACAAAGCCTTAATTTGACGGCAAACGTTGAGTATATGCATAAGCTTACATTAGAATCTGGCAATGAAGTGACATTTGAAGAAATTAAAGAATTTATAGGAGTTGCATTTTATTATTCCGAACTAACCGAAGATGAAGTTTATTTGGTTCGGGATGAAGTGATTGTTATACTAAATGATGGTAATGATATATATCAATCAGAAAAATCAGTGTTTAATGATGAAGATCCAACCTCATCAAGCTGTTTTTATAAGACTAGGACTTTGTCATTAACCGAAGATAGTGTGTTAAAAATATTTTATTCTAAAAAAGGCTATACAATCAATTTTGCAACATATGTGCAAAACGAATCTGGAAATAACGTCTTATTAGAAACTCCATTATATAATATTCCAAGCGTGCAATTAACTGCAGGTGAAAATATAGAACTTTTGTATGATAGCACAGACAAGTCTGTGACAATAGATGGAACAAAGTACGATTTTCCTCTAGATACATATGGTTATAATTTTGTTGGATTTGAGGTTAATGACACATTGCTTGATGATGGACAATTTACATTAAGCGAAACAGAGCCTGCTAATACTGAAATTCAAATAGTGTTTGAATATATTGAATATGATGTTGAAATTAAAATTATAGATGAATATTTTAATGCCGACTATGGATATACATTAAACACTGGTAAATTGGTAAAAGGGACACAAATAACCTTTACTGCAAGCACGGAAAAATTCCAGATTGTTGGTTGGAGTTTGAAAGAAGATCCTACAGAATCTGATTATTTGGTTATTGCAAATGAGGGAGACAATACTCTTAATTATATATGTACATTTGAACCAGAAAGTGATGAAACTTACACATTAACAATGTACTTAGATATAACTTATAGATATTTAAGCGTAGAATATTCACTAGCAAACAGCAGTATCGGTTCTGAAACTATAACAAACTTGAAGTACGATATAGTAAAACACAATGAGGATAGTAGAGAATTAATATTTATAGACAGTTCTGAGCCTTTAGTGGAAGAAATAATATCATATGAAGAGTCTGATAAAGTTACGGATACGGACTTAATTACTATTGATACAAAGAACGAAACTTTTGGCAATGTTGTTATTTATATAAACGATAACACAATGACATACGGAACTCATGGGGTTGTATCTGAGGTCGGCACTGAAACTGATGGAGTTTGGCAATATAGTTTTGAAAATAGTACCGCAACTGGTTACGTGTATTATGGCTCGCTTAAAGCAACAGTGGTGGAAGCCATTGAATTTACACACAGCGGAACCACTGCAACGTTCTCATTGATAGGCACTCAATTTAGCGAGGAAAATGCTTCTGGGCAAAATAGTGTAACAATTGAAGCCGATGTAACGCTTGACATGATTGAAACTGATGGTGCGTACAAAATTGATGGATATCATTATACAATGTATTTTTACCCAAGTGAAAATCGAATTTCGTTGCGTGGAATTAACTTTTATAAAGACGGAGATACCAATACATACAAACTTCAATATAGTGCAAGGGATCGCGAAAATATAAGCGCAACTATTGAAAAAGACGACACATATAGTATCACTCTAAACAATTTGCTAGAAAATCACATAGTAGTGTATCAAACCATTAGTTTAGACGAGGATTTCTATCAATTTTCATCATTTAAAAATAAGAATTCAAGTACTTTATGGTCGTTCGTTTTAAACGATAGTAACACCTGTTACTTAAAGGCTATAGATTACGCTATTGTAGTTGTTAATTATAATAAATTGTCTCAAAGCATATTATTGAGAGTTAACAATGAACTTGCCTATAAAGATGCTGAAGGAAATGCTCATCAAATAGAGTATTCTGTCAACGGAGTTATTGGAACTGGTGCTGAAATAAGCGCCATTGCAGGAGAAATAGTTGTTATCAGCATTGAACAAGCTAAAATTGCTAAAGGCTATAAATTTGTGCAATTTAGATTTATGAACAACGTATATCAACCAACAATATCTGAAGAGAGATATACATATAGCTTTACTATGGATGAAAGTTATGCAAATAAATATTTTGATATTGAGTTTGAACAAATAAAATATAATTTAAACATACTATATATTGATAAAAACGGAAATTTAATAACTGATGGAAATAATAAAGGTTCATTAAAATTGCAGGATGAAAATTTAGAATACAATAACTTCAGTTCTGGTATTGTAACAATTGAAAATGAGTACAAATTTAAGGCTGTCGCAGAACCAGGCTACTATGTAGCAAGGGCATATATTGGTGCGGAGGCTTATACGATTGAATCTCTACAATCTAACAACGACGAAACATCTTGTGAAACTGTATGGATATTAAGTCTTGTTGACAATGTGTTCCAAACTGCAATATGTGATAATACTGGCGAGTATGACAACGAAAATGATTGTTATAACGTTAATTTAAAAATTTATTTTGCTATACACACATATAGCGTTAAAGTGTGTTATGTAGCCGGATCTAAGGCAGAACTTATTGATTATCCAACACTTACAATGAATGGTGTTGAAATCAAGGTTAATGAGGTTAAAATTGAAGGCGGAGTGACAGAATATTTCGCTTATGCTGATGGGTTTGAGTACAACAGCGCTATTGAATTAGTTTTATCAAACTTTATGACTGGGACAAAACAAGAAGATTGGAAAGATGGAAAATATAATATTGATGCTATAACTGGAAATATGGAACTGGATGTAACACTACAATATGAATACTATACAATAATTTTTGAAGCGCATATGGATGGACAAAAAACAAATGTTCCTGGCAGTGGTAACATGACAGACAGCAAAACCACACATCAAATTTTTGATAAGGTAAATTATGCTATAAGCACCACTGATGGATATAAATTGCAAAAGGTGTATTTCTATGATGCTTCAAACAAAGAAAAAGAAATAGACTTAGACGAAACATCGTTTAGATTTGATCCGGCAAACTTCTTAATAGATGGAAATCTTATCACGATTTACTTAGTGTTTGATTTTCGAACCATAACTCTACAGCTGTCTAACCAAAGAAGTGATGGAGAATTAAATCCTTTATCTGAGGATAAGTCAGCGTGGTTGACTTTTAGCGGGGTTAGAATACGTGATGGAGTGGAAGAGCCTTTAGAACAAGGCTACACATTCCGCACTGAGGATACACTTATACTTAATATTAAGCCAAAATATATTGGTATAGAGTTGGATGAGGTGCATCTTGGTGTCCTTGAATTTGGCTTCGGAGAAAGCAAGGACTACTCCGTGACCCTATCTCCGCTTGATAGTGAAAAGTGGGAAGAAGGGTATACATTAATAGTGTATTTTAATTCAAGTATAATGGCTGAGTTGTATGATGTGGTAAGTTTGGTTAACTATGTTAAACTTAGAACATATAATATTGATTACAGTTATAACCTAATAAGTTTTAGTAAACAATTTCGTTTTGGGGTTAAGTTGTCAGTTGGCAATGCCACAAATGGAACGTTTGCAACTACTGGGACAACTGATGATGGGGAAGATCTAAAATATACTGGAGAGGCAATGTTTAATAGCAATATGACATTTAGTTATGATAAAGGTAGTTTGGGTAATAAATTTGTAATTACTGGATTTAAAGTGTGTGGTAAAGACTATGAATATGACATAGTCGAAGGGGTGTCAATGCTGATTTTAGATGAGCAGGATGTATGGAATTCATTGGCATTAGATAGATTTTTGAATAACTCTAACGTCATTCAAATCGTGCTAATGCTTACACCTAAAATTGAACTAAATAATGCTGACTCTGAAAAACCTTATATTTATAATAATACATATAATGCACGAGAACAAGGTCTTGTTGTTGGCAGAGATATCATAGTGGTGGAAGGGTTTACTCTTACAATAAAATATAACGATTCGGAAGATTTGCCAATTAATGCTGGTAATTATAAAGTTTTAATTACGGTTACAATTTCGGGTGGCGCTGGGTCAACGAGCATCAATTTTGATGAAGATATAACTTATATTATAAATCCGGCTAAAATAACCATTACAATTTCAGAACCTTTAGTTAAAGTATATGATGGCACTAACACGATTGGAGATAAACAAATATTAGTGTCAAAACTTAAATTCAATGGAATTTGTGAAGATGACCAGTTAACTGTAGATGTAAATAAATTAACTGCATCTTATGCTGACAATGAGGCTTCAGATGAATTAATTGCTATAAGTATTAACAATTTAATATTATTGGAAAAAACTGAAATGATACCATCTGCCAATTATGTGATAAGTAATGGTAAAGATATTGTGTTGGACAGGGCGGGAAAGATAACTCATCGCGAATTATTTATAGGATTCATAGCTGGTGATAAGGTGTTTGATAATACAGACGTCGTACATGTTAACACAATAGATATATTGGTTCAAAATAAGGTGGATAGAGATTCTGTAGATATTAACGTAGGCGCATTAAAATTCTATTTAGATAATTTCAGTGTGGGTTTTGCGCGTGAAGTTAAACTTGATCTTGATGCTGGCGACATCTTGACTGGAGATGATAGTGAAAACTATATAATAAAGTATGGATCTAAAGGGACATATGAAGGAGGGAAGTATAAAAACGTATACATAGACATATATCCTAATGAAATATCTTATACTGTAAAAGATTATGGTACATTTAAGATAGTAGATGCTGACAAGAAGTGCTTGATTCCTATCAATGCAAATATGGTTGTAAAAGTGTACGAAAATGGATCGGAAGAGTTCCAATATATGTATAGCAAAGTTCAACTTGAAATGGACAAAAACGAAAAGATGAAGTATTGCTATAAAGTTGCTCTTGTTGTCGGCGGAGTTGAACAAATGATGAAACCAGGGTTACAAATATATCTACCTAAGGCAAAGAAGACGACTCAACTACACCAACAAACGTCAGATAATGAAAATATTCAAGAAGTTAAATTTGCATCCAATAACGATTGCATCATACTAAAAACTGAATATGGCAGATGTGTGTTCGCTGTAGTAGTTGATACAACATTCTTACCATTGTGGGCAATTATTTTAATTGTCGCAGGGTCATTGCTTGCTGTAGGTGGTGTGGTGACTATATTTATAGTTGTTCGAGTCAGGGCAAAACGTAAATATGGTTCATATGATAAAATTTAACAAACAAAAAAAGTCAAGATTTCTTGACTTTTTTGTTGCTATATTTTATGCTATACACAAGG